>JAEEXZ010000004.1 GCA_016288055.1 Bacteroidales bacterium
CCAACGACGCCTGCGCCGAGGCGATCGGCCAGTTCATGCATCCCGGGCTCCGGAATCTGTTCCTGTGCCACCTCAGCGGCAACAACAACACACCCGAACTGGCCTACGACAGCGCCCGCGCCGCCCTTCAGGCCGCCGGCGTGAAGCCCGGCACCATCTCTCTGCGCGTACTCAAGCGGGGCATCGCCTCTCCCCTGCTGGTGCTTTAGAAGCGGTAACCCACACCCAGGGCGAAGAGGCCGGCGGTCCAGCCGTAGCCTAAGACCATATTGGCATAGACATTTCCGCCGATTTCCATGCCGAAGGGCGATATCTGCCAGCTGAAGCGGCAGTCGGTCTTGCTCACCGTGTCGCCGGACAGGGTTTCCTCGAAGGTACGGGTACGGAGACCAGCGCTCACGCTGCCGTACAGGCTCAGGAAGGAGGCCTTGTGGTAATACACACGGAATTCCGGCATCACGTATAGGATGGTTTCGCGCTCCTGCAGCAGGGCGGGGCCGCCTTCCAGTGTATTGAAGGCAAAGTTGGCATACACATTCATACGCACGCAGAAGGGCGTATTGTTAAATGAATAGCCGGCCGACAGCCCTACAGTCGGAAGAATGACGGCGTGCTGGCGGGAGGAATGTGCAAAAGTGATTTCGGAGTTGCTATAGACACGGCCGGAGACATCATCATCACTCCCGCGGTCCAGCAGGGGGTACGACAGGCCGATTTCGACGTTCCAATTCTGGGCCGATGCCGCCGTGAACGCACCCAGCAGCACGATAATGGAAAGGATAAATCTCTTCATGGCTAGTACCTGGGAATTACACGGAAAAAGCCGTGCCTTACTTCAAATCCTTCTTCAAACACTTCGAATCTGGCGGAAATCCCTCCGCCTATTGCCGTAAACTCAATCCAGCCCGTCGGATAAACGGTGCGGGTATCCCGAAACACAAACTTCACCGACTCCTGCTGCAGGGGATATACCTTGCCCGTCGTCAGCGGCTCACTATCTTCCAGGGCCAGGGTAAAAATATACGGCTCTTTCTCCGGAAGGGCGGAAGCGACCGTCCCCGTTAAAGAAAACATGTTGCCGGAATAGCTGACAGAGTAGTCATTATACATCAGGTACTTGTCCCCGTTGATGTTCATCCTGGCCCCGTCGTTTCCCACACTCTCGTATGGATCCAATTGATACCGGCATCCCGTCAACGACAGCGCCGCCAACACAACAAGCAGAATCTTTTTCATATCGAACAACATTCAATTATCCTAAAACTTTTCCAGCACCACCCGGAGCAGGCTCTCCATCTCCGGAGAGGTTTCCAGCGGGAACCCGAAGGCGGCCACCTTGTAGCCGGGGCCGTTGTACCAGGTAGCGGCTCCGATGTGGGCGCTGTCTCCGTAACGCATGAGAACAGAGGCCCCGGGGCCGGCAGGCTTGATGCCGTCCGGGCTCTCCACCCGATACACGGAAGGGCTCCAGGAACGGTTGTAATGCACCAGGGGCAGGCCGCTGCCCCGGACAGGCAGAACGGAACCGGACCGGCTGCCGACATTGGTCACCCACTCGTACCCCAACACGGTTCGCACAAACTGACGCGTCGCTTCGGGCGCCGCCGGAACGCCCTGGTACACATGGTCCCAGGCATCGGTGCCGATATATGCTCCGGAAATGAGCACATGCCCGCCGGAAGCCGTAAAGCGGCGAAGGGCAGTCTGCAAGGAATCGGGGAAAACCGGATAACGGTCCGGTACGGCACCGCGGCCCACCCGCGTCGTGACCTGCTTGCCACAAATCACATCCACGGCAAAGGCACCGCCAAGCCCGTCAAACGCATCGGCGCTGGAAGACTCCACGGCATAACCAGCCTTCAGGATGGCCGCTCCGTGGGCCGCAGCGAAGTCGAAGCTGTTGCCGGCGACCGGTTTCCCGGCCTGGTCCATATAGCTGCCGCCGAAGCCGGGATTGTCATCGTCGGTCCAGGCACGGCTGCGGTCGAACTCGTTCACGGGGCCCGCAAAATGAATGTCCCGGCCCCACGGAACGCCGCTGTCGGTTTCGTCCAGGAAGCCTGCATACTGGGGCGTATCAAACCACACAGGGGGTGCCACGCGGGTGAAATCGTTCACAACCTGCACCCGGCGGGCCTGCAGGGAAGGATACCCCGCACAGAGAATCTCCGAGGGGAAACTCTCGCCGCCCTCGTTACAGGCCGTAATCTTATAGGAATACAACTTTCCCGCCTCCATGGGAAGCGTGACCGAAGTCCCCTTCACATCAAAACCGGCATCAAAACCGCCGTCCCCTACGCGGGTGTAAACCCTGTAAAAGCCGGGCTTTGCAGTAGGTTCCAGCTCATCCTCCGTGGGTTCCCAGCTAAGGACGGCCTTGCCCTGCACCAAATCTACCTTGAAGGCATGCACCGGCAGCGGCTGCACGGCATAGTCGCAGCCGTAGCGCGCGCTCAGGTACTTGAGCATGCCTTTGTACACGGCACGGGCGGCCGTGAAGCGGAACGAGGGATCCAGCCCGTAGCGCATATCGGCAAAATTCAGGTGCGAAAGCAGTTCCAGCAGGAGGGCCGGCACGTTGGGCGTCCGGCTCTCGCTGTAGGAACGGTCCCACAGCTGGCGGCGCGTCCAGGAAGGTTCGTAAAGCGCACGGATGTCGTTCACAACTTGTGTCTGCACCAGATCGCTGTACAGACGGCTGTTCATGCGGTCCTCGCCGCCGGGGAAGCGGACCTCCCCCTTGTTCGTCCGGGTATAGATGGCCAGCGTGCCGATGATAGAATCGTTCGGCGTCGTGCCAGCGTCGGTGTGCCAGGCCAGCGAAAGGTCCACGGGCACCTTGCGGGAAACCATTTCCTGCACCCAGGCGCCCCGGCCCGCATAATCTTTCGTATAGTCGTCGTTCCAGTCGTCGAAGAGGGTGCTGTCGATGCCGGCGTACTGCAGTTGGTACAACGCGCCCTCCACGAAAGAAGGCATGCCGGAAATCTCACCGCCGCGCTCGACCTTTCCCATTCCGCCGCCGAAGCGGACGGCATCGGCCGACACAACCCCCTTGGCGCTGCTGCGGGCCGATAATTCCACGTACCCGTCCGTCCCTTTGTCAAAGAGGTAGGTGCCCAGATAAACCCAGGTGCCGCCACCCATCTGCTGGTTGACGTGCAGCAGCCGGCGGCCGCCCAGACAGTGGACGGTGTAACGCGCGTCGGTGGTGCTGCCGGGAAGGCTCCTGTAGGAGACGTAAACGGCATATTCGCCCTTTTCGGGGATGTCGGGGCGCCAGACGGCGCGGGGGGCATCGGCCTTGTCGGAGACTACGGCGTCGGTCTTTCGGGCCGATCCCATCGTGAAGGGATTCTCCCCGAACGCGTACACCTCCTTCGCATCGGCGAATCCGGTGCCGGCGTCGGTCCATCGGCCCGTCTCGCTGTAGCGGCCCTTGCGGCGGACGCTTTCTCCGCGGGGGCCGTCGAAGGCTTCGTCGTTGTCACAGACGACCTCCCGGGTCTGGATATCGCGCTCGCGGGGGCACAGGAGGACGGCACCGGCGTTCTCCAGCATGGGCATGAGGAACGGGACCACATAGCTTTGCGTATAGATGTCCTCAAGGGTACGGTGATTGGGCGAACGCTGCCACTCCCAGCGGCCGTTTTCTTCCTCGTAGTAATAGCCGTGGCTCTGCCAGAGGGCGATGTGGCGGCCGCTGAGGCCTTTCGTCCAGGCCTTGTCTCCCCGCACGAGGGCAGGGGTCTTTCCACGCTGATCGGCTACGCGGAACCTGGTAGGGAGCGGTTTTCCATCGGCCTTCAGCTCGGGCATGGGAAGGTCCGCGAAGAGCTGCTTTCCGGCGTAGAGATTGCCCAGCTTATAACCGTGGCGGATGCCGCGGGAGAGCGACTCCACCTGCGCACGGAACCACTCGGGGTCCCCTTCGCGCCAGGGGAAAGCGCTGGAGTTCTGGGAGAAATACAGGTCCAGGGTGTTGCCACGCACCAGGGCCTTGTCCACCTTGAAATAGCTCACGACGCCGGTGCGGCGGAAGAGGCGCTGTTGAAGGGAATCACAGACCGGGTTGAAGTCTTTTGCACGTGGTTTTTGGGCCTGGAGAGGCAGGAAGGCTGCGGCCAGGGCGATGGTCAGAAGAAAACGCTTCATTTTTTCTGTTTTCGGATATCCCAGATGGTTATCAGAATAGAACCGAGGAGAAGGGCGGCGGAGTCGGCGACAAAGTCCAGCGCATCTCCGCTGCGATAGTCGGTCAGGGAAGCCTGGCCCCATTCCGTTCCGACGGCGATGATCAGGCCAACAACAAGGGTTACCCCCACGAACATCAGGGTATGGGGAACCGTCTTGGTGTACTGGTCAAAGGCAAGGAAGGCCAGGATGGGGAAAGGGAAGAACATGCAAAAATGCACCAGTTTGTCGGTGGGGATGCCCCAGAGGTTCAGTTCGATGGACGGTGCGTTGTCAAAGCGGCCGAAGCACAGGTACAGCACGGCTGCGATGTACAGGAAAAACAGGATGCGGAAGGCTATTTTCTGCTTCTGGCTCATTACAACGCCTGCATGTCATTGAGTTTCTTATAGTAGCCGCCAAGGGCGATGAGTTCTTCGTGGCGTCCGCGCTCCACGATGTGTCCTTCATGCATGACGATGATTTCATCGGCATTCTTGATGGTGGAGAGACGGTGGGCGATGGCGATGGTGGTGCGGCTGCTCATGAGCTTGTCCAGGGCGTCCTGCACCATACGTTCGCTCTCGGTATCAAGGGATGCGGTGGCCTCGTCCAGGATGAGGATGGGCGGATTCTTGAGGATGGCGCGGGCGATGGAAAGCCGCTGGCGCTGCCCGCCGGAGAGTTTGCTGCCGCGGTCGCCGATGTTGGTCTGGTAGCCGTCTTCCTTCTCCATGATGAAATCGTGGGCGTTGGCAATCTTGGCGGCGGCGATGACCTGTTCCTCGGTGGCGCCTTCGACGCCGAAGGCAATGTTGTTGAAGATGGTGTCGTTGAACAAGATGGGCTCCTGGTTCACATTGCCCATCAGGGCGCGGAGGTCTTTCACATTCACCTCGCGAAGGTCCTTCCCGTCTATGGTGATGCGGCCGCCGGTCACGTCCCAGAAACGGGGAATGAGGTCCACCAGGGTGGATTTGCCGGCGCCGGACTCACCCACGATGGCTATCATCTTGCCGCGGGGAATCTCCAGGTTCACATGGTCCAGGATCTGGCGGGAACCGTCGTAGGAGAAGGAGACGTCTTCCAGCCGGATGCTGTGCTCAAAAGCGGTGAGGGGCTTGGGCTGGGCGGGATCCTTGATGGGGTTCTCGGCCTCCAGCACCTTGTTGATGCGTTCCATGGAAGCCAGGCCCTTACGCACGCCGTATGCGGCGCGGGACAGTTCCTTGATGGGCTCGATGACGGAGTAGAGAATCACCAGGAAATAGATAAAGGTGGAGGCGTCCATGAAATTGCTCTGGCCGAAGAGGCCCTTGCCGTTGATGATCATGACGCCGCCTACGCAGAGCACGATCATGAGCATGACCGTGCCCAGGAACTCGCTCACGGGGTGTGCGGTCGCCTGCCGGGTGCTCACGCGGGCAATCTTGCGGCGCATGCGGTCCGTGATATCCTGGAAGCGGGCACGCATGGTCTTTTCGGCATTGAAGGCCTTGATGACGCGCAGGCCGCCCAGGGTTTCGTCCACCTGGCTCATGGTGTCCGACCACAGGGCCTGCGCCTCAAGCGAGCTGCGCTTGAGCTGCTTGCCGATGAGGCCCATCACCCATACGAAGGCCGGTGCGAACACAATGGTGAAGGCCATCATCTCCGGGCTCACCCAGGTGAGGAAGCCAAAGTAAATGACAATGAGGATGGGATCCTTGATGAGCATGGAAATGGATGCCAGGATGGAGTTTTCCACTTCCGACACGTCCCCGGTGATGCGGGCCACGATGTCGCCCTTCCGTTCCTCGGTGAAGAAGCCGATGGGCAGGCTTAGGATGCGGTTGTAGATGCGGCAACGGAGTTCCTTCACGATTCCCGTGGAGATGGGGATCATCACGGCGTTGGATCCGAAGTAGCAGCTGGTTTTGAGGGCAGTGAAGAAAATCATGATACCCGCCAGCATAAACAGGGTGGCGCCGGCTCCGTACGTGGCGGCGATATCCGACACGTAGTAGTAGAAGTTGTTGATGGCCTTGTCCTTGAAAGCCAGGTCGCTGTCCCAGGGAATGAACTCATAGACCGTGCTGTCCACCCTGAACAGGATATTGAGGATGGGCACCAGCAGGGCGAACGAGAAAATATTGAACACGGCGCTGAGAATGTTGAGCACGACGGCTCCCGCCAGATGTCCCTTATACGGAGCGGCATACTGCCGCATGATTTTCGTGAAGTCTTTTAACATAACTTGCAAAGATACGAAAAATCGGGCAAAAGCGATAGCCATCGGCCCTGCTTCGCAACTCCCTGTCTTTCAGACCGATACGCAACCACGGGTGCACCGTACGGTGCACCCGTGGAGTTATAAAGCGCTGAGGAGCAGCAACTTACGCACCAGCGAAAGTTACATGCGCTCAGGGAGGTCGATGCCCAGGAGGGCCATGGCGCTTCTGAGGACGCGGGCCATGAGGGCGATGAGGGCGAGGCGGTATTTGAGGACGGCCTCGTCGGATTCCTTCAGGATGGGAGTGTCGTGATAGTACTGGTTAAACTCCTTGGCCAGGTCGTAGGCGTAGTTGGCGATGACGGCAGGGCTCAGCGCGGCGCCGGCCTCGGCCACCTTGGCGGGATAGAGGCCCAGCAGCTTCACCAGACGCACTTCTTTGGCCGAGGGCTCGACGCCCAGGACATCGGCCGGGCCGAAGGACACGGTAGCCTTGCGCAGAATGCTGCAGATACGGGCGTGCGTGTACTGGATGAAGGGACCTGTGTTGCCGTTGAAGTCGATAGACTCCTTGGGGTTGAAGAGCATGGTCTTCTTGGGATCCACCTTGATGATGAAATACTTCAGGGCGCCCAGGCCGATCATGTGATACAGACGGTCCTTCTCCTCTTCGGACATATCGGCCAGCTTGCCGCTTTCCTCGGAGGTCTTTTTGGCTTCCTCGTACATGCTCTGGATGAGGTCGTCGGCATCGACGACTGTCCCCTCGCGGGATTTCATCTTGCCTTCCGGAAGCTCCACCATGCCGTAGGAGAGGTGGTAGATCTGGCTGGCCCAGTCAAAGCCCAGCTTGGCCAGGATGAGCTTGAGCACCTGGAAGTGGTAGTCCTGCTCATTACCCACCACATACACGTGGGAATCCAGATTGTAGTTAGCGAAGCGGCGCTCGGCGGTGCCCAGGTCCTGGGTGATATAGACGGAGGTTCCGTCTCCGCGGAGAACGAGCTTGCGGTCCAGGCCGTCGGCGGTGAGGTCGCACCATACGGAGCCGTCGGGATCTTTCACGAAGGCGCCCATATCCAGGCCCTTCTGGACCAATTCCTTACCCAGAAGGTAAGTATCGTGCTCATAGTCCACCTTGTCAAAGGAAATGCCCAGAGCCTTGTAGGTCTCGTCAAATCCCTTGAACACCCAGCCGTTCATCATGGTCCAGAGCTCCCGTACATGCGGGTCCCCGGCTTCCCAGTCCACCAGCATCTTGTGCACCTCGTCAATGATTTCCGGGTGCTCCTTTTCCATTTTGGCATAGGCCACATAGCAGTCTCCCACCAGGTGGTCGCCTTTCTTGCCGGTGCTTTCGGGGGTGGCGCCGTCAAACAGCTTCTCCCAGGCATACATGCTCTTGCAGATATGTACGCCGCGGTCATTCACCAGCGTTGCCTTGATGACCTCGTTGCCGCACGCCTTGAGGATGCGGGACACGCTGTCTCCCAAAAGATTATTACGGATATGGCCCAGGTGAAGGGGCTTGTTCGTGTTGGGGGAAGAGAACTCCACCATGATACGCTTGCCGGTGGAGGGCAGCTGGCCAAAGGCTTCGTCGGAAGCCATGGCCTGAAGACTCTCATTCCAGTAAACCGGCGAGAACGACAGGTTCAGGAAACCTTTCACGCTGTTAAAGGCCGATATCTCCGGCACATTGTCCACCAGCCACTGGCCGATGGCATTGCCGGTGGCGTCGGGAGCCTGACGGGTGATCTTCAGAAGAGGGAACGTGACCAGCGTGTAATCTCCCTCGAACTCCTTGCGGGTAACAGAAACCTGAAGTGACGTTTCCGCCACTTCAGTTCCATAGATTGCCAGAATGGCCGCTGCGGCCTTCTGCTGAATAAACTGCTCTGCGCTCATTATCCCAGGTAGCTCTTAAGAAGTTTGCTGCGGGACGGGCTCTTGAGACGGCGGATAGCCTTCTCCTTGATCTGGCGCACACGCTCGCGGGTGAGGCCGAAACGCTCGCCGATTTCCTCAAGCGTCATTTCCTGGCAGCCGATGCCGAAGAAACTCTTGATGATTTCACGCTCACGGTCCGTGAGGGTGCTCAGGGCGCGCTCGATTTCTGTATTGAGGCTTTCGTTTACCAGGCCACGGTCTGCGGACGGGGAGTCATCGTTGGGAATGACATCCAGCAGGCTGTTGTCCTCTCCTTCCACGAAGGGAGCGTCCACGCTGACGTGACGGGAGCCCACACGCAGGGTATCGGAAATCTTGTCCTTGGGGACGTCGATCATCTCGGAGAGTTCCTCGTTCGTAGGCTGGCGTTCGTTTTCCTGCTCAAAACGGGTGAGGGCCTTGTTGATCTTATTCAGGGAACCCACCTGGTTGAGGGGCAGACGGACGATACGGCTCTGCTCTGCGAGGGCCTGCAGAATGCTCTGGCGAATCCACCACACGGCGTAGGAGATGAACTTGAAACCACGGGTTTCATCGAACTTCTCGGCGGCTTTGATCAGACCCAGGTTGCCTTCGTTGATAAGGTCCGGAAGACTGAGACCCTGGTTCTGGTACTGCTTGGCCACGGACACCACGAAACGCAGATTTGCGCGGGTAAGTTTCTCAAGGGCTTCCTGGTCTCCTTTACGGATCCTCTGTGCCAGTTCCACTTCTTCGTCCGGGGTGACCAGCTCTTCGCGGCCGATCTCCTGCAGGTACTTGTCCAGCGACGCGCTTTCGCGGTTGGTGATGGACTTGGTAATTTTTAATTGCCTCATTCGTTTAACGGTTACGGTTTCTTTCTACTTACTTGCCGAAGCCGAAGTAGAAAGTCCGTCCGTTTTGATCCACACCCTCCACATAGATGGCGCGGGTTGCTTTCTTCGCCTTGGCAACGACATCTTCGGGTTTTGAAACGGGTTCGCCGTTCACGTACAGGATGATACTCCCCTGCTGGGCTCCGGCTTCCATCATTTTGCCGCTGGCCAGGGAGACAATCTCCACACCGCCTTTGAGGCCTCTGGTCTTCAGCGTTTCGGGGCTGACTGCCTTAAGCCGGGCGCCATAGAATGCAATGGTGCCATCTACATCCGTTTCGCCGTTTTGCAGGGCAGAGCTCTGGAACGTAACCGTGGCCTGCTGCTGCTTGCCGTTGCGGATGAAGGTGATGACTGCTTTGTCTCCGGGGTGATAACTGCCCACCTTGGCCTGCACCGAAGAAGCGTCCGTAATCTTCTGACCGTCAATGGAGATGATGACGTCGTTCTTCTTGAGGCCGGCCTTTTCGGCGGCACTTCCCTTCAAAACCTCGTTAATATATACGCCGGACACGGCGGAAAGTTTCATTTCATCGGCAAACTTTTTATCGACGGAACCCATCGAAATGCCAAGGACAGCGCGCTTTACGCTGCCGAAGTCCATGAGGTCCTCGGCCACACGCTTGACGATGTTCACGGGGACGGCGAAGGAGTAGCCGGTATAGGAACCCGTCTGGGAAACGATGGCGGTGTTGATACCCACCAGTTCGCCCTTCTTGTTCACCAGGGCGCCACCGGAGTTGCCGGGGTTCACCGCCGCATCCGTCTGGATGAAGGACTCGATCTTGAACTCACCGGAATAGTCGGGCATGCTGCGGCCCTTGGCGCTGACGATGCCGGCGGTGATCGTGGAGCGCAGCTGCGCGCCCAGAGGTGAGCCGATGGCCAGCACCCACTCTCCCAGGCGCAGTTTGTCGGAGTCCCCCATCGGGATGGTGGGAAGGCCGGCGGCGTCCACCTTGATGATGGCGACATCCGTTACAGGGTCCGTACCCACGACGGTAGCTTCGTACTGCTGGTTGTTATTGAGCGTAACCTGGATGCTGGTAGCGCCGGAGACAACATGGTTGTTGGTCACGATATAGCCGTCCGGGCGGATGATGACACCGCTGCCGCTGCCTTTCTGCTCGCGGGACTGCGGCTTGGCGTATTCATCGCCGAAGAAGAAGCGGAAGAAGGGATCGTTCAGCTGATACTGCTGACGGACGGTCACCTCCACGTAAACGACAGCTTCCACGGCGCTCTCCGCCGCATAAGTGAAATCCGGGTAATCGCTTTCTGCCAAATTGACAGTCCGGTATTCTACCGTATTGCCTTCTGCATCTTTGACCTGCTGGGCCGGAACCAGCTCGGGAACGGTAGCTCTCACCACTGCGTAGGCGGCAATTCCACCTGCCAGTACCGAGAGCATAACGGTCATAAATCCTCTTTTCATACTATATAGGTTTTAATTTTTTTCCGGGCGGGATAAGTTTCAAAACCTATGCCAACCATTCTACAGCCGGCAGGACAAGGATAATTGCGAAATCTTTCGTAATTTTGTAAGCTATGGTTCCGGAACTGGTGGAAAAATACATTTTCATGGTGCAGACCTTCGTGGAAGCGGGGGATGCAGGCCTTACCTGGCCCCAGTTCCAGAGCCGTTGGGAGTCCCGCTACGGGACTGTCTATCCGCGCAGGAGCTTTGTCAATCACCGGGCGGCGGTGGAAGAAGTGTTCGGGGTGGCCATCACCTGCGACCGCAGCACCAACCGCTACCGGATAGACCGGGGAGAAAGCGCGGTGGACAAGCGCGAAGCCGTGGACTATCTTATCAATACTTTTACCGTCAACAGCCTGCTCACCCTGGGGAAGGAGCGCCTGAGCGGACGCGTGGCCGTAGAGGATGTCCCCTCCGGCCAGAAGTGGCTCACCGTGGCCATGCAGGCCATGCTGGACAACGCCGTCCTCCGGATTGAATACCGGAAATACCTCTCCCGGGAAACAGACGCCAGGACCATCCGGCCGTATGCCGTGAAGGAGTTTGAAAAACGCTGGTATCTGGTGGCCTGGAGTGAGGAAGCCGGGCAGCTGCGCACCTATGCGCTGGACCGCATCAAGGCCCTGGAACGCACGGGAGGCAGCTTCAAGATGCCCCGGGACTTCGACGTGGATGAACTCTTCCGGGACAGCTACGGCATTTATCTGCCGGAAGGGGAAACGCCGGTGCTGGTCAAGCTCCGGGCGACGGAGCGTGAATCGGCCTATCTGCAGGATCTGCCGCTGCACCCGAGCCAGGTGTCCATCGGCCCGAATCTCTTTGCGCTCCGCGTCATTCCCAACCCCAACTTCCTGATGGAGCTTTGCAAACGGGCCGACCGGCTGGAAGTGCTGGAACCTGCGGAGCTGCGCGAGGCTGTCCGGCAAGCATTGAACAACGCAATTCAATTATATGAAAACTAACATCTTTGCGACGGCGGCGGCTGCGCTCGCCCTCGTCGCCTGCTCGAGCAACGAAATGAAACCGCAGAAAGGCTACATCGGCCCCTCCGATCTCCAGATTACGGACGGGCACATGACTCCGGAGGTTCTCCTCTCCCTGGGACGCCTGTCCGACCCTCAGCTCTCCCCCGACGGCAAGACCATCCTCTACGGAGTGAGCTACACGGACATCGCCGCCAACCGCAGCGTCCGCAACCTTTTCACCATCCCCGTGACGGGCGGAGACCCTACCCAGCTCACCATGGACGGGAAGAGCATCGCATCGGCCCGGTGGAGCAAGGACGGGAAGAGCATCTTCTTCCTGCAGGGCGGCCAGCTTTACAAGGCGGCCTACAATGACGGAAAACTGGGCAAGCGCACGCAGCTCACGGACGTGGAGAAAGGCATCGACGACTACCTCCTCTCCCCCGACGAATCCCAGCTGCTGTACGTCTCCACGGTACACAGCGCCGTGGAAGTGCCCTCCGACACGGACCCTGCCCTGGACAAGGCCGAGGCCTACGCCACCGAGGACCTGATGTACCGCCACTGGGACCATTGGCGCACGGACATCAACCACACCTTCCTGGCTACGCTGGGCAACGGCGTGGTGAAAGAAGGCCTGGACATCCTGGACGGCGAGCTCTTTGAACTGCCCAACGGCCCCTTCGGGGATATCGCGGACCTCTCCTGGAGCCCCGACGGCCGATACATCGCCTACAGCTGCAAGAAGCTCACCGGCAAGCAGTACGCCTTCTCCACCAATACCTGCATCTACATCTACTGCCCCCTCACCGGCGAGACTTCTCAGGTTACGTTTGCAGGCGGATATGACACGCATCCCGTATGGAGCCCGGACGGCAGCCGTCTGCTGTGGCTTTCCATGGAGCGCGACGGCTATGAGGCCGACAAAGTGCGCCTGATGATGGGCGAGGTCGCATACGAAGAGGAAGGGGAAGGCCAGAGCGCCAATCCCCTCGTGACCGATATCTGCGACCTCTCCGCTTCCTTCAAGTACAACGTGGATGGTCCCGTATGGGCGGCCGACGGCCAGTCCATCTTCTTTGCCGCCCTGGCCGAGGGTATCCAGGGGATCTTCAATGTCATTCCCGGCCAGGAGCCTGTGCGCCTCACGTCCGACACCCTCTGGTTCGACTTCGGCTCCCCGTTCGGCGTCCTGCAGGACGGAACGCTCCTTACCACCTACGCTTCCATGGACTTCCCCACGGAGCTGGTGGCCGTGACCGACAATTCCGTAAAGCAGCTCACCTACGAGAACGAGCACCTGCTGAACCAGCTGGACAAACACGAGACCGAGGCCCGATGGCTCACGACTGTGGACGGCCAGAAGATGCTCACCTGGGTGCTGTATCCCCCGAAATTCGACGCTTCCAAGACATACCCCGCCATTGAGATCTGCCTGGGCGGCCCCCAGGGCACGCTTTCGCAGGGTTGGAGTTACCGCTGGAACTACATGCTCATGGCCCATCAGGGTTATGTGGTGGTCCTTCCCAACCGCCGCGGAACCACGGCATTCGGCCAGCCCTGGTGCGAGCAGATTTCCGGAGACTACATCGGCCTGAACATGCAGGACTATCTCACCGCGGCGCGGAATATCAAGGCCGAGCCGTATGTTTCCGGCGTGGCTGCCTGCGGCGCCTCCTATGGCGGCTACAGCGTTTATTACCTGGCCGGTATCCACAAGGATGTGTACGACTGCTTCATCGCCCATGCCGGCATCTTCAACGAGGAGCACATGTACATGACCACCGAGGAAATGTGGTTCCCCAACTGGGACAATGGCGGAATCCCCATGGAATACGCCTATGAGGAAGGCCAGACAGGTCCCGCCGCGGACGGCATCACATTCGGCGGCCTCAAGCAGCCCGGCTCTCCCTGGAGCAAGAAGGCCGAGGCCATCCGCCACTACGCCAACTCTCCCCATAAACTGGTCCGTAACTGGCATACGCCCATCCTCTGCATCCATGGCGGTTCCGACTTCCGTGTCCCTTACGACGAGGGCATGGCCGCCTTCAATGCCGCCCAGATGATGGGTGTTCCCTCCAAACTGATTGTATTCCCCGGAGAGAACCACTGGATCCTGAAGCCCCAGAACGCCCTCTACTGGCACCGCTCCTACTTCGACTGGCTCGACCGCTGGATGAAGTAAATGTTTTGATACTTGTTTTTGTTTTGCCCGGCCCATGGTCGGGCTTTTTTGTCAATTTCTCCGGCCATCGCAACGCCAGCGCGCAGCATCATGCCGTCTCCAGCACCCCGCCAGGACCAAAATCGCCATTTTTGGTCCTGGCGAATTCGATTTGTGTCTGGCGAAGACCAAAATCGCCGTTTTTGGTCCTGACCAGATTACCTTTTTCGAAAGCCGTAGTCCTTGGAGTTGATGGCTTGCCGGATAATGTATTCGGAGATGTAGAGTATCCTGGCCAGCAGATGGGTTGGAATGTGATACTTGTCATCGGCCTGCACGGCAAGACGACATTTCTCTTCCGGGGTCAGGTGATAGAGGCGTTTTTGAGGGAACAGCACGTCACACAGGCGTGACAGGACATCCTTCACCTCCGGTTCGGACCATTCCATCGTTTCGCCGGTGGATTCGGAAATGCGGACGAAAGATTCGTAGTCTTTCACCATGGCGGTCATGAAGTCTTTGACCGTGGGAAACAAGTCAAGGATTCGCCTCACATCAACATAGTTGGACGGAAGTATTCCCAGGACGGGATGGACTACCCATTCTTCCGGCAGGGGAATGCGCGAACCGATTCTTCGCTCCAACCATCTGACCTTCATGTCTTTAACTCTTGTACCGGTAATCACCTCCGCAAGTTGATTGTAAACCAGATAGCCGGTTCCCCACATGTGGCCACAGGGCGTGCATACCCCCTTCTCATACTTGTTGCGCATGAGGTAAATAATGTGACGGCGAAGGGAATGGTCGTCTTCGATGGGAATTAGTTTGAATCCATAATCTGGCGGCAAGGGCGGATATCCGTCCGCTTTCAGCTTTTTATTGATTCTCTTGACCAGATAATAATAACAATCAAGACACTGCTGACCGGTTCCGGTCAACAGCATGTGAACATGGTTCGGCATGAGTTCGAACGAACAAACCTTCACGCCGAATTTAAGTGTCATTAGAGCAATAGTCGCCATACCAAAGGCATATTGCTCTGCAGTGTGGAATAGTTTTCCTTCCGACCACCCGTTTGTACACAGGTGGTAGTCCCCTAAGGGCATGGAGCGGTGCTCCTCAATTTGTTTAATATTCATTGGGCACAAAAAAGTGCTCTTCTTCTTCTGCGCCTACTCACAACAAATATGTGAATATAAATCCGTCTATCAAAGACTTTTGATAAAAAGTTGGTCCTCCATATTCTGGTCAGGACCAAAATCGCCATTTTTGGTCTTGGCGAATTCGATTTGTGTCTGGCGAAGACCAAAATCGCCATTTTTGGTCCTGACCAGAAAGAGGCGAGCCGATGGGAGCGATGGCGCGGGCCGAGGGCGGGGCCGATGGGGGGGGCGTCAGGAAATCCGGGAGTAATCCTTCGTTTGATATTTGTCCCGCTGGAGTTCATGCGCGAGCGGGGCGTTGACAGGTTCCGACAAAGCAGGGTCCCGGTCCAGGATGTGCTGTGCATAGCCGCGGGCGTCATTGAGGATGAGACCGTCCTTGGCCAGGGAGGCAATGTTCAGGGAAATGGGCAGACCGCTCTGCATGGTGCCTTCGAGGTCTCCGGGACCACGGAGCTTCATGTCTTCCTCGGCCAGTTCGAATCCGTTCTCCGTAGAGACCAGGAGATCCAGGCGCTTCTGACTTTCCTTGGAAACCTTGGTCCCCTTCATGAGGATGCAATAGGAGCGTTCCGCGCCTCGTCCCACACGTCCGCGCAACTGATGCAACTGGCTGAGACCGAAGCGCTCGGCACTCTCGATCACCATCACGGAGGCATTGGGCACGTCCACGCCCACTTCGATCACCGTAGTGGAGACCAGGATGTTGGCGCGCCCGGCCACGAAAGCATCCATGTTGAACGCCTTCTCCTGGGCACTCTGCTGCCCGTGCACGATGGCAACCTTGTATTGCGGTAGCGGGAAAGCCTTGACGATTTCCTCGTACCCCAGTTCCAGGTTCTTGTAATCCAGTTTTTCGCTCTCGAAGATGAGCGGATACACGATAAACGCCTGCCGGCCCTTGGCAATCTCGTCGCGGATGAAGTTGTGCATCGCGTGACGCTTGCCTTCTCCTACGCAGAGGGTGGTGACGGGTTTTCGGCCCGGAGGCATCTCGTCGATCACGGAGACGTCGAGGTCTCCGTACAGGGTCATGGCAAGGGTTCGCGGGATGGGCGTCGCCGTCATCACCAGTACGTGCGGGGGAATCTGCCGATACCCCTTGTTCCACAGCCGGGCCCGCTGGTCCACGCCGAAGCGGTGCTGCTCGTCGATGATGGCCAGCCCCAACGCCCAGAAATTCACCGTATCCTCGATGAGCGCATGCGTGCCGATAAGTATGCCGATGCTTCCGTCTTCCAGCCCGGCGTGAATCTCCCTCCGCTGCGCCGCGGTGGTGGTGCCGGTGAGAAGGGCTGCTTTCACGCCCGTAGGCCTGAGGTATTTGGATATATTCGCAAAATGCTGCTGGGCCAGGACTTCGGTGGGAGCCATGATGCAGGCCTGATAGCCGTTGCCCACGGCGAGGAGGGCGCTCAGGACGGCGACCATGGTTTTGCCGGAGCCCACGTCTCCCTGCAACAGACGGTTCATCTGGTGCCCGCTGCGCATATCTTCCCGGATCTCCCGGATCACGCGTTTCTGGGCACCGGTGAGGTCATAGGGCAGGGACTTGTAACAGGCGTTGAAGGCATCCCCGACCACATCCATCTTCAGGCCCACGGCGTTGCGGCTGCGGACGTATTTCTGCTTGAGAAGGGAAAGTTGCAGCAGGAACAGTTCCTCGAACTTGAGCCGATAGGATGCCTTGGCCAGGGCGTTCTGGTCCACCGGGAAATGGATTTGTCTCAACGCGAATGTGAGAGGAACCAGGCCCTTTTCCTTTAATATATAATCCGGAAGGGTCTCCTGCACGACGGGAAGGACCTCCTGCAGGGCGGTGCCCATCATGCGCAACATTACTTTACCCGTGATGCCGGAGTTTTTCAATTTCTCTGTCGAGGGATAAACGCCCGTGAGCACGCCGCTGTTGCTGTTGTCCGGGGCGTCCACCTCCGGGTGCACCATGTTGAGACGATTGTTGAAGACGGAAGGTTTCCCGAAGAAAATGAACGTGGAACCGGGCCTGAGCCTCTCATACATCCACTTCACGCCCTTGAAGAAAACCGCTTCCATCTCCCCGGAATCATCGGCCACCATGACGCTCATGCGGCTCACGACATTGAATTTGAGTTTCTCGGGGGGAAGTTCGGCACCGTTCTTGGCGAAGAGGCGGACCTTGGTAACCATGGCTTTCACCTGCACCTGGGCCAGGTCCGGATGGATGTCCGCGATGCGGACGACCGTGCTTCGGTCGATATAGCGGAACGGATACAGATGCACCAGGTCTCCCACCGTAACGATGCCCAACTCTTTTTGAAGGAGTTCGGCCCGTTTGGGACCCACCCCGGGCAAATACTGTATGCTCGTTTCCAATGTCATATCTCCACAAAATTACGAAAGTTTTCGCAATAATCCTTGCCCCGCGCCCCGGTCTATGCCCCCACCATCGCCCACCCATTCTGGCCAGGACCAAAAATGGCGATTTCGGTCTTCGCCAGACACAAATCGAACTCGCCAAGACCAAAAATGGCGATTTTGGTCTTCGCCAGTTTAATGATCACAAACTAGAAGTGGAAAGAGAGGCCGGCGCCGAAGGAGAAGAACCAAGATAGCGGTTGGTCGAAAGTACTTCTGGGGTATTTGTAAAGATCCAGCACGCTATAGTGGACAGCCGGCATCAGTTTCAGTTCAAAACGCCAAATACTGAAGTTCATACTAACCCCGGCATCGAGCGTAAGAGAAAACGCCGATTTTGAAGAGGCGACCTCGGTAACATACCCGGGAGTGACGCCGGCCGAAAACTCCATCTGGTCATACAGGCCTAATAGAAATCCCCAGAAAGGACTCCCACCGTTGACGAACGACGCGGCGGAACTGTTTATCCCAGAATATAACTTATCCTCATCCGAATGAGACCGGGTCCTGTAAGTCAAAGCCAGAGGAAGGCCGATGGTGTTGTAGCGATCAGCCAGGGAAGAAGAATACTCCAGACCAGCCCGGAAGCCCAGCCCGCTGAAATAGCTATGGCCATAATACACCCCATAGTAGCTGTTGGCGCCAATGTTATCGTAGAGAGGAACATTGATACCGCCAGACACATAAACCTCCTGCGGATACTTCATCTGAGCCTGCGACGATTGAGCATGGAAAAGGCCGGCTGCGACGGCCATCAAAGCGACACAATAGAATAATCTTTTCATAGGTAATCAGAGTACAACGCCTTCCCCGTACACAAAACATGTACCAGCCAGACACAAACGCAAAATAATCGTTATATTTGCGGTATGAGAAAGATCGTTATGGCAATCGGCGCATTGATGGCGGCAGCTTGCGGACAGCCGTCACAGACCCTGTTTATCGGAACCTACACGGACGGCTTCTACGCCTATGATTACAAGAACGGAGAACAGATAGCCAAGGCGGAGATGCCAAATCCCTCTTTCCTGGCCATAGACGGAACGCACATCTATGCCGTGAGCGAGATGCCGGACGAGACCGCCTCCGTCTATGCCTGGCACTGGTGCGGAAACGGTTTTGAACTTATCAACAAAGAATTCACCGGACTGCCGCAAAACGGCGAAGACCCCTGCCACGTGGCGACGGACGGAATGCATCTGGCCGTTTCCAATTACAGCGGCGGTACGCTGGCCCTCTACACCCTTGACTCCCTGGGGAAAATCAATCCCCTGGACTCGCTCATCGTGAGCCGTACGGGCGGCCCGGACCAGAGCCGTCAGGACAAGCCGCACGTACACTGCGCCGCCTTCACCCCCGACGGCAGGCACATCCTTTTCAGTGAGTTCAGCGCCGATGCCATCGGAGAGATCACCCTCACCCCCACCGGCGTAACGGACCTGAGGACCGCCGCCGAGCTTCCGGCCGACTTCGGCCCCCGCCACCTCCTTTTTGACAAAAGCGGAAGCCACTTTTACGTCATCGGGGAGCTTTCCGGAGACATCGCCGTCTTCGACTACGCTGCCGGGAAACTCAGCCTGAAGCAGATCGTCAAGGCAGACCAGGCCGATGCCCGCGGCGCCGCCGACATCCACCTCTCCCCCGACGGAAAATACCTCTACGCCAGCCTCCGCCTCCGCAATGACGGCATCGCCGTCTTCGGGGTGGCCGATGACGGAACCCTCTCCTACAAAGGCTATCAGCTCACCGGTCCCCACCCGCGCAATTTCGCCGTAACGGACACCGAAGTGCTCGTAGCCTGCCGCGACAACGACTCCGTGGAAATCTACAGCCGGGACCGCAAAACCGGCCTTCTCCAGGACAGCGGGCGCCGCATAAATGTCCCCAAGCCGGTGTTCGTCGCCCTCCGCTAAAAAAAGTTTTGCATAGCGCGTAAAATTCCGTAAATTTGCGGGTAGTAGTGTATAAACCCCTTAACAATTATGGATGCTTTTACCCGCAATTACATTGAGGGTTTCATGGGACAGGTCATATCCCGAAACCCTGGAGAATCTGAGTTCCACCAGGCCGTCCGCGAGGTCGTGGAGAGCGTAGCCCCCTACATCACCGCAAACCCGCAGCTGATGGACCAGAAAATTCTGGAGCGCATCGTCGAGCCGGAGCGCATCATCATCTTCCGAGTCCCCTGGATGGACGACCGGGGAGAAGTTCACGTCAACCGCGGTTTCCGCGTACAGTGCAACAGCGCCATCGGCCCCTACAAAGGAGGCATCCGTTTCCACGCCAGCGTCAACCTCTCCATCATGAAGTTCCTGGCTTTCGAGCAAACCTTCAAGAACGCCCTGACCACCCTCCCCATGGGCGGTGCCAAGGGCGGTTCTGATTTTAATCCCCGCGGCAAATCCGACACCGAAGTCATGCGCTTCTGCCAGAGCTTCATGACGGAGCTGCAGCGCCACATCGGCGCAGACACCGACGTTCCCGCCGGCGACATCGGCGTGGGCGGCCGCGAAATCGGCTTCCTCTTCGGCCAGTACAAGCGCCTGAGAGACGAGTTCACCGGCACCCTCACCGGAAAAGGCCTCGCCTGGGGCGGCTCCCTGCTGCGTCCGGAGGCCACCGGCTACGGCCTGTGCTACTTCGCCGAGCAGATGCTCGCCACCCGCGGCGAAAGCTTCAAAGGCAAGAAAGTGAACATCTCCGGCGCCGGCAACGTGGCCCAGTACGCTGCCCAGAAAGCCATGCGCCTGGGCGCCACCGTCCAGACCCTCTCCGACTCCGACGGTTTCATCTACGATCCCGAGGGCCTCAACGAGGAGAAGATGGCCTACGTGCTGGAACTCAAGAACATCCGTCGCGGCCGCATCAAGGAATATGTCCAGAAATATCCGCAGGCCCAGTACTTCCCCGGCGAACGTCCCTGGAAGATCGCCTGCGACATTGCCCTCCCCTGCGCCACGCAGAACGAAATAGAAAAGGCCGATGCCGAGAACATCGTCAAGGGCGGCGCCATCTGCGTAGCGGAAGGTGCCAACATGCCCTCCACCCCGGAAGCCATCCACATCTTCCAGGGCGCCGGCCTGCTGTATTCCCCCGGTAAGGCCTCCAACGCCGGTGGCGTAGCCACCTCCGGACTGGAGATGAGCCAGAACTCCATGCGCCAGCACTGGACTGCCGAGGAAGTGGACCAGTACCTGCACCGCATCATGCAGGATATCCATTCCGCCTGCCTCAAATACGGAAAGGAGGAAGACGGCACCGTCAATTACGTCAAGGGCGCCAACCTGGCCGGATTCATCAAGGTCGCAGGCGCCATGTCAGACCAAGGACTCGTATGACCCCTACCACCCCGCTCATGGCCCGACGCATCCGCAGGATACTGCTGGTATGCAACAACTACGACAATTTCTCCCTCGAGGAAGACGGCCGCCTGGACATGCGTATCGCCCAGGAATACGCCGACCTCAACCTGAGCGGACCGCCCGTCTTCGAACGGGTGTCCTCTACGCTGGAAGCGCTGGAGAAGTCGGCGGCCGGTGAGCACTGGGACCTGGTCATCACCCTGTATAACGTGGGCGAAGTGGACGTGTTCGACTTCGCCGCCAGAATGAAGGAGGCGAACCCCGGCATGCCGGTGGTTCTCCTCACTTCTTTTTCCAAGGAGGTTTACCGGCAGCTGGAAAACCGGGACACCTCCGGCATGGACTATATCTTCAACTGGAACGGCAGCACGGACCTGATCATCGCCATCATCAAACTGCTGGAAGACAGCATGAACGCCCCGGCCGACATCCTGGAATCCGGCGTGCAGTGCATCCTGCTGGTGGAGGATTCCGTGCGTTACTATTCCACCTATCTCCCGCTGCTGTACAAGATGGTACTGCAGCAGAACGTAGCTTCCGTCAGGGACGCCCTCAACGAGGAGCAGATGATCTTCCGAAAGAGAGCCCGTCCGAAAATCCTGATGGCCACCAACTACGAGGATGCCGTAGCCCTGTACAACCGCTACAAGGGCAATCTGCTGGGCGTCATCTCGGATATCGGCTTCGTTCTGCACCGCGGAGACAAGCCCGCCACGGAAAAACTGGACGCCGGCGTGGACCTGTGCCAGCTCATCCGTTCCGAGCTCCCCAAAATGCCCATCCTCATGCAGAGCTCCCAGGAAAGCATGCGCAGCGTAGCCCAGGGGCTGCGCGCCGGCTTCCTCAAGAAAAGCTCCAAGACCCTTACCCACGACCTCTCCGAATACATCGGCCGGGAATTCGGCTTCGGAGATTTTGTCGCCCTGGACGAAAAGGGGCACGTCATCGCCCGCGCGAATGACCTGCAGGGGGCCGAGGAAATCATCGCCCGCCTCAAGGCCGACGACATAGACCGCCTGCGCAGCAAGAACTACGTTTCCCGCTGGATGCTGGCCCGAGGCCTCTTCGACGAAGGCAGCGTCATCAAGAAGACCAACTTCGAGAATGCCGAGACCTTCCGCCAGCACGCCGTCCAGAGCATCCACAGCTACCGGGTGCGGCAGAGCCTGGGCGTCGTGGCCCGTTTCAATCCCGAGACCTACAACGACACCATCTGGTTCTCCCGTATCGGCGAAGGCTCCCTGGGCGGAAAAGCCCGCGGCCTGGCGTTCCTCAACCACGTGCTGTACAAACACAACCTGTACGAGGAATGGGAAGGCGTAAAGCTCACCGTTCCCAGAACCCTGGTCATCGCCACCGAGTACTTCGACCGCTTCATCCTGGAGAACGGCCTGCAGTATGTCATCAACGCGGATATCACCGACGCCGAGATCCTCTCCGAGTTCGTCTCCTCCACCCTGCCGACAGACCTCACCGAGGCCCTCAGGGCATTTATCCGGGTGGTGAAGAAACCGCTGGCCGTACGCTCTTCCTCCAAGCTGGAAGACTCTTACTACCAGCCGTTTGCCGGCGTCTATTCCACCTACATGATTCCTTCGGTGGAGAACGAGGACCAGCAGCTGCGCCTTATCTCCAAAGCCATCAAGAGCGTATATGCGTCCGTGTACTTCGGCGCATCCAGAAGCTACATCACCGCCACGGCCAACGTCATCTCCGAGGAAAAAATGGCCATCATCCTCCAGGAGATGTGCGGCTCCGAGGACCAGGGGTACTTCTTCCCCACCCTGTCGGGCGTGGCGCGCAGCGTGAATTTCTATCCCATCGGCTATGAGAAGGCCGAGGAAGGAATCGTCAAACTGGCCTACGGCCTGGGCAAGTCGGTGGTCGATGGCGAGCAGGTGCTCCGCTTCTCCCCCGCCTATCCCAAGCACGTGCTGCAGACATCCACTCCGGACCTGGCCCTCCGCGAAACCCAGCAGGTGATGTACGCCATGAACCTGGCGCCGGAGAAATTCAAGACCTCGGTGGACGACGCCGTGAACCTGGAACGCATCCCCATCATGGACTGCGGCAAGTTCGGCTCCTTCGGGAAAGTCTGTTCCACCTTCGACTACGAGAACCAGCGCATCACGGACTCTCCCTTCGCCAAAGGGCCCAAGTTCGTGTCTTTCGCCCACATCCTCCGTTATAACACCTACCCGCTCACTTCCATCGTGAACAAGCTGCTGGAAATCTGCTGTACGGAGATGCAGTGCAGCGTAGAGCTGGAGTTCGCCGCCGACCTTTCCACCGGCATCTTCAACGCCCTGCAGATCCGCCCCATATCGGCCGACAGCCTGGACACCCAGGTGGACTGGACGCAGATAGACTGCTCCGGCGCCATGGTTCGCTCCGGCAGCGCGCTCGGCACCGGCTGGCTTGGCGACCTCCGCGACGTCGTGTACCTCAAGGCCGATGCCTTCGACAAGATGAAAACCCTGGAAATGGCCGCCCAGCTCAAGCAGCTGAACGCCCGCATGCAGAAAGAACACCGGCAGTACGTGCTTATCGGCTATGGCCGATGGGGATCCAGCATCCCCACCCTGGGCGTACCGGTGGCCTGGAGCGACATCTCCGAGGCCCGCGTGCTGGTGGAGTCATCCCTGCCCGAGTTCCGCGTGGACCCCAGCCAGGGCACGCATTTCTTCCAGAACCTGACTTCCTTCAACGCCGGATACGTGAACGTAGATCCCTACACCCGTCCCGGAGACGTCCTGGACCTGAGCGCCCTGGATGCAATGGAAGCCCTCGAAGAAACGGAGTTCCTGCGCCATGTACGCATGGAGCAGCCCCTTTCCGTATGCGTTGACGGCCGAACCGGCCAGGCGCTCATCAAGATTTGACAGCGCGGGCGACGTTGATTCCGTCCATCGCCGAAGAGACGATTCCCCCGGCATATCCGGCACCTTCCCCGCAGGGATAGAGGCCGGGCACATCCACATGTTCGAATGTTTCCGGATTACGGGGCAGGCGGATGGGTGAAGACGTGCGGGACTCCACGCCCAGCAGAAGGGCGTCGTTGGTGTAGTACCCATGCATGCTGCGGTCCACCTGCGGAAGGGCACGGCGCAGACGCATGGAGACATGCTCCGGCAGCAGCTCGTGCAGCGGGGCCGAAAGGGCGCCCGGATGATAGGAAGTCTTGGGAAGGTCCTTGGAAACGATGCCGCGGCAGAAGTCCTTCATACGCTGGGCCGGCGCGGTGAACGGATGTCTGGCGCCATGCTCCTGGGCCCACTTGTACATGGCCCGTTCCACATCCCGCTGGAAGTCCATCAGCGCAAAGGGACCCTGATACTCCGAAGGCTGGTCTCCCGGTTCGATCTGGACCACCACGCCGGAATTGGCCCACTTGGAATTACGGGCCGCATTGGACATGCCGTTGAGAACCACGGTGCCCTCCTCGGTGGAAGAGGGAACCAGGATGCCGCCCGGGCACATGCAGAAGGAAAACACGCCGCGCTCCTCCACCTGCTGGACAAAAGAGTACTCCGCCGTAGGCATGAACGGCTGGTATTTTCCATGGTAACGGATCTGGTTGATAAGCCACTGGGGATGCTCCACCCGGACACCCAGGGCAAAGCCCTTGGCTTCCAGCGCCCAGCCCCTGGCTGCAAACAGTTCGTACAGGTCACGGGCGGAGTGCCCGCAGGCAAGAATGACCTTGGAGGCCCTGTAAACCGTTTCCGAGCAGTGTACCTCGAACCCGCCGGCAACGGGGACGATGTCCGTTACACGGCTGTCAAAGTTGTATTCCCCGCCGTGCTCTTCGATGCAGCGGCGGATATTCTTCACCACCTCCGGAAGGCGGTCCGTGCCGATATGGGGATGTGCGTCAATGAGGATGTCCTCGCTGGCGCCGAAGGCCACCAGCTGATGCAGCACCTCGCGGATGTCTCCTCGCTTGGAGGAACGCGTATAGAGCTTGCCGTCACTGAATGCCCCGGCTCCGCCCTCTCCGTAGCAGTAGTTGGAATCCGGATCCAGGATCCCGTCGAGGGAAAGCCTGGCCATGTCCACCTTACGGCGTTCCACGTCCTTTCCGCGTTCCAGCACCACGGGTTTGAGACCGCACTGGAGCAGCGTAAGGGCGGCGAACATGCCGGCGGGACCGGCGCCGATGACAATAACCGGTGCGGCCTGGCGGACATCCTGGTAAGGAGGGATGGTGAATTGTTCCAGCTTTTCCGAGCTGCGGCAGGCCTGTACGCGATAACGGTACAGGATTTCCTGGCGGGCATCGATGCTGCGGCGAACCACGCGTACCTCGCCCACCATTTCCGGGCGGACGCCCAGCGCCTTGGCGGCAGCTTCCCGTAACTGACTTTCAGTTAGCTCTTTACCTATTTTCTGTGCAATCTCGAATTCCTTCATATCGGGGCAAAAGTAGCAATAATCGGGATAATATCCTAAAAATTGTTAACTTTGTAAAATATACATTTTACAAGCATACATGGCAGATATCATACTCGGAATCGAATCCTCCTGCGACGACACATCGGCGGCCGTAATCTGCGACGGCGTCCTGCTGTCCAACGTGATCGCATCGCAACAAGTGCATAAAGACTTTGGCGGCGTGGTGCCGGAACTGGCATCCCGTGCGCATGAACAGAACATCGTACCGGTGGTCTCGGAAGCCCTGAAACGGGCCGGCGTCAAGCCCGAAGACCTCACGGCCATCGCATTCACCCGCGGTCCCGGCCTGCTGGGCTCGCTCCTGGTGGGCACCTCCTTCGCCAAGGCCCTGTCCCTTTCCCTGGACATTCCCATGGTCATGGTGAATCACCTGCAGGGACATATCCTCGCCAACTTCATCCGGCAGAAAGACGTCCCCGTAAGGGAGCCGGCCTTCCCGTACCTGTGCCTGCTGGTTTCCGGCGGCAATTCCCAGATCGTGAAAGTGAACAGTCCCCTGGATTATGAAATCCTGGGCCAGACCATAGACGACGCCGTTGGAGAGGCCTTCGACAAATGCTCCAAGATGCTGGGCCTGGGTTATCCCGGAGGTCCCGTCATCGACCGCCTGGCCAAGCTCGGGAACCCGGACCGTTTCCAGTTCGCCAAGCCCAACATCCCGGGCCTGGACTACAGCTTCAGCGGCGTCAAGACTTCCCTGCTGTACTTCGTCAGGGACGAAATGGCCAAAGACCCCGACTTCCTGGAAAAGAACAAGGAGGACATCTGCGCCAGCTTCCAGAAAACCCTCATCGACGTACTCATGGGCAAGCTCATCCGGGCCGCCAAGGAAACCCGTATCCGGGAAATCACCATCGGCGGCGGCGTGAGCGCCAACAGCGGCCTGCGCAACCGCATCCTCGAAGAGGGCGAAAAACGTCACTGGAACACATATCTTCCGGAATTCAAATTCACCACGGACAACGCCGCCATGATTGCCGTCGCCGGCTGGTTCCAGTACAAGGCCGGCGTACGCACGCCGCTGGACATCGCTCCCGTCTCCCGCATGGCAGATTTTTAATTCCGCGTGAAAAAAGCCGTCCGCATAACCGCCTGGATCCTGGGCCTGCTCCTCCTGCTGCAAGTGGGAGGAATGGTCCTGCTGCAGTCCTCCCGCGTACAGACTTACCTGGGCAGGAAGGTTATCGGAATGTTGCAGGACCGTATGGACGCGGAAATCACGTTCCAATCGGCCACCGTCCGTCCCTTCGACGCCATCGTCCTGGACGGAGTCCTGGTCAAGGACCTCGCCCCCACGGTAGAAGGCATGGACACCCTGCTCTACGTGCGGCACCTGAGCGCCCGCTTCTCCATTCTGGGTTACTTCCGCGGAGAGCAGGTCAGCGTGAGCCGCGCCCATCTGGACGGAGGGTGCTTCAACCTGGTCATAGAGCCGGACCCCCAGCGTCCCGACCACGTTTCCACCAACCTCCAGCGCATCTTCCGCATGGAGCATAAGGACACGGACCAGACTCCGGAGTATCACTGGGGAAATATCCTGGAGGCCCGCAGGCTGGAGGTAAGCGACGTACACTTCCGCATGGAAAACCTTGTCGCCGCCGCCCGGTACGCAGAGAGGGGCTACGTGGTCCCGGAAGGCACCATCGACTGGAACCACCTGAACCTCGTCCTGGAGCACATCAAGGTGAACCATCTCCGCCTTTCCGACGACCTCATCACCGCCTCCGTGCAGGATTTCAATATCCAGGAACTTGAGACGCGGCTGCGCCTGGAGAACCTGAGCGCCAGGAAAGTGCGCGTGGGCAAGGGCAACGTCCACCTCGAGGACTTCCTGGCCCAGCTCGACCCCCTCACCTACCTGGACATTCCCAGCCTGGACATGGACGGCGCCCTGGATGAGTATGACGATTTCGTCGAAAACGTCTGCCTGGACATTGTCCTGAAGGAAGGTACCTTCGTGGACATGCAGACCATCAGCCACTTCGCGCCGCACATGGAGGACATGTGCTTCCGGGGCCGCATCAAAGGCCACCTGAAGGGCACCGTGAGCGACTTCACGCTCTCCGACATAGCCGTCGAGGACCTGGACCGGGATGTCACCCTCCGCACCAGCGGCCGCATGGCCGGCCTGCCGGACGCGGAAACCACCCGCCTGGACTTCCAGATCCGGGAGTTCAGCTTCGGGCTCAAAGACCTGGCCGGGTTCATCGGCACATGGGCCCCCGACACACGGCTGGACATGGACCGCATGGCCCCCGGCGAACGTTTCACCCTCACGGGAAGCGTCAACGGGACGCTCAACCGCATGAGCTGCGTCGCGGACATCGGATCGGACATCGGATCGGCCCGGGCCGATATCACCCTGGACAACGTCATCGATCGCCGGCCCATTTCCATCGGCGGAAAAGTAGAGACGCAGGGCCTGCACCTGGGACGCATCCTGGGCAACAAGGACCTGGGTGCGGTCACGGTGGCCACCCGTCTCGCCGCCACCTTCGCGCCGGGCAATCCCCGCATCGAGATTGACAGCCTGGGCATCCACCGCCTCCACGCCCTGGGCTACGACTACAGCGGCATCACCGCCCGCGGTCACTACCAGCACAACGACTACGACCTCCACCTGCGCTCCACGGACCCGAACCTCCAGCTGCAGGCCGACGGCACCTACGCCGAGACCTCCCGTCGCGACGGCACCCTGGAAGCCTCCCTGCACCTGGCCCATGCCAACCTCCAGGCGCTGAACCTGGACAGGCGCGGCCGTTCGCAGATAGCCCTGGACATGCAGGCCGATGTCGTCCGCACGGACGGACATGCCACCGGAAGGATTTCCACCTCCAATACAGTCCTGGAGAACGGGGAAGGCATCCACCGCATCCCGGACATCAACCTTGACATCGACGAGACGGACAGCCTCCATCTCCTCGCCCTGCGGAGCGGCCTCCTGGAAGCCGACTACAAGGGAGACCGTCCCGTCACCGAATTCATCGCCGAGCTCGGGAACCTCGTCCTCGGAAAGGACCTCGCGGCCCTAGCCTCCGAAAAATCCGAACCTTATAGCGGCGCCACGTATATGGCCGATATCCGCACCCTGCGCCTGCAGGAACTGCTGGCCTTCGTCGCTCCCGGCGTCTATGTGGAGAGCGGCACCGGCGTCCACATTTCCGTAAGCCCGGAAGGCCTGTTCGACGCAGACCTCACCTCCGGCCGCCTGGCACTGCGCGAGCAGTACATCAAGGACCTGAAGCTGCACGCCGGGAACCGGGATTCCCTCAGCGCAGAGGTCACCAGTTCCGTCGTCTCCCTCTCGGCCGGCACGCATCTGGACAACAACCGGCTGGTCTTCTCCGCCCTGGACAACCGGGTGGGGCTGGGATACACCTTCAACAACGAGTCCGACGACACCCATGCGTCCCTCAACGTGTCCGGCCTGCTGGGCCGTGCAGGAAAAGACCTCTGCATCACGGGGCGCGCCCTGCCTTCCGACATCTCCTACAAGGGAGAAAGCTGGGAGCTGGGCTCCGGAGACATCACCTGGTGCGGCGGCAGCCTCACCGTGGACAGGCTCCTGGCCCGCCACGGCAGCGAACGGCTGCTGGTGGAAGGCGGCTATTCCAGCGTAAGGCCGGATTCCCTGTCTTTCACCATGGACCAGTTCGACATCGGCCTGGTGAACACCATCGCGGGAGACCGCATTCCCCGGCTGCAGGGACGCGCTACGGGACGGGCACTGCTGGTTTCCTCGGCATCGGCCCGGACGGGTCTTCTGGCGGGGATCGTCTGCGACTCCACGGCCATCGCCGGCCGCAGGCTGGGCCAGCTCACCCTTAACAGCGTCTGGGACGACGAACATCAGCGCTTCAGCGCCCGGCTTCACAACATGCTGGACGGGCATAGCAGCATCCAGGCCGATGCCTTCCTGGTCCCCTCGACGGACCAGCTCCAGGCATCCATGCTGCTGGACCGCTTCGAACTGGGATACGCCGAGCATTACCTGAACTCCATCTTCCATGAATTCAGCGGCTCCCTTTCCGGAGAAATCCGTCTGGACGGGAAGACGAAAGACATACGCCTGAGCAGCCAGGACCTCTGGCTGGACGACGGCAGGCTCACGCTGGACTTCACCCGCGTGCCCTACCAGGTGAACGGTCCCCTTTCCCTGGACCGCCGGGGACTGCACTTCAACGACATGTATGTTACGGACGGAGAAGGAGGTACGGGTAGCGTCACGGGCGGCATCTACCTGAACCTTTCCCGGCTGGACGACATCCGCATGGACACGCATGTGAGCATCCGCAACATGCGCGCGCTCGCCCTCCCCCGCGGGGTGAACCCCCTGGCCTTCGGCGACGTTTACGCCACCGGCAACGTGGACATCACGGGGCCCATGAACAAACTCACGCTCGCCATCGACGCCACCTGTTCCAAGGCCAGCGAGTTCCATCTGCCGCTGGGTTCCGCATCCGCCGGCAGCTCCCGCGAACTGCTCACCTTCAAGGATGCAGCTTCCGGACAGGAGGAAGACCCGTATGAGCAGATGATGGCCGGCACGCGCCAGACCCTCAAGCAGCTGAACGACTTCCGCTTCACCGCCCGCATCAAGGCTACGCCGGACCTGCGCGTGTACATCGACATCGGCGACGACAATTCGCTCAACGCCGTGGGCAGCGGTATCATCGACCTGGAATCCCGGTCGGCCCAGGACAGCTTTACCCTGGGAGGCGACTACACCATCCAGGACGGCAACTTCCACTTCAGCGCCCTGAACCTCGTTTCCCGCAACTTCACCATCCAGGACGGCAGTTCCATCCGCTTCAACGGAGACATCTGGGACACAGACCTGAACGTGATGGGCCGCTATACCACCAAGGCCAACCTGTCCAACCTGCTCACCTCCTATGACGAGGAAAGTAGCGCGGGCGTCAGTTCCCGCCACACCGTGTACTGCGGCATCAACATCTCCGGCAAGATCCGTAATCCGGAGGTTGATTTCGACATCGAAGTGCCGGACCTGAACCCCCGTGTCCAGGCCGAGGTGGAGAGCGCCCTCAATTCGGAGGACAAGATCCAGAAGCAGTTCGTGTATCTGCTCATCGCCGGCAACTTCCTGCCCACGGAAGAGTCCGGGGTCACCTCCAGCGGCTCCGACGTGCTGCTGTCCAACGTCACCTCCATCATGACAGGCCAGCTTAACAACATCTTCCAGAAATTGGACATCCCGCTGGACCTGGGCCTGAACTACCAGACCACCCAGACAGGCAGGGACCTGTTTGACGTGGCCGTCAGCACGCAGCTGTTCAACAAACGCGTCATCGTGAACGGAACGGTGGGCAACAAGCAGCTGGTGGGCGGAGCCACCACCAACGAGGTGGCCGGAGACCTGGATATCGAAATCAAGCTGAACCGGAGCGGCACGCTGCGCCTGAGCCTGTTCTCCCATTCGGCCGACGACTATAACTACTACATCGACAACAGCCAGCGCAACGGCGGCGGTATCGCCTACCAGCGGGAGTTCAACTCCTTCGGGCAGTTCTTCCGCGAAATCTTCGCCACCCGCAGGGAACGGCAGGCCATGGCCCAGGAGGCGGCTCGCCGGCAGCAGGAAAGCGTCGTGCTGCAGATCGACACAAGCGGAAAATCGAATACAGTCCATGAAATACGGTAAACTCTATCTGATCCCCACGCCTCTGGGGGAGGGAAATCCGGCCGATGTGCTGCCCGCCTCCGTCCTCGCCGTCCTGCCCACGCTGGACCGCTTTGTCGTGGAAGAGACGCGTACCGCGCGCCGCTTCCTGTCATCGGCAGGACTGAAGGGCCACATCGGGGAACTGGAGTTCCACGAGCTCAACGAGCACACCGCCCCCGCCCAGGTGGAGGCCTTCCTTCCCCTGTTTGCCGACGGCCACTCCGTAGGTCTCCTCTCCGAGGCCGGCCTCCCCGCCGTGGCAGACCCGGGCGCGCTGCTGGTTGCGCTTTGCCATCGGCATGGCATCGAAGTGGTTCCTCTGGTGGGTCCGTCCTCGCTGATGATGGCGCTCATGGGCTCCGGCCTCAACGGCCAGTCCTTCGCCTTCGTGGGATACATCCCCGCCAAGACGGAGGAGCGCCGCGCGGCCCTTCGTACCCTGGAAAAGAGGTCGGCCGCCGCCCGCCAGACCCAGATCCTCATCGAAACCCCTTACAGGAACGACTCCCTCTTCGCAGACATGCTGCAAAGCCTCTCCGCCAACACGAAGCTGTGCGTTGCCGCGAACCTCACCTGTGAAGACCAGTTCATCTGCACCCGTCGCATCGCCGAGTGGAAGCAGCATCCCGTCACCATCGGGAAACGTCCCTGTGTATTTGTCATTCTGAGCGAAGCGAAGAATCTATGAAGATAGCATTTACCACATTGGGCTGCAAGCTCAACTACGCCGAGACCTCCACCTACGAAAGGGGGTTCAAGGAAGCCGGCTGGGATGTCGTTCCCTGGTCGCAGCAGGCCGATGTGTACCTGATCAATACCTGCGCCGTCACCGAGACGGCCGAGAAAAAATCCCGCAACCTCATCCGACGGGCACACAAAACCGCCCCGGATGCCCGCATCGTCGTCACCGGCTGCTACGCCCAGCTCCGCAAGGAGCGGCTCCTCACCATCGACGGCGTCTGGAAAGTCTTTGGGGCCGAGGAAAAGAAACAGATATTGGATTTGCCCGGAGAGGCAGCGGAGGAGGTACTCTCCCCCGAATCCATGGCCACCCTCGGCCGTGTAAGAGGGAGGGGCCCAGAGTCGGGGCTCGAAGAGCCCGACGCATGGGAGGGGTCGCGAAGCGACGATTCGGGGAAGAGTACTTCCTCCGCTGCCGAAACATTTGGTGCATATAGCACAGGCGAAAGAACACGTAGTTTTTTGAAAGTGCAGGATGGTTGTAATAACTTCTGCGCATATTGCACGGTGCCCTATGCCAGGGGCCGGAGCCGGAACATTCCCATTTGCGAATGCGTGAAGATGGCCCGGGATATCGCCGCAGAGGGCGTGAAGGAAGTAGTGCTGACGGGCGTGAATACCGGAGACTTCGGCCGAACGACCGGGGAGAGTTTCCTGGACCTGTTGAAGGCCCTCAACGAAGTGCAAGGTATAGAACGGTACCGGATTTCCTCCATCGAGCCCAACCTTATTACGCCGGAAATTGTGGACTGGATTGCCTCCGGGACCAAATTCCAGCGGCATTTCCATATTCCGCTGCAGAGTGGAAGCGACACGCTGCTGCGCCGGGTGGGCCGCCGCTATGACACTGCGCTGTTCGCCTCCCGCATCGAATACATCCGCCAGGCTATGGAGCATCCCGGAGAGCCCAGGGTCTTCTTCGGCATCGACGTCATCGTGGGTCTCCCCGGAGAGACCGAGGAACTGTTCCAGGAGACGGTCAGTTTCCTGGAGCGCATACGGCCGGCATTCATCCACGTATTCCCCTACTCCCGCCGTCCCGGGACCCGGGCTGCCGAATGGAAAGACCAGGTACAGGACAGCGTGAAGACCGCGCGCGTCGCTGCCCTGGAAAAGCTTTGCGAACGCCTGCATGAAGAATTTATCGAGGCCAACAAAGGCCTGAAGGAAACCGTGCTGTGGGAATCCTCCGTCAAGGACGGTCTCATGAGCGGCTATACCGGAAACTACATCCGCATGGAAAGGCCCTACGATCCCGCACGCGTGAACACTTTGGAGGAAGTTGAGCTATGACATCGCTGACTTTTCTCGGAACTGGAACATCACAAGGCGTTCCCATCATCAGCTGCCACTGCCCTACCTGCAGCAGCGCCGACCCGCGGGACAAGCGCTTCCGCAGCGCTGCACTCGTCCACATGGACGGCCTCACCATCCTGGTGGACGCCGGCCCCGACTTCCGTTCCCAGATGCTTGCACAGGATGTCTGCCACCTGGACGCCATCCTGCTCACGCATAACCACAAGGACCACACCGGCGGCATCGACGACGTGCGTGCCTTCAACTACGTGGACCGCAAGGCCGTGGACATCTACTGCGAACCGCTTGTGCTGGATACGCTGCGCAACGACTACGGCTACGCCTTCGCCGAGCACAAATACCCCGGTTCTCCGGAATGGCGCATCCACCTCATTGACGAACGTCCTTTCCGCGTGAACCCCACGGGAGATGACGGCATCCTGGAATGGGTGCACGACAAAGGCTACTTCTACCGGCAGCCCGACGGCAGCCTGAAACCTTCGGACAACGCCATCGGCGAAGCGTCCCATGAGCAGCCCAACATCATCCCCATCCGGGGCATGCACGGCGCCATGCCGGTACTGGGTTTCCGCTTCGGGGACATCGCCTACATCACCGACGTGAACCGAATTCCGGAAAGCGAGTTCTCCAAGCTCCAGGGCCTGGAGCACGTCACGCTCAACACGGTTGGCTACAAACCGCATCACTCGCATCTTTCCCTGGACGAGGCCATCGGCCTGGCCCGCAGGATTGGCGCCAGGCATACCTGGCTCACCCACCTGAGCCACGTATTCCCGCCCCACGCGGAGTTCTGCAGACAGCTTCCTCCCGATATCCAGCCCGCCTACGACGGCTTAACTATCACCGACTAAAACCTACCCTCCTATGACACAAGAAGTAATGCAAACCATCGACAGCATTCAGGTGAACCTGAACGCCGGCGGCATGAACACCATCAACATCATCCTGGCGTTCGTGATGTACGGCGTGGCCCTGGGCATCAAGCCCCACATCTTCGTGGAGGTCTTCCAAAAGCCCAAGTCCGTGTTCCTCGGCATGCTATGCCAGCTCATCCTGCTGCCTGCCCTCACCTGCATCCTGGCGATTCTCCTTACGGGGTGGATATCACCCATGATGGGCCTGGGCATGATTCTGGTGGCGGCCTGCCCCGGTGGCAACATTTCCAACTTCATGAGCTCCCTGGGCAAAGCCAATATCGAGCTTTCCGTATCGCTCACCGCCATTTCCACCGCCCTCGCCGTCATCCTCACCCCGTTCAACTTCTGGCTGTGGGGTTCCATCTACCTGCACAGCGCAGCCGTATCGGCCGAGATTCCCACCCTCGTCATCCCGTTGTGGGATGTGTTCAAGACCATCTTCATCCTGCTGGGCATCCCGCTTATCGCCGGCATCTGCACCAGCCATTTCCTCCCCAAGGTGGCCGAAGCCCTCAAGAAACCCCTGCAGTGGCTGTCCATCATCATCTTCCTGGCTATGGTGGTACTCTCCTTCAGCAGCAACATCGACGCGTTCCTTCTGAGCGTGAAATATATCTTCCTGGTGGTGCTCATCCACAACCTGCTGGCCCTCGCCATCGGCTTCACCGTAGGGACGGTCGGAAAGGTTCCCTTCCGCGACCGCCGCACGCTTACCATCGAAACCGGAATCCAGAACAGCGGTCTGGGCCTGGCCCTCATGCTGGGAACTTCCCTGTTCTCCGGATTCCCGCCCCACGGCGGCATGCTGGTCATCACGGCCTGGTGGGGTATCTGGCACATTATCTCCGGCCTCACCGTAGCAACGGTATTCAACCACTGCAAACATGCGTAAGATTTGGGAAAGGGACAGTGTCTATTCTGTCCTTCGATACTATGTAGATTTCTGCACGCGGTCCAGCTACCGCCGGCTCTCGACGGAGGGCGCCATCCCCGCCGAGCAGGCCGTACTCATCTGCCCCAACCACACGAACACCCTCATGGATGCGCTGGTGGTGCTGCAGAGCCGCCACGCGCCCACCGTATTCGGTGCCCGGGCCGATATCTTCGCGCAGCCCACCGTCGCCAAAATCCTCCGCTTCCTGAAAATCCTGCCGATGGTGCGCCGCCGGGACGGCATCCGGAATGTGCTGCGTAATTACGAGACGATGGACGAGGTGCAGGATGTCCTGAGCAACAACACGCCGTTCTGCATGTTCCCGGAAGGCCGTCATACGCCGGGCCGCGAACTGCAGCCCCTGCAGAAAGGCGTCGCCCGCATGGCCTTCCAGAGCGCGCTTGCCCGGCCTACGCAGGTGGTGCCGGTGGGCATCAACTATAGCAACTTCTTTACATACCGCGGAACCTGCGATATCATCTATGGCGCGCCGATGGATGTAAACGCCTTCCTGGCCTCGACCCAGGACCTGGCCGAAGGCGCCCGATACCAGGCCTTCCTGGAGGAACTGCACCGGCGCATGAGCGCCCTCATCCAGCCCTCCTGCCCGGAACCCGCCAGGTTCCCGGCCTGGCTCTTCCCCGTCTGGGTGGCGGCAGCCCTGCTGGCCCTTCCCATCTGGCTTCCGGCCGAACTGATGTGCAAGCGCAAAGTGAAGGACCGCGCCTTCCACAACACCGTCCGCTTCGGGTTCAAGCTTATTCTGTCCCCGATTGTGTTCGCCCTCTGGGCCGTCGTCTTCTTCCTGACGATGCCCTGGTGGCTGGCCCTGGCCCTGCTCGTCGCCTACCTTCCCTCCTACAGCATCTTCCACGACGGGCTCACCCTGTTTCGCCGTTAATTGACGGTCAGTTTGCCGCGGAAACGGAGAGAGGCGTCCTTGTAACGGATGCGAATCCGGGAACCGGGTAACAGTTCTGCTCCGGAAGGAATATCCGCAGACCACACGTGCGGGGATTTTGCACGGAGCATGGGGATGAACAGCGGGTTGCCGGAACGGCGGCCCGTTATGGTTTTGTTGAACTCGTAGGTCTCCAGCACCTCGGGTGCAGGTTCGGCACGTCGCTGAAGTCCCACCCAGCCCCGATGGCCGGGCAGTTTCACCTCAACGTTTCCTTCCAGAGAACCGCCATACACATTCACCAGCAGGCGCGATCCGTCCACGATGGTGGCCGATGCCTTCACGGAAGCCGGTTCCCCTATCACTTTATAATCCAGCTTATAGGAGCCGTCCTTGAAATCTACTACATAATAGCAGCGGGGAGCGCCGCAGTTCTGCGTGGCGCAGGGGATGCCGTAGCGGTCCGGACGACCACGCCACCAGGAACCGCAGGCGGCGCCGGTCAGGACCTCTTCCACTTCCAGCCCGGCGGGAAACCGCAACATGCGCCGGGCCATGGTATGGGTATGGCCACACATCAACAGCATTTTCGGATGGCGGGAAAGGATGGTTTCCAGTGAATCCTGAGCCTTGAATTCATTGAACGGGATATGGGCGCAGAGTACAGCCAGACGGGCGGACGGCATGGCATCCAGTACATCCTTCAGCCAGGCTTTCTGGTCTTCACGGAAGCCGGCTTCATAATCGGCCTTTCCCTTCAGGCGTACGTCGTCCATCAGGATAAACTGCACGCCGGACAGCACGAAACTGGTGTCCGGCGTATGAATCACCCTGGAGTAGCTGGCCATGTCGCGCGCCTTGCCGGTGCCCTTATAGACATCCCTGTCGTGATTGCCGGGCACGCAGGCCCAACTGTGCGGCAAGGAGTCCAGCGAAGCGCGGGTAGGGGCCAGAAGCTCCGGCTTGTCGTTCACCAGGTCTCCCAGAAAGATGGATAGTTTCACATCGGCCCTTTCCCGCAACTCCTTATAGATGGAGAGGCGCGCATAGGTGAGTTCGGTCTCATTGTCCACCTGCGGGTCCCCCACAAACGCCACCCTCAGTTTCTGGGCAGAAACGGGCAGCGTCAGCGACAGGGCCAGAAGTGCGATCAATTTCTTCATTTCGATTCGGGATAAAATACGGCCTTCACCAGCGGCTGACGGATGATACCGGCAATACGTGCCGCGATGCGCTCCGGTGTAAGGCTGTCAACCATTGCGGGATAGCGTCCGGGAAGCGTCCAGTCTTCCTCTCCGTAATAAACAGCGTCGCGGATGTAGGAAGCGTACCAGGAACTCTTCTGCAGGTTCATGGCATGTTCCTTCTTCAGGTTGGCCCGGACGTCGGCCAGGGACTGAGCCATGCGGGAGGGCTCGGCCACGAGTTCCTGCATTACGCGGAGGCTTTCCCCGACCAGCAGTTCGGCGTCTTCTTCCTTGCAGGAGAACTGGATGCCGGTACGCTCCAGATAAGAGGGAAGCGCAGTGCTGGAGGAGGACACTCCCACGCTGTACACCTTTCCCATATCCTCGCGCAGACGGGCCATCAGGGCCGTGCGGAGCACCGCTTTCACGGCTCCCAGCTCCATCTGGTTCTCCACATGCGACAGACCGGGGCGTTCTTCACTCTGGAAATACAGAGATACCAGCGTACGCTCTGTCCGGGAAGTATGGCGTACCAGGGACGTGTCCTTCTGCGGAATCACCCTGCCGGGAGCCACGCGTCCGGTGCAGGCCGGTCCGCCGGGAAGGGCGGCGAGATACCGTTCCACACAGGGACGGATTTCTTCGGGTTCCATATCTGCCGTTACCACGAACACATAGCCGTCGGCGCTGCCGTACAGCTGGTTGAAGACAGTCAGGAAGCGCTCCGGCTGCACCCGGGAAAGGATGAGCGAATCCGTCATCCGGGCATTCGTATAGTTGGAACCGTTCAGCAGCCAGCCCAGTTCGCGGGAGAACTCCTCCTCGGGATTGGGTTCCTTCGTGCGGTAGCCTTCCACGCTCTTCTGGATTAACAGGCGGGCATATTCCTCGTCCATGCGCGGCTGTGTCCAGCGCAGGTACAGAAGGCGGAACATCGTCTCCATGTCCTCCTTCTCCGCCGATGCCAGGACGCCCGTACGGGAACCTGCGCCCACAAAGAGGGCCGATGCCGAACTGCCCGACAGGAAAAAGCGCAGCCCGTCGCGCGAGAAAGCGCCGGCACCGCTGCCCGGGACCACCTTGTCGGCAAAGATACCGTTATAGTAGTCCGCGGAATCCAGAGCTTCGAAACCGCCCGCCCTGCAGCCTGATATCCCCACTTTATTCCTGCTCAGGGCCGACTTCCTGTACAGCACGCGGGCGCCGTTGGACAGCGTCCAGTCCACCAGGCCCAGTTCGGGGAGGAATTGTTCTTTCACGATGCGGCCGGGGGTAGGGATTTCGCCCAGATCGGCCGGAATGTCCATCGCAATGCGATAGGGGCCGGTCTTCTTCGCGAAGGACGTCCGGATGAGGGAGTCCAGTCCTCCGCACTCCCCGCGAAGGGATTCGGGGGCGCACAGGATGGCATGGAAAGCCCCCCGCGCGTAGATGTCTTGAATAAAGGATACGAGCGAGAGCGAGTCCACCGTAGGCAGATACTTCTGCGTGAGCTCGTATTCCGTCCGGGGCAAAAGGAGGGCGTCGCCCACGTAAAAGGCGTTGTACACCTCTTCCATCAGCGAGGCCGATGCAGTACGGTTCTGCGGATGGGTCCGGTTCCGCGCCGCGAGCAGAAGGCTGCGCCGGACCTGCTCGATTTCGGTCTCCGTAAAGCCGTAGTCCAGAATCTGCCGGGCGGCGGCGAGGGCCTGGGCGATGCCATCGGCCACCTTTCCCCTTTGCAGCTGGACGGAGAGGTCGGTGACGTCGGTCACGCCCAGAAGGCCGGAAACACCCAGGCTCACGTCCTTGTAGGCCTTGCCTTCGAAGGACAGGCGGGAGAGGCGCTGCTTGCACAGGCGGTTGGCTACCGCGCGCAGCAGGTAGGTGCGATAATCGGCCTCGGTCACTACCGGGCGGCGAAAAGGGGCCTTCTGGAGGATGTCCAGTTCAATATCCGTGAGGGTGGAGTCGAAAACCGTCTTCACCTCGAAGTCCTTGTACGGAGGGATGCCGTACCGGGCGGGCTTCGGTCGACGGACATTCTTCATCGAGGAGAAATGCTCCTTGATGCGGGCCTCCACCAGGTCCGGGTCCACATCTCCCACCACCGCGACGGCCATCAGGGAAGGCCGATACCAGCACTCGTAAAAGTCACGGATGTCTTTCACCGTGCAATGCTGGATGACGGAAGTATCGCCGATGGTGCGGCGGAAAGTATAGCGGGAGTCTCCCAGCAACTCCTCCAGGAAAGCATCGCTGGCGGCCTGGCCGGCCTTGCGGCGCTGCAGACGTTCGGAAAGGATGACGCCTCTCTCCTTCTCCACCTGCAGGGAATCGATGGTGAGGCCTCTGGCCCAGTCCCTCAAAATAAGCAGCGTAGTGTCCACCAGGGCCGGATTATTGGACGGCAGCTGGAGCTTGTATACCGTTTCGCCGTAGGATGTGTGGGCGTTCAGGTCCTTGCCGAAGGAGGCGCCATGCCTCTCCAGCACACGGACTATACCATCCTCCGGAAAGTGTTCGGTCCCGTTGAAGGCCAGGTGCTCCAGGAAGTGGGCCAGGCCCCGCTGCCGGTCTTCTTCATACAGGGAGCCGGCCTTGACGAAGAGCCGATACACAGCTTCTCCTTTGGGAAAAGAATTGGGAAGGATGTAGTAGGTTAATCCGTTTTTTAGTTTTCCCACCCGCAGGGAGTCCCGCTGGGGAAGAGACTTTTGCCGCGCCGGTAAAGCCAGCGCGGCAAAAAGCAATACAAAAGTCAGTAAACGCTTCAACGTAATATCGACTATTCAAAGTTGTACATAACCAGCGCGTTGCCAGCTACCCAGGTCACGTAGCCCTTACCCTTTGAATCGAACACGAAACTCAGATTCGGGTCGGCGGAATACTCTTCGCCGGGCAGGGCGACGGGAGCGGACCACTGCTTGGTCTCGGAATCGAAATAGACAACGTCAATCGTCTTGGGATTGGCATTTTCGTTGGGATAAGCCACGAAAGGTGTTCCATCCGGGGCCACGGCAATCTTGGAGTAGCAGCGGGAAGACAGGACATAGTCGATGGTGGAGCCCACCTGGGACCAGGTCCCGTCGGCATTGTACTTCTCCACACGGTTATGATACTGCTCGTTATTCCCGGCATTGTCGCCGGTCAGCAGATATACGGTTCCGTCAGGGGCTACGGTGATGTCAAAACCGACGGTGCTGGTCTGCGTTGCTCCTTCCCGAACGAAATTCTGGCGAAGTCCGGACCATTCCGTACCGTTGAACTTCATCACGTTGTGGCCATAATTCACATTATCCAGCGCCTTACCGCGATTGATGCTGAACATATAGGCGTTGGAGCCATCTCCGGCCATTCTGATCTCATACGGACGCGGATTTCCAGTCAAGGCCTCGACGCCGCCGGTGGTCCAGGAAGTGCCATCCCAGTAACCAACAAACGTTTTATTGGAAACAATCTGGCACACCAGCACCTTGTCATCCTTCATTGCCTGCAGATGAACCTTGCTGGTAGCGGCGGTCCCCACATTATCGCCCACATTGGACCAGGAGCCACCGGAATATTTCATTACTGTAGTAACGGCAGGGCTCACAGAAGTGTTTTTGTAAGCGACGAAAGGCGTGCCTTCGGGAGAAATGGTGAAATCGTATTCGCCAAGGCTAATCTTTTCACTGAAAGCCTCACCAATCATTTCCCAGGCGCCACTGACAAGTTTCATGGCGTACATTTTCTCGTCCTTTTCGGCATCCCTGAGGGAGGCGTCGGTCGGTTCAAAACGTTTGAAAGCCACGTAAGGGACATCATTGACGGGATTGATCAGAATGCGGGAACCGCCATGGACCCGGACGGCGTCAAAGCCAACGCCCTTGGTCCACTCGCCCTTCTGGCGGTTCAGCGTCACGGAATAGATGGCATTCACTGAGCCGTCCAGGTTAGTGACCACATAATCGACCGGAGCGGAGAAGTCGTTCACCGTCTCACCGCTGACCTGCTCCACACCGTTCACGGTAACCTTATTTCCGGCGCCAGTCGTAAAGGTGGCGGCAAGAGCGGTAATATCGGCCAGTTGAGGAACGGCCACAGCGATATCGGTACCGCTGATTACGCCTTCGATGGTCTTGGCAAAGGCCGTATTGTTCTCCACCTCAAAGGAGAACGAGAGCAGGGACGGGTGCTTGTCAGGAGCCAGTGTCACGTTCACTTTATAGGAAACGGAATTCTCGCCCTTGGCATCCGTTACGACATAGGTCACTTCGGAAGAGAAATCGTTCGCTGTCTTTCCGCTGGTCTGAACGGTGCCGTTCACCTTGACGACATTTCCTTCAGCCACGGTATAGGTGGCGACGAGAGACGTCTTATCCACATCGGGGAGAGCTACGCTTACGTTCGTTCCAGAAACAGTAGCAACATAATCTTCAGTGAGGACTGCGTTATCCGCAGCCTTGAAGCTAAAGGCGGTCAGGGAAGGAGCGTTGATGATTTCCTTCTTCTGACAGGAGACAGTGAGTGCAGCCACGCCCACCAGGGCGGCCGCAACTAACGAAAAACTTCTCGTTGACATAAGCATTCGTTTTATAAAGTGTTAAAGATTCTTCTTGGTAATGACCAGCTTGCTTCCCTTGGCTGCGGGTCCGGGATATCCCAGGGTAAACGTATCCGGCTGCGTCCCGGTCAGGGCGATGGTCAGTGTATTGTCTTTCGACTCGTCAATGGCGTGTTCCTTCCACTGGATACGGACAGGCATCCGCCAGATTCCCGGAAGGAACGAGACCGCGCGTCCCGCCGTCAGGACCGTGTAATCCACGCCTTCCGTCAAACCGTCACCACAGATGATGTCATACGACACCTCTATGGGCTCCGTGAAAGCGGGGCAGCTCAGGCGGATATAATATGTCGCGACGGCTTTTGAGTCGGCCCCAACAACGGCGACGTCGGTGCCGGTGGACGTCTCAATATAGACGAACGGTTCGTCAAAAAGCGGCAGCGGGTTCTTGGCGCATCCGGCCATCAGGACCGATGCGACGGCCACGATAAGATATTTCAGTTTCATAAGTCTGCGTTGCTTGTGGGATTCTGCTGGATATCAGGGTTGGCCTCCGTCTCGATGATGGGAATCTGGAGGACGAAACGATAGTCCGGATAGTTGATGGTAAGCACCTGGGTATTGAAGCCGGAATCCCGTTTCAGAGCATCGTGCCGGCGGGTGATGTCATACAGGCGGTGTCCCTCGAAGCAAAGCTCTTTCATGCGCTCCTTGTCAATGAGTTCCATCAGCTGGTCCGCACCAGAATAGGAGAGCTGGACAGCCGTTTCCGAGATACCAAGCGCACGGGCTTCCAGCTTGCGGATATACCCTTCCGCTTCCTGCAGACGGTTCAGTTTACAGGCACTTTCGGCTGCAATCAGATACATCTCGGAAGCACGGAAAACCACGGGATCATAATGTTTCTCCTCATCAACGATATCCTCCGTGCAATAGAACTTCATGCAGATGTCCGAATAATGGGCGCCGTCCTTGGCGTCATAGCGGAAAAGACGGGCCCTCACATCCGATGCGTCGAACAGCGACTTCAGTTTCTGGGAAGGGCGGGCCGACGGATTGTCGTACTTATATAGCTTCTGAAGCGTATTTCCGGTCTGCTGATAGCCGTTAAGACGGAAAATATCCTCTTCGGGGCTTCCCGCACGCGTGGTGAACATGGCAACATATTGATCACGCGGTGCCAAGGAGAAACGGCCGATCAGACCGGAAGCCAACCTGTATGCCTCTTCATAGTCTCCCATGTAAAGACGGATGCGGGCTTCGAGAGCATCACAGGCATACGGGGATGCCTTATAACGGTCAAAGGTGTAGTTATCCGTAAATAACTCCCGTGCAGACTGGATATCAGAAAGTATCTGCGCGTATGTGTCCTTCACGGAGGCGCGCACCATATGGTCTGTGATGGTAGGGATGGAGGTCATCAGGCCGATACCCCAATGGGATGCGTCGTTGGTAAAAGAGTAAGTCTGACCGTAAACGTTGCAAAGCTGGAAGAAGGTCAGTGCGCGGATAAAATAGGCCTGAGCCAACGCGTTATCCACCAGTTCCTGGTTCTGTTCCCGAAGTTTCGGGGCCAGGGTCAGCATATAGTCCAGGTCCATTACGAGGTTGTAACCGCGTTTCCAGATAACGCCTACCGGCGAGGTCTCTTCTTCAAAGGAGGAAGTAAACTCGTATTGCTTCCACCACTCGGTATTGGTGGCCGAAAGATACAGCAGGTCCCCTGTCACTTCCGGATAAGTAATCAGGTAGTGGTCATATAGGGAGTACAAAAGATTATAAGCTCCTCGGACAGCCGGGTCCACCGAATCGATATCGGAGAAGAAAGACGGGATATCACTCTTGCCAAGCTGTTCCACTTCCAGGAAATGACAGGAAACGAACAGGGACGACAGGGAAAATGTCAGGAGAAGGGTTTTGATAAACTTTTTCATATGGCAATTCCTCTTAGAATGATGCATTGAGACCCAGCGTGAAGTTCCGGTTTACGGGGAAACCGTTTGACAGCGTCTTGTAGGAATTGAGCGTACGGCTCTGGTCCGGCGTAAACAAATACACATTGTAACCGGTGAGCGAAAGGGAGAGGCTATCCATTTTGAGGCGGTCCAGCCACCTGCGGGGCAGTGTCCAGGTCAAGGTAAAAGTCGAGAGATTGAACTTGGTCATGCTGTATAGGAAGCGGGAGGAATTCATACCGGACTTGGTCGAGGTCTGGGACACCTTGGGGTAGGTAGCCACGTCTCCGGGCTCTCGCCAACGGTACAGGTAAGTCTCCACCGCCTGATTCCCCGACGTGATACTATAACCGTCATCGAAGTACCGCGATGCATAGGAAGGGAGGTCCCATCCGCCGATATTGTAGTTAATCTGGAAGGAGAAGGAAAGATTCTTCCAGGTGAAGGAGTTAACCAGGCCGCCATATACAACCGGCGTCCGGGACAACCCGGTAATCTGCCGGTTGTCATAAGAAAACGTCTTGGTCACATTCCCCTCTTTGTCATACCACATCGGCATGCCGTCGGCCGGATCCACGCCGGCCCATTTCACCAGATACCAGGTATGGGAATCGTATCCGGGCGCGTAAAGGTACTCGTTGAAACCGGTGGTCATGTCCCCGTGCAGTTCCAGGATCTTGTTTTCGTTGTGAGTGGCATTGAGCGTCGTGGTCCAGGAAAAGTCGGAAGTCCTGATATTGTGACTGGTCAGGTTGAGTTCAAAACCGGTATTCTGCATGGAACCCACATTGGCATAGATACGGTCATCAGAAATCATACGGGAAACGTAGATTTTGCTGATCATATCCTTCGTCAGGTTGTGATAATACTCCACTTCACCTTCGAGTATCCCTCCCAGATTGAATGCCAGACCGACATTGCTCCTGTTCACGGTTTCCCAGGTCAGGCCCTCCGTAGGGATAGCGGACAGGACGGCGCCAGCCGAATCTCCGTACGAATAGGAATTGGAGTATGTATAAGTTCCCGCCTTGTAGGAGTTATCCACACGGGAGTTACCGACAATACCGAATGAGCCCTTGAGTTTAAGCATCTTGATCCAGTCCACATGGAAGAAAGGCTCCTTGTGGATATTCCAAGATCCACCCACAGACCAGAAATTGTTCCACTGCTGATAGATGCTGAAGCCGGAACTGCCGTCGCGTCGGAAATTGGCCGACAGGTAATAGCGGGAATTGTACGAATACTGTGTACGTGCGAAGTAGGACATGGTCCTGCTTATGTTATAGCTGGAGGAACCCTTCCGGGTGCTTTCATCGGCATACTGTATCTCGCGGACATTGTCGCTCATGAAACCGTTACCCGAAGCAGAAGTAGATTTATTCAGGACTTCGTGCATTTCCAAACCGGCATAGGCCATGAGTTTATGTTTCCCGAAAGCTTTCTCGTAGGAGATCTTGTTCACGTTGGTCCAGTTGGTATAACTGGCTTCGTACTTGGAAGAGTAGCCGCGAGGCTGGCGACTGTCGTTTATGCCACTCAGCGTTTTGCGCGAATTGTAAACGTCCTCGTGAGAATGCTGATAATCGATCTCAAAGGTACTGGTTACCTTCAAGCCCTTGATAATCTCCCAGTCCATATCCACGTTAAGGGTGGTCTTGACGGATTTCTGGTTATTCTGATTATATTCCCTTTCCGGAAGTTTGTTCGCGTTGAATTTCTGCATTACCCACGTTCCCTTCACATCGTCCCAGACATTGTTATAAAGACGATAGGTCTTCCCGTCCTCCAGATAAGGAGAAAAGATGGGCTGAATATCCAAATAGGTGTGCCCAATCTGGAACATGTCGTCATCCGTGAGGATGGCGCCGAGGGACAGGCCCAGTTTGAAGTTATCACGCGGCGTGTAGGTATTGTTCATACGGACGTAATACCGTTCGCTCAGGTCCTCCTTCACGATATTGGCATTCCGGTAATAGGACCCTGTCACGTAGGTTTTCGCCCGCTTGGTCCCGGTCGTGGCCGACAAGGAGGCATAGAGCGTGGACCCCGTGCCGATATAAGTATCAAACCAATCGGTAGAAGTCGTACTATAACTATTATAGTAGTTATCCTGATACGGGAAGTTGGAAAGGAGATTGCCCGCATTCGTCCAGGCTTCCTTTGCGACTTCCATGTACTGTTCGGCGTTCATCATCTTCACCATGGTGCTCTTGTCCGGCATGGAAACGCCAAAATTGAGCGTCGCGCTGAGCTTCAGGGGCTCGTTCCCAGCAGCACCTTTCTTGGTGGTCACAAGGATGACACCGCCGGCGGCATTGGCGCCGTAGATGGTGGTCTGGTCCGCATCCTTCAGAACCGTGATGCTCTCGATATCGTTCGGGTCCAGCATCCCCAGGGGCGAAACCGTCTGCGAGACGCCCGGCATCAGTCCGGTGGCGCCGCCGGTGTACATCGGCACGCCATCCACCACCCACAGGGGGGCGCTGGAGCCATACAGGGATGATTGACCGCGGATACGGACATTGAGGCGGTCGCGCGTATTGCCGCCGGAATCCGACGTGTTCTCCACGGACATGCCGGGGACAAGCCCCTCGAGCAGATTGTCCACGCGCGCCTTGGGCTTGTATTTCAGTTCACTGGAATTCACCTGGAAAGCGCTGCCCACCATGTCCTCCCTGCGCTGCTTGGTACCGTAAGCCCCTACGACCAGCGCGTTCTCCAGCACTTCTGCATCCTCTTCGAGCGTTACGGACACGAAATGATCTCCACTGAGACGGTAATCCAGCGTCTTGTATCCCATGAAAGAAAACTGCAGCACGGACGTACCCGATGCCGCCAGAATGGTATAATTGCCATCCACGTCGGTAATTGTCCCCTGCTTGTTGGCAGGAGCAACTACGGAGACACCCACGATGGGTTCTCCCTGCACGTCGGTCACCGTACCGGAAACCTTGAAGCCCTTCTGGGCAAAAGACAGGCTGCCATCCAGCAGCACAAAAATGACTAAAAGAAGAGTTGACAGACACTTCCTCATAAGGTAAGAAATTTTAGGAGCGCAAATTACTACATATTTTTACTAAATCCAAGAAAATCGCAAAAATGCTTACATTTTGTTACCATCGACCAAAACCCATAACAAACTCATTCAAGCAACAATCCATAAGAGCACAAAGATCATTTTCCGTCAAAAATAGACAAGAATTTCAACCACAACTTACAGTTTTAAACCAAGCCGACCCTTTTCACCCGCTTCCGAACCCTACCAGGTCCAAGGGTTGTCACCAACCCGTGGACCAGGTCCAGGGCATTTTTGGACCAGGTCACAAAATAGGGGTTGGACCAGGTCCAGGGAGTATGCCCCAGAACACCCTGGAAGGCACATGTGGTGGACCAGGTCCAAGGGGTAAAATGTGACCTAGTCCAAATGTTGCCAAGACCTCGTCCAAATTAGCGTTGGACCAGGTCCAGGGGGTGAGGGGCGGCTACGGACAGCCATTTTCCGGGAGCCATGGGGGCTCCTGGAAAATGAGTGCCGTTACCTCCTAGTTAGGGGACATAATGGAGAAAGCAGATGCAAGCATCTACGCACTTTTCCCGCAAAAGTGCGTAAGTGGTTGCATTGCGATGTAAGCATCTACACGCTTTCCCAGGAAAAACGCGTAGGTGGTTGCATGATGACGGTGGAAACAAAAAAAGGTCAACCCCGGAGGATTGACCTTTAATTATTATGTCAACAAGGACTAGAGGGCGGGACCGGCCTTCACGAGGGCCTTGCCGGCCTTGTTGGACTCGTACTTGTGGAAGTTCTTGATGAAGCGGGCGGCGAGGTCCTTGGCCTTCTCTTCCCACTCGGCGGCGTTCTTGTAGGTGTCGCGAGGATCGAGGATGCCGGTGTCAACACCTTCCAGCTTGGTGGGAACGGTGAAGTTGAAGTAAGGGATAACCTTGGTCGGGGCCTTGTCGATGGCACCGCTCAGGATGGCGTCGATGATACCGCGGGTGTCGCGGATGGAGATACGCTTGCCGGTACCGTTCCAACCGGTGTTCACGAGGTAAGCCTTGGCGCCGGACTTCTTCATCTTCTTCACCAGCTCTTCAGCGTACTTGGTCGGGTGCAGCTCCAGGAAGGCCTGGCCGAAGCAAGCGGAGAAAGTAGGAGTGGGCTCGGTGATACCGCGCTCGGTACCGGCCAGCTTGGCGGTGAAGCCGGAGAGGAAGTAGTACTTGGTCTGCTCGGGGGTGAGGATGCTCACCGGAGGCAGCACGCCGAAGGCGTCGGCAGAAAGGAAGATCACCTGCTTGGCTGCGGGGCCGTGGCTGTCCGGACGCACGATCTTCTCGATGTGGTAGATAGGATAGCTCACGCGGGTGTTCTCGGTGACGGACTTGTCATTGAAGTCGATCTTGCCGGCAGCGTCAACGGTCACGTTCTCCAGGAGAGCGTCACGACGGATGGCGTTGTAGATATCGGGTTCGGACTCCTTGTCCAGCTTGATAACCTTGGCGTAGCAGCCGCCTTCGAAGTTGAACACGCCCTTGTTGTCCCAGCCGTGCTCGTCGTCGCCGATCAGGAGACGTTTCGGGTCGGTGGAAAGGGTGGTCTTACCGGTACCGGAAAGGCCGAAGAAGATGGCGGTGTTCTCACCGTTCATATCCGTGTTGGCGGAGCAGTGCATGGCGGCGATGCCCTTCAGCGGGAGGTAGTAGTTCATCATGGAGAACATACCCTTCTTCATCTCACCGCCGTACCAGGTGTTCAGGATAACCTGCTCACGGGAGGTAACGTTGAAGGCGACGCAGGTTTCGCTGCGGAGGCCGAGTTCTGCGTAGTTCTCAACCTTGGCCTTGGCGGCGCAGTAAACCACGAAGTCCGGCTCCTGGTCAAACTCTTTCTGGTTCTTGGGGCGGATGAACATGTTGGTCACGAAGTGAGCCTGCCATGCCACCTCCATGATGAAGCGGACCTTCATGCGGGTATCCTTGTGCGTACCGCAGAAGCCATCCACGACGAACAGGCGCTTGCCGCTGAGCTGCTCCTGGGCGAGCTTCTTGACAACCTTCCAGGTAGCGACGGACATTTTGTGGTTATCGTTGTGATACTCCTCGGTATCCCACCAAATCTCACCGGGCTTGCCCTCCTTGGTGGTGTTGTCGTACACGATGTACTTATCTTTAGGAGAACGGCCGGTGTACACGCCGGTCATAACGTTGATAGCACCCAGCTCGGTCACCTGGCCTTTGTCGTAGCCTTCCAGACCGGGTTTGGTCTCTTCATTGAAAAGAACTTCGTACGTGGGGTTGTAAAGGATTTCCTTCACGCCCTTGATGCCGTACTTGTGCAGATTGATGTTTGCCATAAACTGTGTATGTGTTAAAAATAAATTTTTAAAATTTTTATTTGAGCGCGCAAATATACTCTATTTTTGCATCTTTTCCAAATGATTGGCCAGCCGCTTGTGCAGGCCGTCACTCAGCGGAAGCTTCCCCACCCGATCCGACAAATCCAGCCAGTGGGAGCTCATCCGGTAATCTTCAGACAGATAGAACGCCATGGCCATATTGTAGGCGGCGCAGGCACGGACAGTCGTATTCCCGTCCTTGGCCAGCCGCATCCACTCATCCATCGCCTTGGACATCTTCCCTTCCTGAAGATATTCCAGCGCACGCATCCAGCTTTCATCCAGACCGTCGATGTAGTAGAAGCTGAAGCTTTCCGTTTGCCACTGGGAGAGGAAACGGCGGGAAATGCGCTTTCCGGCAACCTCGGCCTGAGACGGTTCTCCCTCACCGGCGGCAGGAAGGACATTGCTGCCCGTGTAAGTGCGGATACGGTCCTCCCCCATGCTGTCGTACACCATCAGGCGGGACGAGACCGGCAGGCCTCCATCGGCCGTCTTCTCTCCCAGATGGGAGGAAAGGACGAACACGACGTCCCGGTTAGTGTCCATCACCAGCGAGTGCATGTAGTCCAAGGAAAGGGAATCAGCCGCGGGAATGTGGTACAGGCCCACTTCTTCCTCGCCGCCGAAGTAATCCTCCTCCAGCGAACGGGCCAGGGCCGATGCGACGGAACGGTCGAAGGCGGAATCAGCCGGGGCGGCGCTGTCCATGAAGACGATGCCCATGGTCTTGCGGGCCAGGTCCAGGCCGGATTTGGAAGGTTGACGAACGTCAAGATACAGGGGATAAACCTGAGGGGAACAGGCCGTCACAAGCAGGACGGCCGACAGCCATGCGAAATGTTTCATATTACTTCTGCCGTAAGGTCATACTCGTCGGCAGCCGTAATGCGGACCTGGAGGAATTTTCCGATGAGGGACTGAGGCTCCACGCCGTCAAAGGCAGCCGGCACATATTTCACCAGGATCTCACCGTCCACCTCCGGGCTTTCAAACTCACTGCGGCATACCAGGACGCCGTCCGTGAAGTCGTCCACCAGGACACGGACTTCCGTGCCGATCCGGGACTGATTGTATGCAAGTGATATGCCACGCTGAACCTCCATCAGCTTATCCAGGCGCTGTTTCTTGACGGAAGGTTTCACCGTGTCCGGGAAGTGTTCTGCGTCGTAGGTTCCCTCCTCTTCCGAATAGGTAAAGGCACCCATCCGCTGGAAGGCGGCATCCTTGACGAAATCCACCAGTTCCTTGAAGTCTACGGCCGATTCGCCGGGATGTCCCACGATGAGGGTCGTACGGAGCGCGACGCCCGGAACCCGTTCCCGCATGCGGCGGATGAGTTCCCGCGTCCAGGCCCCGTCCACACCGCGGTGCATCTTTTCGAGCACCTTGTCGGACACATGTTGCAGGGGGATGTCCATGTAGCGGCAGACCTTGGGATTGGAGGCCATCTCGTCCAGGACATCCTCCGGGAAATCGGCCGGATAGGAATAGTGCAGGCGCAGCCACTCGATGCCCTCGACGGCCGACAGCTTTCTCAGAAGCTCCGCCAGGCAACGCTTGCCATACAGGTCCAGGCCATAGTAGGTGGTGTCCTGAGCGATGATCACCAGCTCCTTCACCCCCTGGGCAGCCAGGGCGGCGGCCTCCTTCACCAGCACCTCCATGGGTACGGATTTGTGAGCGCCGCGGATAAACGGGATGGCGCAGTACGAGCAGCGGCGGTTGCAGCCTTCCGAAATCTTGAGGAAGGCATAGGGATGACGGCCGTCCGTGCGCACCCGGCAATGAGCCTTGGACGCATCCGGACGGCAGCCCAGGGCCTCCACCAGCGGATCCAGTTCCCGCGCGCCGAACCAGCCGTCCACCTCGGGGATGAGGGAAGGCATCTCGTCCATATAGCGCTGGGAAAGACAGCCGAACACCAGCAACCGGCCCACCTGGCCCGCCTGCTTGCGCTGGGCGGCTTCCAGGATGTACTGGATGCTCTGTTCCTTGGCGTCGCCTATGAAACCGCAGGTGTTGACCGCCAGCACATCCACGGGACGCATTTCCCCTTCAGGCACAATCTCGTAGGCGTGCTGTACCTGGGAAAGGAGATGCTCGGTGTCAACGGTATTTTTGGAGCACCCGAGGGTTATAACCTGCAGGCTGGGCATGAATTAAGCCTCCTTCTTGGCCTCGGCCTCACGCTCCTCGTCGGTGAGGAACTCCAGGGAGGCATAGTGCTTCAGGCAGTTGTACCACTCCACCACTTTCTTCATGTGGGACACATAGAAGCGGTCTGCGTCGTAGTTCGGGACAGCCTTGGCGAAGACGTCCTTCAGCTCCTTCTCGGCGGCCTTTGCGCCGGGGGCATCGGCCTCACCCAGCACGCCGTGCATCTTCTCGAAGACCTCGGAGAGTTTCATCTCGCCTTCGTCGGTGTAGATGGAGATATCGGCCAGGGTGGTGATACCGGCGCTGGCGCTGAAGTTGTAACGCTTCTTGTCTTCCAGGGATTCCACGATGGCGCCGCCGCGGGACTGGGCGATATAATTGAACAGACCGTGCTGACCACGGATAGAAAGGGTTCTTGCTAAATCGGTTTTCATAATGCTTTATTCTTCTTCTAAAATCTTACAAATATACGAATTTTTGCGGAAAAAGACCGCGTCCACGGCCTGGCGGAGCGCCTCCTCAGTGCCGTCGTTGGACAGTTCCACGCTCACCTTTCCGGAGGGGATACGCTGGGCCGACATCCGCGCGCGCACAGCCTCCTCCGACAGGGAGTCGCGCTCCCTCACGCGAGAGAGACGGACCTCTTCGGGGGCCGTGACCAGGACGACCGCATCGGCCAGCCCGTCGAAAAGGGGCTTCGAGAGGATGACGGCCGATTCCAGCGCCACGAACGGCGCGCCCTTCTGCCGCGCCCGCCAGCGCTTGAAGTCCTCCAGGACGGCAGGATAAACGATGCCTTCGAGCGTTTCCCTCGCGGCGGAGTCCGAGAAAATCCGGGCGGCGAGGGCCTTGCGGTCCAGGCGGCCGTCCTCTCCGCGGAGCCCGATGCCGAGCGCCGCCTCCAGCCGTTCCACCAGGACGGGACTGCTGTCGTAGAGCCGCTTGGTGCGGGCGTCGGAATCATAGACAGGAATGCCCCGCTCACGGAGCAGGGCGCACACGGCCGATTTGCCGCTGCCGATAAGACCGGTGACGATGACGGTTTTGCGACGCATCACAGTTCCACGCAGTCGAATACTTCCGGTTCCACCCGGTACTCCAGTACGCCGGCCGGCAGGTTGGAGACATGCGGGGCGCAGCGACCGGTCAGGGAATTGCTGAAGTCCCGCCAGTCCACATACAGCTTAAAGGAAGACAGCGGGTCCTTCGCGATGGGAAATACACAGCGCATCACAACCTTGGCCACGGCCGGATATACCTGCAGTTGCCGGCCGACGGGAACGTGCCGGGCCTCGACGGGAAGGGTTGCCTGGAGTTCCACATAACGGGAAACCGGGACTTCGTAGCTTACCTGGTCGTGGGAAAGACGGACGCCTTCCGGTGCGACGAGCCGGAGCACGCCGTGCTGGGATTCCGACAGGTTGGACATGACCAGCCGGGGCGTCGTGACCTTTTCTATGGCGGCCAGTTTGGAGGCCTCTCCGTAAACGGTCACCGTATCCGGAGAGACGGTGACGGGACCGGACAGCATGTACTGCGTATGGTAAGAAAGGGAATGCGGAACCACAACGGGAACCCGTTTGTGATTCTCTACCGGGAATACGAACTTGAGGGTGTCCGTGATGAACGCCTCCAGGTGTACGTTTTCCCCGAAAAACTGTGTTGTATAGGAGTTTTTGGCACCGCCGATGATGCCGTACGTGTCCGGGCCCAGGCGGCGCATGTCTCCGCTGTCGAAGCGGACCTTCACCACCTTGCGCTCCTGCCGGCTGGCTTCCCGCACCAGGCGGAAACCGTCCGTACGGCAGCGCGCGCTCACCAGGACCGCGTTGGACGACTCCACGCCATGGCCCTCAATATTGCACTGGGCCACGACCGGAACGCTCACGGTGCCGGAATAATCCTTGGAAAGATTGATGAGCACCCATACCAAAAAAGCCAGGATAAGGGACAGGACCAGGAAAATCCATTCCCGGCCCAGTTCCCCTTTCTTCGGGCGGATGTGCTCGATACCGGACATGGCAGCTTACTGCTGCTGGCCAGCCTCGGTGTAATCCTTGACCAGACCCTGCTTGTCCACGCGGAGTTTCACGTCTCCGTCCACCTTGATGAGGCAGGTTTTCTCGTTCACTTCCACGATTTCACCGTAGATACCGCCGACGGTAACCACTTTGTCACCTTTCTTGAGGCCATTGCGGAAATTCTGCAGTTCTTTCTGCTGCTTGCGCTGGGGACGGATCATGAAAAGCCACATCACGAGGATGATGGCGCCGAACATGATGATGGTGGGCATGGCGCTGGCCTGCTGGCCTGCAGCACCGGCGGGTGCGCCGGCGGGAGACATGAGGAAGGAGAAAATTAAGTTCATAAGCTTTTGTTAATAATGCCCTGGGCCATACGCTCCTTCACGAGACGGTCCAGCAGACCGTTCACGAAACCGTGGCTCTTGGGCGTTGAATAATACTTGGAAATTTCTACGTATTCGTTGATGGTCACTCTCACGGGGATGGAGGGGAAGGTTTCCGCCTCTGCCAGGCCCATGGAGATGAGCACGATATCCGTGGTGTAGAGACGGTCGCGGTCCCACTTGGAGACCGAGCCGGCGATGAGGGCGTCGTACTCCTTGAATCGGCCGTAAGTGGCGGTGACCAGCGCGCGGACAAAGTCCCGGTCGCTGTCCACATCCGTCTTGCCGCGGGCGGCAAGCACGTCGCTCTGGTACAGCGGAGGAAAGCTCCATCGGCCCGTACGCGCCATTTCCTCAAAAGAGGAGATGCACGTGTTGAGCACGTAAGGGAGTTCGTCGGCCCAGTAGATGGAGGAATCCTCCAGGATGGCGGCGAGGGTTTCGTTATCCTCGAACTCACTGGCATAGATTTCCTTCCACAGGGCTGCGTCCGCGGCCAGGGAGTTTTCCCCGGAAGCCATGTATGCGGCGTAGTAATCGCGGGTCTTGAGGTCTTCGTAGAGCTTGTGCAGGAAAGCGTCCTGCTGCTCCCAGGAAATCTTCTTCTTTTCTATCAGGCGCTGGAAATCGGGGTCCTTCTCCAGAAGGGCCGATATGCCGTTGTTGACGAATTTCAGGTTGGGATTGAGGTCTTCCTCGGTGGGATTGAACTTGCCGCGGGCGGCTTCCACCCTTTTGGCTGCTTCCGCCGTAAGGGCGGGCACCACGGCCAGCATATTCAGATACAAGTCACGGGTGGCTTCTGCCGATGTCTCCAGGGCGGAGAGCACTTCCTTGAGGGAAAGGCCGGGATTTTCCGCGTAGGCGTACAGCACTTTGAAGGCTTTTACCCGTAGAATGCGTCGATTTAACATAGAACAAATAAATTTATGCAAAGTTAGTGTTTTTTAAATTATTTCCCTAAATTTGTCTCAATAAAACACAAAAACGGATTACGTATGTACAGTGAAGATTTCGAGCGCGGCCACAACGTGGAGCGCAACGCAGAAGATGTTTATTCCAAACCCGTACGGGCCGGAAAACGTACGTATTTCTTCGACGTCAAGAGCACGAAGGGAAACAACGACTTTTACCTGACCATCACGGAAAGCAAGCGCCGCCAGGAACGCGACGGTTCTTTCACGTTCGACAAACATAAAATCTTCCTGTACAAAGAAGATTTCGAGAAATTCCAGGAAGGGCTTCAGGATGCAGTGAAGTACATCATGCACGACCTCCTGCACGACGCCCCCATCCGCAATTATTCTTCCCGCGAAGAAGACAGTGCCGAAGAAGGCACGTTCTGATCCACACCATGGACCCAAGAATTGAAACCATCAACAGGCTTGCCAGCCTTGTCAAAAGCCGGATCGGTGACAAGAAACCCGTTCTGGGCATTGTCCTCGGCAGCGGCCTGGGCAGTCTTGCAAACAGCATCCAGGACCCTGTGGTCATCCCCTACCGTGAGCTGCCGGAATTCCCGGTTTCCACGGCCGTAGGGCACAAAGGCAATTTCATTGTCGGAGAGCTGGGCGGCAAAACCGTCATCGCCATGCAGGGCCGCATCCACTATTATGAAGGCTACGGCATGGACCAGGTGGTCCTTCCCATCCGCGTCATGATCGGCGTGGGTATCAAGACGCTCATCGTCTCCAACGCCGCAGGCGGCACCAACCTCGCCTACCATGTGGGAGACCTCATGATCATCCGGGACCACATCAACCTGCTTCCGAACCCCCTCATCGGCCCGAATTTCGACGACTTCGGTCCGCGTTTTCCCGATATGACGCGTCCCTACGACCCCGCCCTCATCCGGCTGGCGGTCCAGGTGGGCGACGAACTGGGCATCAAGATGCACCGCGGCGTGTACGTGGGCGGCACCGGCCCCTCCTACGAGACTCCGGCCGAATACAAGTATTTCCGCACCATCGGCGGTGACGCCGTGGGCATGTCCACCATTCCGGAGGTCATCGTCGCCCGTCATGCCGGCGTGCCCGTCTTCGGCATCTCCGTCATCACCAACGAGGCGCACGACGATTATGCCGATGATTTCGTCAACGACGGAGACGACGTGGTGAAAGCCGCGAACGCAGCCGCAGAACGCATGAGCCGGCTCATCACCCATATGATTGAAAAGATGTCATTATGAGTTATCTGGAGACCATACACCTTGCCGCAGACCTTGTCAAGTCGCGTCTGAACGGCAGGCAGCCGCTGGTGGGTATCATCCTGGGAAGCGGTCTGGGAAAACTGGCCGACCAAATCGAGGATCCCGTCGTCATTCCCTATAAGGAGATTCCCGGATTCCCGGTGAGCACGGCCATCGGCCACAAAGGCAACTTCATCGTGGGAACCCTGGCCGGGAAGACGGTCATCGCCATGCAGGGCCGCATCCACTTCTACGAGGGATACGGCATGAACATGAGCGTACTCCCTACGCGCGTAATGGTCTGCCTGGGCATCAAGTACCTGTTCGTTTCCAACGCCGCAGGCGGCACCAACCTCGCCTACAAGGTGGGAGACCTCATGATCATCAAAGACCACATCAACCTGCTGCCTAACCCGCTCATCGGCCCCAACCTGGACGAGTTCGGTCCGCGCTTCCCCGACATGACGCGCCCCTACGACCCTGCCCTCATCCGCCAGGCCGTGAAGATTGCCGCCGAGGAAGGCATTTCCCTGCAGCGGGGCGTGTATGTCGCCGTCACGGGTCCCTGCTATGAGACCCCGGCCGAATACCGCTACTTCCGCGGCATCGGCGCCGACGCAGTGGGCATGAGCACCACGCCGGAAGTCATCGTGGCCCGCCACAGCAGCATCCCCTGCTTCGGCATCTCCGTCATCACCGACGTCGCACACGCCACCGACGACGATGACTACGTAACCGACGGCGAAGCCATCGTGAAAGCCGCTGACTCCGCCGCCGATAAAATGACCGTTCTTTTTAAACGGATGATCGCCGAACTCTAGTCGAGAAGATTTCCCTTTTCGTCGTAAAAACGGTAGGATCCGGCCCATTTGACACGGAAAACGCCGTCTCCCATATAGACGATTTCATCGCCCGAAAGGCCGAAGACATCGTCGCCTTTCTTGTCGGCTACCCGGTAGCTGTTACCCAGTGTCTTGTAAATGAAAAAGCCATTAGGAAGCTGCTGGATAGGCGATTGGGAAGAGAGGCCGAAGATGCGCTCTCCCCAGGGATCGTAGATGTGCCAGAAGCTCATTTCGCGGACACTGTAATAGCCGCTGGGCAGGAGCCACACCTCGTCGCCGCTCAGGAGTTTGTCTCCGCTGGGCTTGCAGATGCGCACGGAACCGGCCCATAGACGGACGTGGCATCCGTTCGGAAGCTTCTGCCATTCCTTCTGGCAGCGGATGCCGCGGGATTTCTTGTTGGACTTGTGAGGTTTGCGATGTCTGAAGTCTTTCTGGTCAAAAACCTGATGCGTCTGGTGGTGATGACGATTCTGCTGATGATGGGCCTGCCGGGGCTGGCCGTATGCAGTGACGGCTACCAGTATCGTAGCCAGGATAAGAAGAAACTTTTTCATATCAGAATAGTTTTACCCCCTACAATTCAACTTTCGCGCCAAATCTTTAGAGGGTTATGTTAAATCATTGAAAGTTTTTTTGTACATTTGCAGATAGGGAAAAACAAACCGGCCATGCTGGAAGATATCAGAGAAAATATCAAACAGCTGATTGCGCGTTATGAGGCTGAGAAAGCGGAGAACGAGCGTCTTCGCGAGGAGCTACGTACGTGTGAGGAAACCGGAACTTCCCTTAGAAAACAGATAACCGAACTGGAGTCCGAACTGGAGACCCGAAAACTCACCGAGGCCTTTTCTGCCGCCGCCCCGGCGGATGCCAAGGCCAAGGTCGATAAACTGATTAAGGAGATCGATAAGTGCATCTCCTATTTGGAGGAAGCGTAATGGACCAGAAAATCAGCATCAAAATCGCAGGGCGCACCTTCAACCTCACGGCGTCATCGCCGGAAGTGGAAGAAGTGTACCGTCAGGCCGCCGATGCCATCAACAACCGTTTCGCATCCTTTACCAAAAGCCATCCCGGCCGTACGGTCAACGACCTGCTCTCGCTCGTCGCCCTGAACGAGACCGTCGTGCGCCTGAACATGCAGCGGGAACTGGAGCAGCGCACCAAGGCAGAACAGCAGCTGCAGTCAGATTTGGATCGCTATTTGAAGGACCTCAGATAAAGATTAGCCGTCAACCATCGAAAGCTGAAATCAACACGTTTCAACGCGCCGGGTTGACTCAGGCCGCAGATGGCGGGCCCAGGTTACCTCACGGGATTCTGCCCTCGGGCAGGACGGGGGATACCAGCAAGCGGCCGGGACCCAAATCTTATACCCATAAGATTTTCTGACTAGATGCTGACGGCTTTTTTACCAAAACATGTCTGTTTTCGAAACTGAAAGCAGACATGTTTTTTGTTGACACAAAACCTAACAATATTATATGGACATCGTAAGTATTATAATTGGATTCGTAGCCGGTGCCGTCATCGCACTGGCCGTGTACATACTCATCCGCCAGAGCCTGCTCAAGGGGAAGCGCGACGAGATTCTTGAGAAAGCCGAGATTGAAGGCGAAAAAATCAAGAACGAGCGCATTCTCCAGGCCAAGGAGAAATACCTTTCCCTCAAGGCCGAGCACGAAAAGACGGTCAATGAAAAGAACGCACAAATTCACGACGCGGAGAACCGCGTACGCCAGAAGGAGAATACCCTGAACCAGAAACTCTCCGAGGCAGACCGCAAAGCCAAAGAGCTGGAAGCCCAGATGGGCGCCGCCAAGGCCCGCGAGGAAGCCATGCAGGAGAAGGAACAGGAATACGAACAGTTGCGCACCCAGGTTATCCGTCAGATTGAGACCATCGCCGGCCTCAGCGCTCAGGAAGCCAAGAACCAGCTCATGGAGCAGATGAAGGCCGAGGCCCGCACCGAGGCCCAGGCCTATATCAACGACACCATGGACGAGGCCCGGCTCAACGCCGCGAAGGAAGCCAAGCGTATCGTGATCAACACCATCCAGCGCACCGCCACGGAAACCGCCATCGAGAATGCCGTTACCACCTTCCCCATCGAGAATGACGAAATCAAGGGCCGCATCATCGGCCGTGAAGGTCGTAACATCCGCGCCCTGGAGGCTGCCACGGGCGTTGAAATCGTTGTGGACGACACACCGGACGCCATCCTCCTCAGCGCCTTTGACCCGGTCCGCCGTGAAGTTGCCCGTCTGGCCCTGCACCAGCTGGTAGTGGACGGACGTATCCACCCCGCACGTATTGAGGAAGTGGTTACCAAAGTTCAGAAGCAGCTGGAAGAAGAGATTCTGGAAACCGGCAAGCGCACCTGCATCGACCTGGGCATCCACGGTCTTTCCATGGAACTCGTACGCCTTATCGGCCGTATGAAATATCGTTCCTCCTATGGCCAGAACCTGCTGCAGCACTCCCGCGAAGTGGCCAACATCTGCGCCATCCTGGCTTCTGAACTGGGGCTCAATCCCAAGATCGCCAAACGCGCCGGCCTCCTGCACGATATCGGCAAGGTCTCAGAGGAAGATCCGGATCTGCCGCACGCCCTGCTGGGTATGAAACTGGCCGAGCAGTACAAGGAAAAGCCCGAAATCTGCAACGCTATCGGCGCCCACCACGAGGAAACCGAAATGACTTCCCTCTACGCTCCCCTGGTGCTGGTGGGTGACGCCATCTCCGGTGCCCGTCCCGGTGCCCGCCGTGAAGTGATTGAAAGCTACATCAAACGTCTCCGCGGCATGGAAAACCTGGCCGGCGCCTATCCGGGCGTCACCAAGGCCTATGCCATCCAGGCCGGCCGCGAACTGCGTGTCATCGTGGGTGCTGAACAGGTCAGCGACCAGGAGGCCGAGGTCCTCTCCGGAGACATCGCCAAGAAGATTCAGGACGAGATGACCTACCCGGGTCAGGTGAAGATTACTGTTATCCGCGAGACCCGTTCTGTGGCCTACGCCAAGTAAGCATACTATCTTCGCATCACCATAACTGGAGCGGCCATGTGGTCGCTCTTTTTTTTGACTGGGAAGGGACGGACGCGAAGGACGTTGGGGCGCCGGTGGGGACGGTCAGTGAGGCGCGAGACGCATCCTGCGCGTGTTGGTCACGTTTGCCGTGCCGGCAAATCGTGCCCTCGGCAGGAAACTTACGCCGAAGCCGTATCCCAGGGGGAACGTCATCCCACGCGCGGAGGGATGGTGGGTGCACACATTGATTCGGGGATGGCCGTGCCCCCGGCTGACGCCGGAAGAAGGTTGGACCGTGCGCGAAGGTCGTTGGGGTGTGAAGACGCTGAGGGGAAGGTGGCAGGAACAAATGGGGAAGGTGTCATTTTAGGGCCGGGACCTTCACCACGGAAATGACACTGGAGAGCGGTGAGGGGCCAGATCAGTGGGGAAGGTCCCCCCAACGAAATGAGACCTTCCCCAAAAACGCAAGGGACCTTCACCAAACATACCGGGGACCTTCACCAGAGGTAACGAAGATGGGCCGGTAGCAGGCAGTGATGTTGCAGGTGGGAGGATGGAACGCTGCAGGTGGGCAAAAACCTTTGCCACCTGCGGCGCCCGAATGCGCCAGTGGCCATTTTGCGTTGCAGGTGGTGCACAAAAATGCCCACCTGCGACACTTTGTTGTTCCACCTGCGGCAGATTGTTGCGCCACCTGCGGCACTGGAGGGAACCGGTGCTAGTCGCCGAGGAGGAGGCGGGTGCTAGGCGACGAGGAGGGAACCGGGGCTAGTCGCCGAAGAGGAGGCGGAGGTCCCGGGCGAGGGCCGGGGCGGCCAGTTTTTCGGGGATGAACTTCCAGGAGCCGATGACCGCGGGGTTGCCGATGAGGGCGGGGTCGATGGTGCCGTGCTCCTTGAGGTAGTCGAACAGGATGTTGCGGATCTCGGGATAACGGGCGACGATGCGCTCGTCAATGAGGTCGGTGTCGATGCCGATCTCACCCAGAAGATTGCCGCCGCCACTTGCACGGTAGGAGGTCATGGCCACATTGTAAGTGCGGGAGGGGTCGAAGGCGGTGCCGTCGGCCATGGAATGGACGGCGATGCGGCGGCCGCGGGGCTTGGTGACATCGACGGTGTAGTTGATGCCGGCGGCGGAGTCGAAGTTATAGGGCCTGTCCACAAATGACCATCCTTTCTGCTGGTTGCGGGGGTTGTCCTTGGGCTCGATTTTGAGCACATGGTCTGCCGGCTTGGAGACGGTGCGGATCCAGCGGTCGTAGGAGGCTTCCAGGTAGCGGACCACCTCGTCACCGGTCATGGTGATTACGTACAGCTGGTTCTCGAAGGGATAGATGGTGAAAAGATCGTTGAACACAAGCGTACCGGCCTTCACCGTTCCGTTATAGGTAAGCGGGGCGGCGATGGAAATCTGCGCAGGAGCCATGCCGATGCACAGGGTGTGCACCAGGTTTACATAGTCGCTCATGCCCGTGTAGGCGTCACGGGTACGAAGATCGGCCTTAAGGGTGCCCACCTTCTGAAGGGTAAAGGCGCGGACGGCCTCGAAGTCTTTGCGGAAGTGCTCGCGCATGACGGGATCGGCCTTGGAGGCATCGACGGGGATGAGGTCAGTCTCGAAGGACTTCTTCACCACCTTGCCGCCGGAGACTGTCAAGTGCATCTTGCCGTGGCCCACGAAACGGCTGTGGCTTCCGGAATTGAGAAGCGCCGTGGTATCGCGGTTTTCCACATAGGGCCGATGGTCGTGGCCGCAGATGAGCCAGTCCACCCCCTTCACCAGATTGAAGGCATCGAGGGCTTCGGCCTCCAGGATGGAGCCGTCTCCCTGGCCGCAGGCCGAATGCATGGCGGCGACCACTACATCCGGCTGCTCGCGCTGCCGCACATAGTCCACATCCTGCTGGATGCGGGAGGCGATAGACTCGAAATGCATGCCGCTCCACAATTCCTCCGAAAGCCAGGCCTTGATGTTGGCGTTATTGTAGCCCAGCACGGCAATGCGGAGACCGGCTTTCACGACCATCCTGTAAGCCGGGAAGTAGGACTTTCCATTGTCGTTGCGGATGGCGTTGGCAGCCAGGAAAGGGGCGCCGGCGCGAATGAGGTCCTTCTGTACGCGGTCGTACACGGGATGGCCGGTTTCCACATCGTGGTTTCCCATGGCGATGGCGTCATAGTTCATGTATTCGATGAGGCGGGGAAACAGGTGCGGCGTGAGCGTATCCACGTAATTGTAATAGTAGGCGGCATTGTCTCCCTGCAGGCAGTCTCCGGCGTCCACCAGAAGGACGTTGCCGCGGCCGTCGGCCGTGCGGACACTGTCGATGTAGTAGTTCATGGCAAAAAGGGACTGCTTGATGTCCCCTCCCGTATAGGTAGAGTCGAACCAGGTGCTGTGCACGTCGTTGGTCGATAACACAGTGAGCGTGTACTCACCGTCTTTGAGCCGATGGCCGCAGCTCCCCAGGAGCAGCAGGCATACGACCGGGATGGCAAGGATGCGGGCTTTCATAGTTGAAGTGTTCTATCTGGGTCTGAAGTTTTTCATCTGCTGCATGAGGGTGCCGGTAACGGCGCCCTTCATCATCTTGCGGGTGCCTTCGAACTGCTTGAGCAGGCGGTTCACTTCCGGGAGGGAGGTGCCGGAACCGTCGGCGATGCGCTTGCGGCGGGAGCCGTTGATAACCTCCGGATGCTCGCGTTCGTAAGGAGTCATGGAAAGGATGATGGCCTCGGTGGACTTGAAGGCATTGTCGGGGATATCGACATCCTTGATAGCCTTGCCCACACCGGGAATCATGGCAGCCAGGTCCTTGATGTTGCCCATCTTCTTGACCTGCTGGATCTGGTTATAGAAGTCCCAGAGCGAGAACTGGTCCTTGGCCAGTTTCTTCTTGAGTTCGCGGGCCTCTTTCTCGTCGAACTGCTCCTGTGCCTTTTCTACCAGGGAGACTACGTCGCCCATGCCCAGGATGCGGTCTGCGATGCGTTCCGGATGGAAGACATCCAGTGCTTCCAGCTTTTCTCCGGAAGAGACGAACTTGATGGGTTTTCCCACAACGGCCTTGATGGAGAGGGCAGCACCGCCACGGGTATCGCCGTCCATCTTGGTGAGCACTACGCCGTCGAAGTCCAGGCGGTCATTGAAGGCGCGGGCGGTTTCCACGGCGTCCTGACCAGTCATGGCGTCCACCACGAAGAGGGTCTCCGTAGGCTGGACGGCCTTGTGCAGGGCCGATATTTCATCCATCAGCTCCTGGTCCACGGCCAGACGGCCGGCGGTATCCACGATGACGACGCTGTATCCATCGGCCTTTCCCTTGGCGATGGCGGCCTTTGCGATCTTCACGGGATCCTTCTCCCCTTCCTCGGTATAAACGGCTACCTCGATGCTTTCTCCCAGCACCTTGAGCTGTTCAATAGCGGCGGGACGGAACGTGTCGCAGGCGGCCAGGAGCACCTTCATGCCCTTCTTGGACTTCAGGTACAGGGCCAGTTTGCCGGAGAAAGTGGTTTTACCGGAACCGTTGAGACCGGCTACCAGCACCACGCCGGGATTGCCCTTGACATTGATTTCCTGGGCGGTGGAACCCATGAATTCCGCCAGCTCGTCGTGCATGATCTTGACCATCATCTGCTGAGGCTTCACGGCGGTGAGCACGTTGGCGCCGATGGCTTTGTCCTTTACACGCGTGGTGAAATCCTTGGCGACTTTATAGCTGACGTCTGCATCCAGGAGAGCTTTTCGGATGTCTTTGACGGTTTCTGCGATATTGATTTCGGTGATCTTTCCCTCACCTTTCAGTATTTTGAAAGACCGTTCCAGTCTTTCGCTCAGATTCTCGAACATAGTACTACTATTAGGTGCGCAAAGATACGAAAAATCCCCCATCGGCTAAAAAAAATGACGATTTTTATCTGTTTTAGCCGATGGGCTCAGAAAATGACCGAAAATTTTAATGTTTTGATCGACAGTTAGAAAAAATACATCATATATTAGTGCCCCTCCGGACAACGGTGTCCGGTCTTAAAATTTTATGCATTATGCGACACTGCAAAAAATGGTTAGGGGCACTGCTGCCCCTGATGCTCGGCCTCGCCGCCTGCGACGACTTCGCTCCCGCCGGCGGCGACGGCAACGGGCAACTTCGCTGGGTGCTGGATCACGGCGTCCTCACCAAAGCAAACACGGAAGAAATGCCGGACACGAACGATTTCATCCTCACTGTCAGGAATGCAGCCGGTAACATCCTCTACGAGGGGACTTACGGAGCATCCCCGCAGGTGCTGGATGTGGAAGAGGGCTATTACACGGTAAGCATCGTTTCCGTCAAGTTCGACACGCCCGCCTTCTCCAAGCCGCAGTACGGGGACGAGCAGGTGGTCAGGGTCCCCGGCGGGCAAAGCGTCACGGTAAAACTGTGCTGCAGCCTCCAGAATGCAGGTATCCGCTTGCGCACGGGCAGTGACTTCCTCACCGCCTACCCCGACGGCATCCTCTTCGTCAAGCAGGGGGACGTAAAGCTCAAATACCTGTACCGGGAAACACGGGTAGCCTACGTGAAGCCGGGATCCGTCTCCGTCATCCTCAACGAAAGCGGCAAAGAGCAAACACTTTTCACCCGCAACCTGGCGGCACGCGAGATTCTGTCCGTGAGCATATCGGCCCCGGGAGGGAGCAGCGGCGTAAGCGGCATCACCGTGCAGACAGACACCACCAAGCTATGGGAAAATGAGGAGTTCGTCATCGGGTCCGGAGGCTCTGGAGGACAGCCGGGGGCCGATTATTCCGTAGCCGAGGCCTCCCGCCACACAGGCGAGGAAGGCGTATGGGTGACGGGCTACATCGTGGGCGGCGACCTAACATCGGCCGGGAAAAGCGTGAAGACTTACGACATCACGAAGAACACGCACATCGCGCTGGCCGACCGTTCCTCCGTGACCGACAAGGAGGCCTGCATAGCGGTGGAACTCCCGTCCGGAAAGGTGCGTAACGCCCTCAACCTGGTGGACCATCCCGAACTTATCGGCAGGCGCGTGAGCGTAAAGGGAAACCTGGTGGAGAAATACTTCGGAACCCTGGGACTCAAGGCAAGCTCCGACTACAAATTCCGTTAGAGCAGGCGATAAATCCTGTGAACCAGCCAGGAGAAGGCTGCGTGGTACCATCTTCGGCCGCGCAGCCACTCCTGCAACTGCCATTCCCGGACCTGGAGATGGTCCTGCCCGAAAATTTCACGGCAGCGGAGGGCTGTCTCTTCGTCGTAAATGAGGGTGTCTATCTCGTAATTCACGTGGAAGCTGCGCCAGTCCAGATTGGACGCACCGATGATGGTGAAAACATCGTCGGCCACCAGCGTCTTGCAGTGGATGAACTCGCCGCCACGCTCCACGATGCGGACGCCGGCCTCCAGGCACTCGGTGTAGTAGCTCCGGTTACAGGGACCCAGCAGCGGCGTATCCACCTTTCTGGGCAGCATTACACGCACATCCACGCCCCTTCTGGCCGCCCCGGTGAGCGAGTGCATGAAAGACGGCGGAGGGACAAAGTACGGAGTCTGTATATACACGTAATCCCGGGCGTGGTCCAGTATCCAACAGTATGTGGCAAGCATGGCCGATTCCTTCGATTCCGGAGAATCGCTCACCAGCTGCACGGTCTTGCCCGTAAACGGAGCGTCCGGCTGGGCGACCGACTCGGGGAAATAGTGCTCGGGGGGATAGCTGAAACGGCCGTCCGAAGCCCTCCAGCTGTCCATGAACGACTGGTTCAGGGCCGGGACCAGGGGACCGGTAATACGCAGGTGGGTATCCCTCCAGCGGAAGAAATAGTTGTCATTGAGGTTCATTCCGCCGGTATAGGCCACCTCTCCGTCGATGACCACAACCTTGCGGTGCTGCTGGTGGAAAATCCTGTACAGCCACTTGTACACCCCGTGGCGGATATGCGTAAAGGGAATGATTTCCGCGCCGGCATCAATCAGCGGCTTCCAATAGGAATTGGGAATGGCCACCACCCCGCTCCAGTTGTTGTTGAGAAAACGGACTTCCACGCCCTCGGACGCCTTTTGGATGAGAAGGTCCCGCACCTCGCGGCCTCCTTTGTCGTTGCCGAAGCGGAAGTATTCTATATGGATAAAAGACTTGGCCCGGCGGATATCCTCGAGGAGAAGCTCACGCTTCCTCCCGCCGGAAGTAATAATTTCCAGCGAGTTACCCTCATACACCCGGTTATCCGGGTTCATCCGGCGCAGCAGCTGCGCCAGCGGACGTAATGCTTCCGGGACCGAAGGAAATGTTTTTGACGTGGTCATTGCAGGACAAATGTAGTCAATTTGCGCCAAATTGAAAAAAAAGAGTTGTGTTATTAAAAATTATTAATACCTTTGTTCCCACAATGTTTATGAACAGCGCACATCATCATCATCACCGTTCTTCCCAAGGCCGGTAGGTGATTCGTGTATGACAAATACATAGAAAGGGCTTGCCGGACGGGCAGGCCCTTTTTCGTGAAAGGCCGGGTCCGGACAAGCCAGAAAAAAACAACAAAAATATATGTTAAGACTGGCAATTCAATCAAAAGGAAGGCTGAGCGAAGAGACCACAGAACTGCTGCGGGAGATCGGCATCGGCCTTGACGACTCTCACCGAAAATTCCTCCTCCAGGCGCCCAATTTCCCCGTGGAGCTTCTTTACCTGAGGGACGACGACATCCCGCAGGTAGTCTCTGACGGGACGGCGGCCATCGGCATCGTGGGCCTCAACGAAGTAGTAGAGCGCGGACTCCCCGTACAACTGGTCAAACGCCTGGGCTTCAGCACCTGCCGCCTGTCCCTGGCCGTTCCCAAGAATGCAGGTTACGACGGACCCGACTGGTTCCGCGGCAAACGCATCGCCACCTCCTACCCCCGCATCCTGGGTGACTGGCTCAAGGAAAAGGGCATCGACGCAAAGGTACAGGTCATCACCGGCTCCGTGGAAGTGGCTCCGGCGGCAGGCATCGCCGATGCCATCTTCGACATCGTCTCCTCGGGAGGCACGCTGGTTGCAAACGGCCTCACGGAGGTGGAGAAGGTCTTCTACTCGGAGGCCGTCCTTATCTCCTCCGGCAAACTGGACAAAGCCGGGCAGGCCGTGCTGGACGAGATGCTGTTCCGTATTGAATCGGCCATGGTAAGCCGGCGCAAGAAGTACCTCCTTATGAATGTCCCCAAGGATGCCGTGGACGAAGCCATCAAGATTATCCCCGCCATGCGCAGCCCCACCATCATGCCGCTGGCCGCAGAAGGCTGGTGCTCCATGCACTCGGTGGTGGAAGAAGCCGACCTCTGGGACAAGATCAAAAAACTCAAGGCCCTTGGCGCCGAAGGCATCCTGGTACTGAACATCGATAAAATCATCCCCTAATGGAAACACTCATTAATCCTTCCCGCAGCAGTTGGGAAGCCCTCTGCCAAAGGCCTCTCGCCGACGACCCCATGGTCCGGGGCCGCGTGGAAAGCATCCTTGCCCGCGTAAAGGAAAAGGGAGACGAAGCCCTCCGCGAGCTCTCCCTGGAAATTGACGGGCGGGCGCTGGAAAGCATCGAAATCTCCCGCGAAGAGCTGAACGCCGTACGTGTATCCCCGGAGATTGAAAAAGCCATCGGCCGGGCCGCCATCAACATCACCGCCTTCCACGCAGCGCAGCGGCCCCGCGAGATTCGCGTGGAGACGGCGCCCGGCGTCACCTGCATCCAGCGGCCGGTACCCATCGGCAAGGTGGGCCTGTACATCCCCGGCGGGAGCGCTCCCCTCTTCTCCACCGTACTCATGCTAGCCCTCCCCGCCCGCCTCGCCGGTTGCCGGGAAATCATCCTCTGCACCCCCGCGCAGAGCCCCGAAGTGCTGTACGCCGCCCGCGTATGCGGAGTGAGCCGCATCTTCCGCGTGGGCGGGGCGCAGGCCATCGCCGCCATGGCGTACGGCACGGAGAGCATCCCCCGCGTGGACAAGATCTTCGGCCCGGGCAACCGTTACGTCACCACCGCCAAGCAAATGCTCAGTGCGGGGACTGTGGCCATCGACATGCCCGCCGGTCCGTCGGAAGTGATGGTACTGGCCGATGACACCACCCCCGCCGCCTTCGCCGCCGCCGACCTTCTCTCCCAGGCCGAGCACGGCCCCGACAGCCAGGTGATGCTGGTAACGGACTCCGAGGTCACCGCACGCGCCATCCTGGAAGAGGTGGAGCGTCAGAAGGCCCTCCTCCCCCGCTGCGACATTGCCCGGAAAGCGCTGGAAAAGAGCCGCGCCGTGGTACTGCCCGCCCTCGGGGACCGCATTGACTTTGCCAACACTTACGCCCCCGAGCACCTCATCATCGAGTGCACGGAGCCCTGGAAGCTGGCCGATGCCATCACCGCCGCCGGCAGCGTGTTCGTGGGCCCCTACACTCCCGAGAGCGCAGGAGACTATGCCTCCGGCACCAACCACACCCTCCCCACCAGCGGCTGGGCCCGCGCCTTCAGCGGGGTAAACATGGACAGCTACTACCGCAAGATGACCTTGCAGGAGATAACGCGCGAGGGCCTTGCGGGCCTTAGGAATACCATCGTGAACATGGCCGTGGCCGAGGGCCTGGACGCCCACGCCAATGCCGTAAAAGTAAGAACGGATGAATAGCATCGAAGCGCTGGTGCGGCCGAATATCCGCACTCTCTCTCCCTACTCCACCGCCCGCGACGAGGCCAAGGGCGCCCCGGACGTCTTCCTGGACGCCAACGAGAGCCCCTACGCCGGGCTGGGCTACAACCGCTATCCGGATCCCCGCCAGAAGGTGCTGAAGGCACGGGTATCGGCCCTCAAAGGCCTCCCTGCGGAGAATATCTTTCTGGGGAACGGCAGCGACGAGGCCATCGACCTCATGTACCGCATCTTCTGCACGCCGGGCCGGGACAACGCCGTTGCCATCGAGCCCAGTTACGGCATGTACGCCGTAGCGGCCGACATCAACGACGTAGAGCTGCGTCCGGTGCCGCTGGGGGCCGATTTCGCCCTTCCCGTGGAGGAGCTCCTGGCCGCGGCCGACGCCAACACGAAACTCCTTTTCCTGTGCTCGCCCAACAACCCCAGCGGCAACGCCTTCGCGCCTTCCGCGCTTATGGAACTGGTGCGGCGTTTCCCCGGCATCGTGGTGCTGGACGAGGCCTATGCCGATTTCAGCGCCAAGGGCAGCCTTCGCGCCGCCGTGCGGGAATGCCCCAACCTGGTGGTGCTCCAGACCTTCTCCAAGGCGTACGGCCTGGCGGGCCTGAGGATAGGGATGGCCTTCGCCGATGCCTATGTCATAGACCTCATGAACCGCGTCAAGTATCCGTATAATCTGTCGGAAGCCACACAGGAGCTGGCGCTGAAGGCGCTGGAGACATCGCCGGAAGAAAACATCCGGGAGATTGTCTCTGAGCGGGAGCGGCTTTTCCAAGCCCTTCCCTCCTTCCCCTTTGTCCGGAAGGTGTACCCCAGCGACGCCAACTTCCTGCTGGTGCAGGTAGATAAGGCCGATGAACTCTATGAGGTGCTGCTGAGCGGCGGCATCATCGTGCGCAACCGCTCCCGCGTGCCGGGCTGCAGCGGCTGCCTCCGCATTACGGTGGGAACGCCCGCCGAAAACGACCGACTCCTTCAAATCCTCTGTAACTATGCGTAAAGTCATTTTCATAGACCGCGACGGAACGCTCCTCCGGGAGCCCGCCGACGAGCAGATAGACGCCCTGGAGAAAGTGGCCTTTGTCCCCGGAGCCATCTCCGGCATGAAGGCGCTCACCGGGCTGGGATACGAACTGGTGATGGCCTCCAACCAGGACGGACTGGGGACATCGGCCTTCCCCGAAGAAACGTTCTGGCCCGCCCAGAACTTCCTCCTGGACACCCTGAAAGGGGAAGGTGTGGTGTTCGACGACATCCTGATTGACAAGCACTTCCCGGCCGACAATTCCCCCTGCCGGAAGCCCGGGACGGGGATGTTCGGGAAGTACCTGGACGGAACTTATGATTTAGCGGCGTCCTGGGTCATCGGAGACCGGGAGACCGACCTGGAGCTGGCCCGAAACCTGGGATGCAAGGGGCTGCAGGTGGGGCCGCTCAGCTGGGAGCAGATCGTAGAGACCATCCGGAGCAGCGAACGCTGCGCCGTGGTGGCCCGCAAGACCCGCGAGACGGATATCTACGTGCGGGTGGACCTGGACGGCAAAGGGGCATCGGCCATCGACACCGGCCTCAAGTTCCTGGACCACATGCTGCAGCAGTTGGTGACGCACGGCGGCCTGGCGCTGGAGATCCGCTGCAAGGGAGACCTGGAGGTGGACGAGCATCACACCATGGAGGATGTAGCCATCGCCCTGGGCGAGGCCATCCGGCAGGCGCTGGGGGACAAGCGGGGTATCGGCCGATACGGCTTTGCCCTTCCCATGGACGAGAGCCGCGCCATCGTGCTCCTGGACCTGGGCGGCCGCAGCGAGCTGGTGTGGGACGTGGAGTTCACGCGCGAATACGTGGGAGACGTTCCCACAGAGATGTTCAAGCACTTTTTCAAGTCGCTTTCGTCGGCCCTGCAGGCGAACATCTATGTGCAGGCACGCGGGGAGAACAACCATCACCTGGCCGAGGGCATCTACAAGGCTTTTGCCAGAACGTTGAAGCAGGCGGCCGCGCGCAATGTTTTCTCTTATGACTTACCTTCTTCCAAAGGACTGTTATGATAGCGATTATAGACTACGAAGCGGGCAATATCTGCTCGGTGGAGAATGCCCTTTCCCGGCTGGGGGCTACGTATGAACTCACGGCCGATCCGGCCCGCATCCGGGAGGCCGACAAAGTGATCCTTCCCGGGGTGGGCAACGCCGCGAAGGCCATGGAGAGCCTGCGGCGGAGCGGCCTGGACGAGGTGATTGTCCGGCTGCGGCAGCCGGTTCTGGGCATCTGCGTGGGCATGCAGCTGATGTGCCGCGGCTCCGAGGAGGGGCCGGTGGAGTGCATGGGACTGTTCGACACCCGCGTGCGCCGGTTCACGGAAGCGCCCGACGCCAAGGTGCCGCACATGGGCTGGAACAGTATCGGCAATCTGGACAGCAAGCTCTTCAAGGGGATCCAGGGGGGCAGTTTCGTGTACTTTGTGCACTCGTACTTCCCGGGCCTTTGCACCGACACCATCGCCACCTGCCGGCACGGGT
>JAEEXZ010000037.1 GCA_016288055.1 Bacteroidales bacterium
AGGCCGTCTTACCCACGGAAGGACGGGCGGCCAGGATGATAAGGTCGCTCTTCTGCCATCCCTGGGTGACGCGGTCGATGGAAGGATAGCCGCTGGGAACCCCGGAAGGACCGGTAATGTTCTGCAGCTCCTGCAGATTGTCCAGCACGGAATTGATGATGGAGCCGATATCCTGGACATCCCGCTTCACGTTGTTCTGAATGGCGGCAAACACTTTGGTCTGCGCGTTGTCGATGAGGTCGTCCACGTTGGTGGACTCGTCGAAGGACTGCTTCAGGATGTCGTAGGAAGCGGTGATCAGATCCCGCTGGATGGTCTTCTGCTTGAGAATCTTGATGTAGTACTCGATATGGGCCGCGGCGCCGATATTCTGGGACAGGTTGGCCAGTACGACAGGACCGCCGATGGCCTCCAGGTTGCCTTTCTGCCGCAGCTTCTCGCTCACGGTGACAAGGTCGATGCTCACGTGCTCGTTCACCAGCTCCGACATGGCCTCGAAGATCATGCGGTGCTGCGGGTCGTAGAAGCAGTTGGCGGAGAGCTCCTCCATCGATTCGTCGATGGTGGTGGGCTCTACCAGCATGGCGCCCAGCACGGCTTCCTCCACGTCCAGCGCCTGAGGGGGTTTGTTCCCCATCAGGGTTTCCAGGTTAACCGGTTCTTGTGAACGTGTCTTTTTACTGCTGGCTGCGGCCATGGCGGGTACTACTCGGAGAAGTCAGGGTTGATGATGATACGGCCGCAGTGCTCGCAGATGATGAGCTTCTTGTTGGAAGCGATCTCCACGCGGCGCTGGGGAGTGATGGTGTTGAAGCAGCCTCCACAGGAGTCGCCGTTGTAGATACCCACGACGGCCAGGTGGTTGTGCACGCTGGCGCGGATGCGCTCGTAGGCGCTCATGGTGCGGGCGTCGATCTTGGCGGCGCAGGCGTCGCGGCGCTCACGCAGCACGGCCTCTTCCTTGGCGGTCTCTTCCACGATGGTGTCCAGTTCCTGCTTCTTGGCGGCGAGGTCTTCCTGACGGATGGCCAGGCGGTCCTTCAGCTCGTCCAGTTCGGCCTTCTTGGCACCGATCTCGTAACGCGTATCGTTGATGGTCTTTTCGGCAATCTGGCGGAGCAGTTCCTGGTTCTCGATTTCCTTGTTCAGGGAATCGTACTCACGGGAGTTGGCGATGGACTCCAGCTGGTGCTGGTATTTCTCGATGACGCTCTCGTGTTCGGCGATATCCAGCTTGGCATCGGCGATGTTACGGTTGTACTGGTCCACAACGGCGTTGATGGCGGCGCTGCGCTCCTTCAGATCTGCGATTTCTTCTTCCAGGGCGGCGACCTCCTGGGGGAGTTCACCACGCAGCTGGAGAATCTTGTCAATTTCGGAATCCGCTGCCTGGAGTTCGTAGAGCGTCTTGAGCTTCTCCTCTACGGGCATATCGGAATCTGCGAAACTTTTCTGCAGGGAGACGAAAGTTTCATGATTGTCGATAGGGGCCTGCACTTTGGCGGCGGTGGTTTTCTTGGTACTTGCCATATATAAATCGATTTATTTTATTACACCACAAAATAGTGGACCGGATTGCTCCTGTCCAGCGCGCTGCTTTTGTAGCTTGCAAAGGTAGGGAATTTTTTCCGGATTTGCGCAACGAAAATGTCCACAATCTCCACTTCGCTTTCAAAATGGCCCACATCCATGATCATGAAGCCCTCCGGCGTAAAGTAATTATGGTAGGAAATGTCGGCCGTGATGTACAGCTGGGCGCCCCTGGCCCGGGCAAGCGCGATTTCGGACCCGCCGCTGCCGCCCAGCAGGGCTACGCGGGTGATCTTCTCCTCCAACGGCTTGGAACTTTTGATGACCGGCAGGCCGAATTTACCCTGCACATAGTGCAAGGCCTCGCTTCCGTCCATCGGGAAGGGAAACTCCCCGATGATGCCGAGCCCCACCGTGCCGTCCCCCTCGGGGACCATGATGGACACGTTCTTCAGGCCCAGCCGGCGGGCCATGGCCCCGCTCACCCCTGTTATCACTTTGTCGGCGGTAGTATGGGCGGCATAGACAGCCACGCCGCTGCGGACAGCCTGTATGATGGCCGCGCCCACCGGATCTTTTCCGTCAATGCGGCTCATTCCCTTGAAAATCAGGGGATGATGCGTCACAACCATGTCGCAGCCCCTTTCCACAGCCTCTTCGATGAGGGCCGACGTGCAGTCAAAGCCCACCAGCACTCCGTGGACCTCGTCCTCCGGAGAGCCGATGATGAGCCCGCTGTTGTCCCAGCTTTCCTGGATGTTCAGCGGTGCGAAGGATTCCAGCACCGCCGTAATGTCCCCTACTTTCATAGTTAAAGCGATTTTTTCACCTGAACAAGGTCTTCCCGGATTTCCTTGAGCATCCCCAGCACCTTGACGCGCTTTTCCACGGTGGCGCGGTCTTCGCTCAGGCGCAGACGCGCCCCTTCCAGCGTGAGGCCCTGGTTCTTCAGCAGATACTGGATCTGCCGGAGGGTTTCCAGGTCTTCCGGATGGTACAGACGGTTCCCCTTGGCGTTGCGCTGCGGCTTCACCATCTGTTCGAAGTAATTGCTCCAGTAGCGTACGGCAGAGGTATTTTCCCCCAGTTCCGCAGCTACTTCGCCCATAGTGTAAAGAAGTTTTGCCATAACTTTACAAAGGTAGCAAAATAATATTGAATTTGTTACGGAGTAACCCAGTGAATGCGCACGCCGTCGCGTTCCATGCCCCGGAACCAGGTCATCTGCCGCTTGGCGAACTGATGGATGGCGTTTCCCAGGGAAATTACCATCTCCTCATAGCTTATCTGCCCCAGCACGTACTGCGTCACGAACTTGTATTCCAGCCCGTAATACAGGAGGTCATCGGCCGGGATTCCGCTCTCCAGGAGGCCCCGGATTTCCTCCACCAGGCCTTCCCGGAGGCGTTCCTCCAGGCGCACGTCGATGCGGCGGACCCTCTCCTCGCGGGAGACGAGGGTGCCGATGTAGAAGACGTTCTTCGGGAGGGAATCGGCCCCGACCCCGTTCTCGCAGGAGAACTTGTAGGCGCGTGTGACGGACTCGATGTACAGGCCCGACCCTCCGCACAGGATGGGAACGGCCCCGCGGCGGCGGATATCGGCCCAGGCGGCGGCGAAGGCGGCCTGGTAGCGGTAGATGTTGAACTTCGACCCGGCGGGGGCAATGTCGATGAGGTGGTACGGCACATCCCCGTACTCCTTCAGGTCCTTTCCCGTGCCGATGTCCATTCCCCGATACACCTGGCGGGAATCGGCCGACAGGATCTCGGCGCGCAGCGCCTTTGCCAACTGCACCGCGTAGCGGGTCTTGCCGGAAGCGGTGGGGCCCAGCACGCAGATGAGGTCAATCTCTCCGGACTCATACGCCCTGCCAAGGGCCGCCGGATCGATGGTCTCTGGGTCCGGCAACTTGGCCATCGGCGGGATGCCCGGCCTGTCCGGAAGCAGTTCTGTCTTGTTCATACCGCAAAATTACACATTTTTAACTAACTTTGCAGTCCTATGCCGAAAGCCAAGAGCACCGTTTTAATCAAAAACCGCAGGGCCTCGTTCGACTACGAGTTCCTGGAGACATATACCGCCGGCATCCAGCTGGTGGGGACGGAAATCAAGTCCATCCGTGCGGGGAAATGCTCCCTGCAGGACTCCTATTGCTTTTTCGTGGGGAACGAGCTCTTCGTGCGCGGCATCAACATCGCGCTCTACCACTGGGGCAGCTGGGGCCAGCACGAGCCGGTAAGGGACCGCAAGCTCCTCCTCAACCGGAAGGAGCTCAGGCACCTGCAGCAGGCCGACAAACAGAAAGGCCTCACCATCGTGGCCGTCAAGCTGTTCATTGCCGACAATGGCTTCGCCAAGCTGGTCATCGCCCTGGCCAAGGGTAAGAAAGAGTACGACAAACGCCAGTCCATCAAAGAGAAGGACGTACGGCGGGAAATGGATCGCGGGGACTATTAGTCCATGCTCTGTTCCGTGTTCACGGAAAGATACATCATTCGGGCATATTCCTCCGGAGAAAGGGAGGCGAAGAAGTAATTGACGGGGTCCTGGGCCTTTCCGTCGCGGCGTACCTCGAAATGCAGGTGCGGAGCGGGAAGGGTGGCCGACACGCCCACGGTCCCGATCTGCTGGCCCCGGTGCACGCGACGGCCGCGCACGGCGCTCACCTCACCCATGAGGCAGTACCTTGTCACATAGCCGTTCCCATGATCGATCTCCACGGTATTCCCCAGCCCCTTGCGGGTGAGCGTTACCTGGGAGACGACGCCGTCCGCGGCGGCATACACGGGCGCACCCTGCGGGGCCACAAGATCCAGGCCCTCATGCTGCACGGGCAGTTTGTAAACGGGATTGTATTTCATACCCACGGAGGCGCCGGTCTGCACGTAGGACATCCCGTGCAGCGGCAGGGAAAGCGGCGGCACGCTGTCCCGCTTCTCCCGCAGGATACGGAACACTTCCTCGAAGTTGGACTCCACACTGCCGGCCATGAGCATGAGCGTTTCGGAGGTGGAGGCGGCAGACTTCACATAGAAACCCTCGGTGAGGGAATCGGCCAGCGGCGTAAGGCCTGCGGCGGTAATCAGGTCTGCCGTCGGGACCGACGTCTTGAACAGGCCCTCGTAAATGCCGTTGTCCTTCTCCATCAAGCCTTTGACCACATCCGTAATGAGCTGCTCCTGCTGGACCATCCGTTCATAGCGGGCGCGGTACAGGCGGTTCTCACGCTCGAGTTTCTTCTCTTCGTCGGTGGAGAAAACCAGGGCGAACAGCACATACAGTACCACGGCAAAGGAAACCGCCGCCACCAAGTGACGGAGGACGGCCGAAAGGAGCCTTTGGAAACGGGACGGTTTTTTCTTTTTCGCCATGCTTAGGATTCAGGTTTTCGGACCATGGTGAAGTAATCCTCCGGGGAGATGTCCAGGTCCAGGAAAAGGGCCGGATTCTGGTACTCCTTACGGTACATCACCTCGTAGTGCAGGTGCGGGCCGGAAGAACGGCCGGTGTCACCGGTGAGGCCGATGCAGTCTCCCCGCTTGAGCTGCTGCCCCAGCGAGACGTCTATGCGCGACATATGGGCATAGCGGGTCTTGTAGCCGAATCCGTGCTCCACTTCCACGTGGAAGCCGTAGCCCTTGCGTTCGGTCGATACCTTCGTGACCATTCCGTCTCCGGTTACGTAGATGGGGTTGCCGGGTTTACAGGCGAAGTCCATGCCGGTGTGCCGCTTGCTGGCGCCGGTGAAAGGGTCGGAGCGGTAGCCGAAGCCGCTGGAGAGCCGATAGGTGGAACGGTCCGTATTCACCGGCGGAATGGCGGGAATATGCGAAGCCTTGTCACCGGCGGTCTGCTGGAGGTGGGCCACCTCGTCAAAGGACTTGGACTGGATGAACAGGCGCTTCTCCAGAACGTCCAGGCGGCGGGATATATCCAGCAGGGAGGTTCCCTGCAGCGCCTCGTAGCGGTTTTCTCCGCTGAAGCCGGCCTGACGTACATTCTGGGGAATCTCGTCCAGGCCATAGACGGAACGGTAAATGCGGTCGTCCCGGATTTCCAGCTGGGAGAGCATATCCTCGCACTGGTCCAGCTGCATGCTCATCTGGTCTATACGGGCCTTCCATTCCGAATTCTGGAAACGCAGGATGGCCGTTTTGGGAAGGCTCACGCCCCCCAGGGAAACGCAGATCCACATGTACAGGATGAACACGGCAAGCCCCGACACGCTCACCAGCGGGAGCGACCACCATTCCTTTTTGGCGGGCTCCTGCACTTCGAAGGTCAGCGTCTCCGGATCCAGAATATATTGGGGTTGCTCTTTCTTAGCCACAATCTACAAAGGTAACCAAATTTTGCAAACGGCAAGCCTTTCTGCACATTCTGTGCCTTCTACAAGGAAAATCGGCCAAAAATGTTTAACTTTGCAGGCTATATTTAATTTGTATATATGACATCTAAAGAGATTCGCCAGAAATACCTGGATTTCTTCGCTTCGAAGGGCCACACCGTAGTTCCGTCGGCCCCCATGGTCATCAAGAACGACCCTACGCTCATGTTCACCAATGCGGGCATGAACCAGTTCAAGGATATTTTCCTGGGTAACAGCACACCCAAGTTTCTCCGGGCGGCAGACAGCCAGAAGTGCCTCCGCGTGAGCGGCAAGCACAACGACCTGGAGGCCGTAGGCCATGACGGCCGCCACCACACCATGTTCGAGATGCTGGGCAACTGGAGCTTCGGCGACTACTTCAAGACCGAGGCCATCGACTGGGCCTGGGAGCTGCTCACCGAGGTTTACAAGATTGACAAGACCAAGCTCTACGCCACCGTGTTCGAGGGCTCCGAAGAAGACGGAACCCTGCTGGACACCGAGGCGCAGGCCGCCTGGCTCAAACATCTGCCCGCAGACCACGTGCTCACCGGCAACAAGCACGACAACTTCTGGGAAATGGGTGACACGGGCCCCTGCGGCCCCTGCAGCGAGATTCACATCGACCTGCGCAGCGACGAAGAAATCGCCAAGGTCCCCGGACGCGAACTCGTAAACACGGACAACGACGAAGTCATCGAAATCTGGAACCTGGTGTTCATGCAGTATGAGCGCAAGGCCGACGGCCACCTGGAGTCCCTCCCCGCCAAGAACATCGACACGGGCATGGGCTTCGAGCGCCTGTGCATGATTCTCCAGAACAAGAAAAGCAACTACGAGACGGACGTCTTCTCCGGCCTCATCGGCCAGGTGGAGGCCCTCAGCGGACACAAATACGCCGAAGGCGGCAATGTAGAGGTGGCCATGCGCGTGATCGCCGACCACATCCGCGCCATCGCCTTCTCCATCGCCGACGGCCAGCTTCCTTCCAACGTGAAGGCAGGCTACGTCATCCGCCGCATCCTTCGCCGCGCCGTACGCTACGGCTACACCTTCCTGGGCTTCAGCGAACCGTTCCTGTGCCGCCTGATCCCCCAGCTGGTCGCCGACATGGGAGACGCCTATCCCGAACTGAAAGCCCAGCAGCAGCTCATCGTGAACGTGATCAAGGAGGAGGAGAACGCTTTCCTCCGCACCCTGGACCGCGGTATCCGCATGCTGGAAGACAATATGGCCAAGAATGCCGCCACCAAGGTGGTCGCCGGCCCCGACGCCTTCGTCCTTTACGACACCTACGGTTTCCCCATCGACCTCACGGAACTGATTGCCGCGGAAAAGGGTTATACCGTAGATCTGGAAGGTTTCAACGTGGAACTGGAAAAGCAGAAGGAACGCGCCCGCAACGCCACCGCCAACGAGTTCGGAGACTGGATGGTCTTCAAAGAGGCAGATGTGGAATTCGTCGGCTACGACACCCTCCGCATCAAGGACGTCCACCTGCTGAAGCAGCGCACCGTAAAGCAGAAGAACAAGGAGTACTACCAGCTGGTCTTCGACCGCACCCCGTTCTACGGAGAGATGGGCGGCCAAGTCGGCGATACCGGCTTCATCGAGGGTGAGAACGGCGAGCGCATCCAGATTCTGAACACCATCAAGGAGAACAACCTCACCATCCATCTGGCCGAGCGTCTCCCTTCCGTAAGCACCCAGACCTTCTACCTGGTAGTGGACAACGTACGCCGTCGCCACATCCAGAACAACCATACCTGCACCCACCTGCTGCACCAGGCCCTGCGCGTGGTCCTGGGCACCCACGTGGAGCAGAAGGGTTCCTTCGTGGGACCGGATTACTTCCGCTTTGACTTCTCCCATTTCCAGAAGATGACCGACGAAGAGCTGCGCCTGGTGGAAACCCGCGTGAACGAGCTCATCCGCGCCAACTTCCCGCTTGTCGAGAAACGTGACGCCACCATGGAAGAAGCCCGGAAGATGGGCGCCATGGCCCTGTTCGGAGAGAAGTACGGAGACGTCGTGCGCGTGGTGCGCTTCGGAGACTCCGTCGAGCTCTGCGGCGGCACCCACACTCCCTATACCGGCACCATCGGCCTGTTCAAGATTGTCTCCGAAAGCGCTGTCGCCGCCGGCGTGCGCCGCATCGAGGCGGTCACGGGAGCCAGCGCCATCGAGAGCATCCACCACACCGAGGATATCATGAAGGCCATCAAGGGCCTGTTCAACAACGCCCCCGACCTGACGGCCGCCATCGAAAAGCTCGTGGCCGACAATGCCGATGCCCGCAAGCAGCTGGAAGCCGTCGCAGCCGAGAAGGCCGCCGTCCTGGCAGAAAAGCTGGAGGCCGAAGCACAGCAGGTCGGCGAAGTCCGGCTGGCGAAGCTGGAAGGTTCCCTGGATCCCGCCATGGCCCGCAACGTGGCCCTGCTTTTGCAGAAAAAGGCCCAGGCCTTCGTACTGGCCGGCGCTTTTGCCTTCGACGGCAAACCCAACCTGGTGCTCATGTACTCGAACGACCTCGTCGCCAAAGGCAAGAATGCCGGCAAGGACATCCGCGAAGCCGCCAAGTTCATCCAGGGCGGCGGCGGCGGACAGCCCGGTCTCGCCACGGCCGGCGGCCGTAACCCCGAAGGCCTCAAGGATGCCCTCGATAAACTTGTAGAAATAGCTACCGCCTAGTATTGAAAAAGCTTGACCAGTTTTTGTTGAAATCCTTTGTGGGTCCGTTCTTCGCGATCCTCGGGATTGTCACGTTCATACTGGTCATGCAGTTCCTGTGGCTGTATATTGATGAACTTGTCGGCAAGGGACTGGACTTCAAGGTGATCCTGGAGTTCCTCATGTGGGGAAGCTGCCAGACGCTCCCGATGGCCATTCCGCTGGCCACCCTGCTCAGTTCCATGATGACGCTGGGAGACATGGGCGAGAAATTCGAGCTCACGGCCATGAAGGCCTCGGGCATCTCGCTCGCCCGTGTACTGCTCCCGATGATCATCGTCGGCGTGCTCATCAGCATCGGCGCCTTCTTCGTGGGCGACCGGCTGGTCCCCTACTCCATCAACCAGATCTACACCATGCGCGACGACATCGGCCGCACCAAGAGTGAGATCAAAATCCCCACGGGCACGTTCTACGACGGCATCGAGGGATACATTCTCCGCGTGGAGCGCCGGGACAAGAAGACAGGCATGATGTACAACATCCAGGTTTACGACCACACGGGCGGCCGGGGAAACACCAGCCTCACGGTGGCCGACAGCGGCATCATCCGCATGTCCAAGGCCAAGGACTACCTCACGTTCCAGATGTTCGACGGGGTCAATTACCGGGAGGAGAACCGGCGCAAGTACCGGGACACTTCCCTGGCCCTTCAGCGCATCCAGTTCCACAGCCAGGAAATGGTCATCGAGCTGGAGAACTACGCCTACAAGCAGTCCGACAGCGCCCGCTACGGCGAGCAGGTCCGTTCCATGAACCTGAAGTCCCTGCACCACGGACAGGACTCCCTGATGGGCCTGGTCCGCAGGGGAACGCTCAAACACGTGACGGAGTTTACGTCCCAGAGTTACCTCAACTACCGCGACCAGCTGGATACGGCCTGGCGCACCAAGGCCACCACCTGCCTTCCGGGTCCTTCCGAGGACCGCTGGAAGAGCAAGTCCGAAAAGAAGAGGGGGCTGGAGAACGCAGCCATCGCCGCCCGTCAGTATGAAAGCCTCAGCCGCGGCCAGACCATGGAAGCCTACGACTACACGCACCTGATTTACCGCACCGACGTGGAAATCTGGAAGAAGTATGCACAGGCGCTGGCCTGCCTGCTGCTGTTCTTCATCGGCGCACCGGTGGGCGCCATCCTCAAGAAAGGCGGCCTGGGCGCGCCGGCGGTCATCTCCATGCTGTTCTTCGTGCTGTACTGGGTCATCGACATCACCGGCGAACGGCTCGCCAACAACGGCGCGACGACCGCGTTCATCGGCAAGTTCGTATCGGCCTTCATACTGGCCCCCATCGGAGCCTTCCTCACCGTCAAGGCGGTGCAGGATGCCAGCCTGTTCAACCTGGACGGCGGCAGAATCTGGTTCCGCAAAATCAAAAGCAAATTCTTCCGTATGTTCAGAAAGACACGCATTGTATATATGGGCACCCCGGAGTTCTCCGTGGGCCCGCTGGATGCTTTGATCAACAAGGGCTTCAAGGTGGTGGGCGTCGTCACCGTCCCGGACAAACCCTCGGGCCGGGGCCTCAAGATGAACGAGAGCGCCGTGAAGAAATACGCCGTGGAGAAAGGTCTGCCGCTGTTGCAGCCGGAGAAACTCCGCGACGAGCAGTTCCTCCACGACCTTGCTGCATGGAAGGCCGACCTCTTTGTGGTGGTAGGTTTCCGCATGCTGCCGGAGGTGGTGTGGACCATGCCCAGGCTGGGAACCTTCAACCTGCACGCCGCCCTGCTGCCGCAGTACCGCGGCGCCGCCCCTATCAACTGGGCCGTTATCAACGGAGAAAACATCACGGGTGTCACCACCTTCATGATCGACAAAAAGATTGATACGGGTGGCATTATCCTCCGCACCGAGTGCCATATCGAGCCCACCGACACGGCGGGCGACGTCCATGACAAACTCATGGAACTGGGCTCCCAGCTGGTGCTGGAAACCGTGGAAGGCCTTATCCAGAAGAATGTGGAACTGCGCGTGCAGCGCAGCTTCATCCAGGGATCCGAACTCCTGAAGCCCGCCCCGAAACTCACGCGCGAGCTCCAGCACATCGACTGGAACGACACCACCCGCCATATCTACAACCTCATCCGCGGCCTGTCCCCGTTCCCGTGCGCCTTCACGGAACTTCTTCCCCTCGCGTCGGAGGGAGATACCCCTTCCGGAGCGTCGCTTCGCGACCCTGTCCGGGCAAATGCTCCGGAAGGAGTATCTCCCTCCGCCGCCGTACAGCTGAAGATCTACTTCGGAGAAATGCGTACAGACCTCCATGCAACTCCCGGCACGGTGCTCAGCGACGGCAAGACGTACCTGGCCATAGCGACACAGGACGGAGCCATCGCCATCAAGGACCTGCAGCTCGCCGGCAAGAAACGCATGGATGTCAAGTCCTTCCTGCTGGGCTTCCGCAATCCCACTTCCTACGTAGCCACCCAGGGCACTTCCAAGGCCGAAATGGCCAAGGCACAGCCTGTCGAAGATGAATAGCGTCGTCATACTCTGCAACGGGGCCTTCCCCACGCAGCCCTATCCGCTTCACCTGCTGGATTCGGCCGAGGGCGTGGTGTGCTGCGACGGGGCCCTTGTGAAGTGGCTGGAGCGTACACCATCGGCCCGCCCGCTCATGGTGGTGGGAGACATGGATTCCCTTCCGAAGGAGCTGCAGGAGCGTTTCTCTTCCTGCATTTTCCACGAGACCGAGCAGGACTACAACGACCTCACCAAAGCCATGCGCTGGGTGCTCCGGGAGCATCCGGAAGTGTCCGAGATTACCATCCTGGGCGCGACGGGGCTGCGGGAAGACCACACCATCGGCAACCTGGGGCTTCTCATGGAATATACGCGTATGTTCGAGCTGGGAGAGCGCAAGGTGTCCATGGTCTCCGACTACGGCACCGCCTTTGCCATCACCGACTCCTGCGACCTCCATCTGGGCGAAGGACGCCGCTTCTCTCTCTTCTGCGCCGACAATTCCGTCCGCATCTCGTCCGAAGGGCTGGTATGGCCTACGGACGGGGTTGTCTTCGACGCCTGGTGGAAGGCCACGCTCAACCGGACATCGGCCCCCATCGTGTCCCTGCACTTCTCGCACCCTGCGCCGGCACTGGTCATCGTGGACTAGGGTCTGTAGAGTGACAAAATTAGGGAGAATTCGGACATCGGTGTTTTCTCAAAACGTTGCATCTTTGGATATTGTAATTGCACAATATCCTTCCATGAAACCATCTAAACTTCTCATCTCCACGCTGGTTGTCGTCGCTCTCATGGCAAGCGCGGACGGGGTATCCCATGCACAGAAAAAGAGCACCTTCTTCATTCCCGTCTCCGAAAGGAACTACGCCCAGAAACTGGGCGGCTACTCCATGGACGATTATAGCCTGTACGAGGGCAACATCGATTATTCCAAGAAAAAGAACAAGCCGCTGATCCAGGAAAAGGTATTCAGCAGTTATCAGGAGGCTTTCGACAACCTCCCGGCGCTTCCGGACCCTTCGGAAATCGACACCGAAGAAAAGATAGTGGAATACCTCAACGAGCTCAACAAATACACGCTCGCCGTGGAACTGCACGAGCCCAAGGATGTGCTGGAGCATTTCCGGGACTCTGTGAACAAGGCCCAGATGGACAACGCCATCCGCGCGTCCAAGGGTCTTCCCTACGACACCGAGCTGCACTTTGACCCGAAGGCTTCCCGCTACATGGATCTGCTGAACAAAAAGATGGGCGCCTTTGTGAGCCCCATCATGAAAAAGGCCCAGAATACGGTTTCGGCCTACGAAGTCGTGTCGGATCCCGGCTGCGCAGACCTTGTCTCCTACAATAACGTGTACGCCGAGAGAGACATCTACAAGGCCATGACGCCGCTTCGGAAGCAGATTTGCCAGGAATGGTTCGCATCGGCCTGCTGCAAGAAGATTGCCCAGATGGATGCGCCGCTGGTGGAGCGCGCCAAAGCAGAAAGACCGCGCCGCGCCCCGGAGTGGTTCATCGAGGGCAGAAAGGCCGAACAGGCCGAGGTCGAAGCGTACAACCTGCAGGTGGCCAAACGCTGGTTGGCGAAAATGAAACCCTTTGTAGAGAGGGAAAAAGACAACATCAAGAAGCTGCTCAGCTACTATGAAGAGGTCGATGCCATCCGCGGGGACGATCCCATGACCAAGGAATACATGAGCACTAAACTGCAGGCTGCGGCCTGGGTGGAGAGCTTCTTCCAGCGCTACTACGGCTGTCTGTTCATCACGGCTTACACACCGCTAATAAAAACGCCTCCCACTCAGGAAGGCGCTAAGAAATTCGTAATAGAATAAGACTTACTATTCTGCCAGTAGGTCTGTCATGGAGGCGGCGGCTTTATCAAAGTCTGCCGCCTCCATTACTTGACATTTACCGGTGAACTTGGCGTCCAGTTCTACCTGCAGTTTGTTGAAGTTCATGTCACCCTTCACCATGCAGCCGGATTTGAGGGAAAGGGTATCCTTTACATAGAAATTCCCCTCCAGCATGGTACCATTGAAGTCTATGTACGAGCAGAAAATGTCTCCCTTGATGGTAGCTTTCTCCCCTACGACCACCCGGGCCTCGCAGTAAAGGCGGCCCTCGAAGGAGCCGTCAATGCGAATATCCGAGCAGGAGGCAAAATCGCCGATGAAACAGGTTCCCTCTGCAATGCGGTTGACTTCGTCGGCCTTGACCGAAGAATTTTTGCTTCGGGCGACAATGGGACTATGCGATACAGGTATGACTTTGGCTTCGGACTCTACCGGTACGGTACGAGACTCACTACTCTTCCACATTCCCATGGTCATTCTGTTTTTCTGTTTTTTTTGCCGGGGTGGCCGGGGACAAGGGTTTTGTATCCTTGTCCCCAATCACCTGGCAAGTTCCGTTGATAACGGCGCCCAGTTCTACCTGAAGACTTTTGAAACGGACATCTCCGTTGACGGTACAGCCCGACTTGAGGGATAGGGTATCCTCCACGTAGAGCGTTCCGCTGGACATGCGTCCGCTGAAATCCACGTTGTTGCTGATGATATCACCGTTCACGACGGCGTGCTCACCGACGACCAGGCGTTTCTTGGACTCAAGGCGGCCTTCAAAATGTCCGTCAATGCGAATGTCATTGGCAGAAATGATCTGGCCTTTAAACACCGTACCGGATGCGATACGGTTTACATCATTTAAGTTGGTATTGGTATCCATATGACTAATTAAGGTCTGAGAATGAAGATGGAATCGCCTTTGGCACCGTTCACCTTGATCTTGGCGGTCACCGGGAAGCGGACGCTGGTGGTACCGGAGTACATCCACAGCTGGCCGGCCACCTCTACGTTGGCGGAGGTACCTTCGTACTTGAGCAGGTTGGAAGTGCCGCCCAGGATGTAGTAGCTGGCATTGAGGCCGAACATGTCGGTACCGGTGTAGTTCTCGTTGTGGACCAACTTGAATTCCGGGACGAGGTGCGTATCAGCCACGGAGGTGCCGAAGTAGTAGTTATTGCCGTCCACGTCATACTTTTCGATTTCGGTGGAGCTGGCCGAAGGATAGATGCCCACGATGTTGCTCATGTACATCCACTTGGGATTGGCGTAGCTGCCGGCGGTGTTGGCCTTGAAGGCGAAGTCGCGGTTGCCGGAGGTGGCGGGAGCGACCTTGGTGCGGAACTCATACGTACCGGAGACGGCGGCGATGGAGCCCAGGGACCAGAACACGTGGACCTCCTGGCCGGTATAGGTGAAGAACACGTACTCGATGAATCGGCCGTCTTCGACGAAGGGCTTCTCGGTGTAGTCCGGATAGATGCGGACGAGGTTCTTCAGGCGCTCGGAGGTGAGCAGGACGGCGCTGTTGTCGGCGGTATCGTCGGCACCGTAACCGCCCTGGGAACGCAGGGTGAGGTCGTTGGCGGTGGAGACCAGCTTGAAGTAGCTGTTATAACCGCTATTGTAAGCGGTACCGGGGTTCATGTTGCCGTTGTTGACAATCTCGGCGGTGAGGGCGTCGGCGGAGGAGGCGAAATCGCCGGTGGTGAAGATGCCCTGGGCGATGAAGGCGTCGTAAACGGCGTCCTTGATATCACCGGACTGGATCTCATAGTGTTCAGCGACGCTGGTACCGCCGTTGTATCCGTACTGGAGGAGGTATTCACCGTGATTCGTGAAGGAGTGGTTACCGTTCACCAGGACATCGAAGCGGTTCAGGGAGGCGGTGGTCACGGAAGGCACGACGGTGGCGGGATACTGCGGGATGGTGCTGCCGGACTGGCCCGTTACGTAGATCACGTCACGCTTGCGGTCCTGCGTAGTCACGGCGAAGGCCGATTTGGCGGCGATGTACTGGGAACCGGAGGTGTTCGGAAGGATGTAGGCGCCGGCGTTGACGGAGTTGGCGTTGGTCAGGTCCGTGGCGCGGGTGTTCAGGACGTAGGTGGCCGTCCTCTTGTTGGCGGCCGTACCGTTGTCAAAGGCAGCCCGGTGAACGAAGGCGTAGTTGCTCTTCTCGGGGGTGGCGGCGTGGCCGAAGGTCAGGGCCTTGGTAGCGGCGTCGTAAGCTGCGTAGGTATTGATAAAGGTGGCTTCATCTTGGGTGGTGCCCTTCTTGACCGGGTTCAGAATCTTGTCGGACTCGTAGTCGGTCGCGGTGGTCTCAGAAGCGGCATAGTAGGGCTGGCGGGTCAGGGCGTCGAAGTCCTTGAGTTCCACACCCCAGAACTCGTCGGAGCCGTCCACGAAACGTTTGTAGGTAGCGCCGTTATCGACACTGGCTTCCACTTTGAGCGTCTTCAGCGTGGCGCGGTCATAGACGGGATCCAGGCCTTTGAAGGCGGCGTTGTCCTGGGCGGCATCCTGGGCGTAGGACCACTTGAGGGTATCCAGGGAGAAGAGGAAGTAGATATCATCGGCCTGGATGAAATCCACCTTGGCGGTACGGGTGAGGTAACTGTCGTCGCTGATGCCTGTCTTATAGACGATGGTCTTGGCCACGCACTTGCCTACCAGGTGCTTGCGGGTGCTCATCTTGGAAGACTTGGTGGCAGCATCGTAGTACAGGGAGATGGGAGAGAAGGCCTCGGTGACGGGGGCACTCACGACGGCATTGGCACCGGAGATGGCAGCAGTGGTCTCGTAGCCGGGGACGGAGGTCTCGATGGTCTCGGACTCGGAGTGCTTTACGTACGCAGAGATGTTGTAGCCCAGGGAGTCGAGCTGGTCATAGGTATAAGGACCGATGGCGATACCGTTCTTGGAAGAGACCCAGGCAGCCAGGTAGGTGTTCTCATAGAGGACTACCGTATCCTTCTGGAAGGTGCTGACTGCTTTGTAAGAGGGCTTGTAGCCGGTCTTGTAGGAAGGAGCCTTGGCCACGTCGCCGGTGTACTTGATTTCGAGGTTCTCGGGGCTGGCGCCCTTGTTGTCGTCCACGGCCTCGTTGGGCGAGATGACGATGGTCCCGTTGGCATCCTTACAGGCCTTTACCTTACGATAAACGTTGTAGAGGTCCACGGTGATCAGGGAGCTGGGGGCCAGGGTAGCCTGCGTGTAAGGAGAGGTGATACCCAGGTTGCGGTCGCTGTCCACAATGCCGAGGGCGATGGCGTAGCGGTCCAGGTCCACGTCATAGTCGCCCTTTACGGCCGTGGGCTCGAAGCCCTTCTGCTTGAGGACAAACTCGATTTCACCGTTGGTGTTGTCGCCCTTGGCTTCCAGGATGACCAGTTCCGGCTGTGCAGCGACGGCGCGGGTCTTGAGGTCATCCTTGACCAGGAAGCCGAAGATGTCCTTCGCGTTCTTGGCCAGGCTCCCGGCCAGGGAGTCGGGAGATACCTTATAGACGATGTTCTTCACGGTATCCACGGCGGCTGCTGCGTAGTGGGGAGCGGGGGCGTTGTCCTTCACCACGGAGAAAGGCAAGCCGAACTTCATGTCCGTGTACTGGGGCACGAAGACGATGGACTGCACGCGGGCCTTCAGGATATCAATCTGGGCCTGCAGCCTGGCGATTTCGGCATTGATATAATTGTACAGCGCCGTCTCTTTCTCGCTGATGGTATTGTAGAGCTTGGTCACTTCGCCGTCCACGTAGGTCTTGAGGTCGGCGATCTGGCCGTCCACGTAGGTCTTCAGCTGGCCGATCTTCTCATAGATATCCTCCAGGGCGGCGTTCTGCTCGTTGTCCACGGTCTTCTGGGCCGATACGATCTGGTTCAGGCGGTTGCTGTATTCGGTGAGGGCGGCCTGATAGTCGGCGATGCTCACCTTTTCGGCGATGGCGGCTTCCAGCTCGGCCTTGGCGGCGGCGAGGTCATCGCTGGTCTTCTTCAGGGAAGCCAGGAGGGAAGATTCCGTCTGTTCGATCTTTTCTTCGAGTCTCTTGTCGGCCTCGATCTGCTGCTGTTCGATACGCTCGATGTCGGGTTTGAGGTCCGAGGTACAGGACACAGTGGTCAGCGCGCTGGCAAGGATTGCCAGCGAAATGGTCAGAATAGGTTTTTTCATATTATTATTTGTGATTAATTATTCTGGAGAAGATGGCAAATGACCAGGCGGTTCTTCTTTACGTTCTTGCCTACCGTAAATTTGTTGGTACCGCCGCCGGCGACGGTCTGGATCCGGCTTTTCGGGACGCCGGCCGCCTTGAGCTGCTTGACGGCCGATGCGACGCGGCGCTCGCTGAGTTCCTGATTGTGCGCAGCCGAGCCGAACTTGCTGTCACCGTAGGCTTCCACGAAGACGTACCAGTCCGGATGGGTGGCGAGGAACTGGGCCAGAGTGGCCAGACTGGATTTGTACTCGTCCTTGATCACAGCGGAATCGCTGGTGAAATAGATGCGGACGGATTCGGGAATCACCTCTTCTTCGACGGCAGGTTCCGGTTCCACGACCGGTTCAGGAACCACTTCGACAGGGGCCGGTTCCGGAGCGGGTTCCTCCACCACCGCGATGACCGGCTGTACCGGTGCGGGCTGAGGGACGTAAACGGGCTGGGGCTTCTGCTTCTTCCGGCAAGGGCCGAAGGAATACTTGATGCCGGCCATCAGGGACAGGCTGCAGTCCATGTTTCCGCCCATCTTGGAGTTGACGGAGTCAGGATACAGGGAGAAGGCGGCCTCGCCGGTAACGGCGATCTTGTCGGTGAGGGGATAGGCATATCCAGCGCCGATGCGACCCGTCACAAAGACCTTGGGGGCGCTCCAGAGGCCCTCGAAATAGTCAGGCTTGAAACTGACATCGACGTTTTGGGCTCCGTTGGATGTTCCCACCATCAGGCCCAGTCCGGCGAAAAAGTACATATTATTCACCGGGAAGGAGGAAGGATACCACATGACATCGGCCCCTCCCCTTATATAATGATAACGATAGTACTCATTGAGACGGATGACATAACCTTTTCCTTGGAAACCGCCTAAGACCGCCCGGACACCGAGGGGTTCAGAAAAGCGGTATTCCGCATTGAAAGAAAAGGAAGGGGAGGTCATCCGGAAGAAGTTTCCTTCTCCATTGACATTAATCAGCCCCATCTGATACTCTACGGACCAGTACGGTTCGTGGGAAGGGGCTGTTTGTGCCTGTGCCAATTCGAACATCGAAAGCAGCACAAAGAGGGAAAAGAGACGTTTTGGCATGCTTATTTGCGTGTTACAAGGTTTAACGCCGCAAAGATGCAACGATTGGAAAAAAAAGTAATGTTCGATTTTTCCCAAAATATTTCACATGACCAAACTGTCCTTTTCGGCTACACCTCCCCAGCCTTCTGGAATTTTTTGCGATATTCCAGGGGAGTCATACCTAAATGCTCCTTCGCATAACGTCCGAAAAAGGACGCGCTGGCGAAGTTCAGATCATCGGCGATTTCCTGCATAGTCATGTCCGTAAAGCGCAGACGGCGCTCGATGGCCTTGGCCGTGTACATGGAAATGTACTCGCTGGGTGTGTGGTCGGAGACCTCCTTCAGCTGGCGCGCCAGGTATTTGGGCGTGACATTCAATTGCTTAGCAAAATCGTCAATCCGGCGGGTCCTGCCGTCGCAGTCCTCCAGAAGCTGGATGAAGCGCTCGGTCAGGCGGCGGCCCCGTAACGTATTGATCGTGCCATGGTCTTCGGACCGGTTGAGACCCTCATGTGCACGGCGGAGCATGCTGAGTGATTCCAGCACCAGGGCGCCGAACAGCATATGTACGATACTTCCCTTCGCAGGCGAAGTACATTCCTGCATACGGGAACTCAGGAGACGGAAGTATCCTTCCCAAAGTGCAATTTCGTCGTCAAAAAGTGACACTTTGGGGTGTTTGATAAGGGTTACCATATCCATGAGGGTCTGCTCTCCCTGCTGGTTCATATCCCACAGGGAGACACGGGAGAACCAGATTTGCTTGCAGTCAAAGTCGGCCGATGCAAGGAGATTCTCGGCCACATTGTGGGCACAGTAAAGGACCAGGTCTCCCTTTTTGAGTTCGATTCTCTGTCCGGCGTAGTCAGACTGCGCCCGACCTTCGGTGCAAAGAAGCCATATTCCGTGCGTTAGAAGCTTGACGGCACCCTTCGGAAGTGCGCCGATATGCTCCATAAGTACTATATCATCGCTATCTCCAACGCGCACTGTTCCTTTTCCGCGGCGCGGACTCAGTGAAGGAATATCCATGATAGATTAAGTTTAATTAAATTAGTATTCAAAGTTGGCCATTTTTTTTGAGAAATGCGGTATCCGATATTTCACAAAATCTGTCACTTTTTGATGTACTCCAGCTCAAAAAATTTTTCACGATGTAAAGTTATACGCTTCTTCCCAAAAAATCAAAATGAGTGGCAAAAAAGAAGATTCGTACATATTTTATGACATTTCGGACATCCGGGATTCGCCCATAATTTCTAATATTGCGCACGGAAACATCTGACCGAACTATTATATCATCCATGAAACATGTAACCCATTTTGCAACTCTGCTGGCCGCATTGTCGTTGATGGCGGCCAGCACGTCCTGCTCGAGCATGCTGACCGCCCTCTCGGAGTCCATCAGCCAGATCAATGACCAGTTGGCTTCCAACCTGTCCGAGAACCCGCAAAGTACTCAGCCTCAAGCGACAACCAAGGCGGCATCGGCCACCACCGCGATGGCATCGGCCTCCGCCGCGAAACCGATGCCGTCGTCGGAATTTGCGGGCACGCCCTATACGGTTCTTCCCGCCGGGACGGACGGATCGATAGGAAAAAGCGGCAAATATGTCCTATTTGGCGACTGGCCCCAGACCATCAAGGCGGAAAATGTGACAGTGAACGAGTCCAAATACGTCGTGGTGGGCGCCCATACCTATTATAAGGGCAGCGATGGATGCTGGTACATAAAGATCATGGAAAACAAGGCCAGCGGCTACGAGGGTCCCAGGGGATTCCGTTACAGCGATGGCACAAAAGTTCAGAACAAGTACAAAAAGTCGTACCGTTACTTCAAGGTGGAGCCCATCAAGTGGCGCATCCTTACCTCCAATTACAACGGTACCGGCAAGAAGCTTCTCCTGGCCGAGGTCGCCCTCACCTGCGAGCCCTTCAACGACACCTGGGGAGACTATGCCATGTTCGAGGGCATCGACGGTACGCAGCATTACTTCACACTGGACGTGACGCTGCGCCAGCTCAAGGACGGCAGCTACATCCAGCACAACAACTACGAGCACAGCCGCATACGCGCTTTCCTCAACGGCATCGCCTACCTCCAGGGAGACGAGAACGCCTATGTCAAGGGAACGCCGCCCGTGACTCGTACGAATGACGAGTTTGTTGGCCGGGGCTTCCTCCAGACCGCGTTTTCGCCGGAAGCCCAGAGCAAGATTGCCACCACTACGGTGGATAACAGCAGCCGCAAGAACGCCGGCCTGTCCATCGTCCAGGAGCTCACGGCGCTTGATGCCAAGATCTACGAAGGAAACCTCTATTACGAAAAGGGAGAGAACCACAAGCGCACCTACTTCCCCAAGTTCACCAGCAATAACACCAAGGACAAGGTGTTCCTGCTCACGCCCGCCGATGTCATCCGCAAGGACTATGGTTTCATAGAGGTTCCTCCCACGGTAACGCCGGAGAATGCGCTCAAAATCTTCAGCTCCGGAAAAACCTGGAAGGCATCCGACACCAGCACTACTTACAAGGGCCAGAAGCGTCCGCTGACGGATTTCACCCGCGCCCACGGCGCCCTCCATTTCGATGACGAGTATTCCACCTTCTGGTGGCTGCGCACCCCCATCCTTCCTCCGTACTTCCACCGCATCACCGTCGAGCGTACGGACCAGCAGGCCGCCATCGTGAACGACTTCCCCTCCCCCAGTGCGCAGGAGGTCAACAGCACAGGCGTCGGCGTGGTTCCCGCCATCTGCGTGAACTAAGCCCCGTTTTCGTTAAAGTACTTATTATCAATTAATAAAAACATCTCCTCCCGGCCTCGCGGCAGGGAGGAGATTGCATAATACACTACTAATCAAACCGTTAACAAAAACGGCTATTTGTTCAGGGCATCGGCGCTGGCGATGAATTTGGCCAGTTCTTCCTCGGTGACGGTGTAATTCTGCATTTCGCCGGAGAAGTAGCTGTCGTAGGCGGCCATGTCCACGAAGCCGTGGCCGGAGAGGTTGAAGAGGATGGTCTTCTGCTCGCCGGTTTCCTTGCACTTCAGGGCCTCATTGATGGTGGCGGCAATGGCATGGCAGCTTTCCGGAGCGGGGATGATGCCTTCGGTCTGGGCAAAGAGCACGCCGGCCTTGAAGGAATCCAGCTGGTCAATGTCCACGGCCTCCATGTAGCCGTCCTTCATGAGCTGGGAGAGGATGACGCCCGCACCGTGGTAGCGCAGGCCGCCGGCATGGATGGAGGCGGGCTTGAAGCTGTGACCCAGGGTGAACATGGGGAGCAGCGGGGTCATGCCGGCCTCGTCGCCGAAGTCGTACTCGAACTTACCCTTGGTGAGTTTGGGGCAGGAGCTGGGCTCGGCGGCAATGAAGCGGGTGTTCTTCTCGCCGGAGATCTTGTGGCGCATGAACGGAAGGGCCAGGCCGCAGAAGTTGGAGCCGCCGCCGAAGCAGGCGATCACGATGTCGGGGTACTCGCCCGTAAGAGCCATCTGCTTCTCGGCCTCCAGGCCGATGACCG
>JAEEXZ010000005.1 GCA_016288055.1 Bacteroidales bacterium
TCTATATCCCCAACGGACCGCACCTGGGCAACAAGGTCATCCGCTTCAACGACGTCTCCAAGGCCTACGGGGACAAGCTCCTGTTCGAGCATCTGTCCTTCGAGCTGCCGCCGGCAGGCATCGTGGGCGTCATCGGCCCGAACGGCGCCGGCAAGACTACGCTCTTCCGCCTTATCATGGGCATCGAGAAGCCGGATTCCGGCAGCATCGAGATCGGCGAGACCGTGAAGATTTCCTATGTGGACCAGCAGCACCGGTCCATCGACCCGGACAAGACCGTGTACGAGACCATCGCCGGCAATTCCGAGTGGGTGCGCATGGGAGGCCGTGACGTGAACGCCCGCGCCTGGGTGTCCCGCTTCAACTTCTCCGGAGCAGACCAGGAAAAGAAGTGCGGCGTGCTCTCCGGCGGTGAACGCAACCGTCTGCACCTGGCCCTGACCCTGAAGGACGAGGGCAACGTGCTCCTGCTGGATGAACCTACCAACGACGTGGACGTGAACACCATCCGAGCCCTGGAAGAGGGTCTGGACGGGTTCGCCGGCTGCGCCGTGGTGGTCTCCCACGACCGCTGGTTCCTGGACCGTATCGCCACGCACATCCTGGCCTACGAAGGTGAAGGAAAGGTGGTGTTCTTCGAAGGCAACTACCAGGAGTACGAAGAGAACAGAAAAATGCGCCTGGGAGATACGGAACCCAAGCGCTTCAAGTACAAGAAACTGATGGAATAATCCTTAGACGAGCGCCGCCAGCCATTCCAGCCAGGCGGCGTCTGTGTTATCGAAGGTGGCGTACTGGTTGTCGTCAATGTCAAGGACAGCCGTTACGTCGCCTTTTTCGTTGAATACCGGCACCACGATCTCCGACTTGGATTCGCTGCTGCAGGCTATGTGGCCGGGGAACTCCTCCACGTCGGGGACCACGATGGTCTTTTTCTCTTTCCAGGCCGTGCCGCACACGCCCTTTCCAAAGCCGATACGGAAGCACGCCGCCGTTCCCTGGAACGGTCCCAGTACCAGTTCCGAGTCTATGACGCGGTAGAAGCCCGTCCAGAAGAAGTGCATCTTTTTGGCGATGAGGGCGGCCAGGTTGGCCATCCGTGCCACGGTGTCCGTTTCGTCTCCCAGATACAGTTTCGCATCCTGGTACAGACGCAGGTAGGAGAAGGTCTTCAGGGACAGGTGGCAATAGCCATCCGGATTCTTGTCCAGGTAGTTTTGATGGTACTCCTCGGCCGGATAGAAGTTCTTGAGCGGCTCCAGCTGGGTCACCAGCGGCACGCCCAGTTTGGCCGATACCTCCTGGAACACGGTCTCAATCACGGCGCGGTCCTCTCCGTCCACATAGAACACGCCGCTGCGGTAGCGGGTTCCCTCGTCATGGCCCTGCCGGTTGAGGGTAAGGGGATCTGTCACCGTGAAGAACATGCGCGTGAGAAAATCCAGGCTCACACGGTCCGGATTGTAACGCACCCGTACAGTCTCGGCAAAGCCGGTCGTATCTGTATATACTTCTTTGTAGGTGGGATTATCGGTATTGCCGTTGGCATAACCGGGCATGGCCTCGGCCACTCCGTCCACTCCTTTGAAAAAATGCTCGACGCCCCAGAAGCAGCCGCCGGCAAAGTAAATCTCTTTCATATCTTAACTAACCTTGAGCCACAAAGATAAACATTTCGCCCGAATCTGCAACCGACGCCGCTGACGATCTTAAGCAGGATTTGCGGTGAATTACGCTTTTGTTCGTCAGTGGTGACGATCTTAAGCAGGATTTGCCGGGAATTACGCTTTTGTTCGTAAGGGCCCACGGCCGAAGGAATTTATTTTTCGCAAGGCTTTGCGAAAAACCAAATTCCTTCGGCCATCGCAACGCTCCCGCGCAGCCTGTTTAAAGCACACTTTCGGCCTCCTGACCCCTATCACTGTGCTTTAACCCCACCTCGCGCACCTGTTTAAAGCACACTTTCGGCCTTCTGACCCCCATCACCGTGCTTTAACCCCCGGATGAACAAGTCCACCGAGAGGTGACAGGGCATCTCCGTCATTCTGAACTTCCCTCTAGCGAAGAATATATTTGTCGCATTAGGCCAATGGCCGAATGGTCCCACGGCTGACTGGGCCCACGGCCGAAGGAATTTATTTTTCGCAAGGCTTTGCGAAAAACCAAATTCCTTCGGCCATCGCAACGCCCACGCGCACCGTAAGCACACCGAAATCGCAACGCCCACGCGCACCGTAAGCACACCGAAATCGCAACGCCCCCGCGCACCGAAAGCACACCGCACCCCCCCCCCGGGGGGCACCGGCGCTAATCCCGGAACAAATCCCGTGCGGGAAGCTGTGAAGAGAAGCGGCCGCGGAGGTTCTTGAAGAGGGCGGCGGTGTTGCGCGTGAAGCGGGAGCCGCGCCAGGCGCTGGTGTTGGTCACCATGATCCAGGTCTCTCCGTCGGGATAGACTTTGATAAGGGCCGATGTCCCCGAGAACGAACCGGTGCGCGTCCACTCACCGTCCGGTTTGCAGTCCACCCAGCCCAGGCCGAAGGTACTCTCGTCGAAGTAGTGCGTCATCTGCCCCACGGAAAAAGGCTCCAGGATATCCGGAACGGGCCCGTGCCCGTCGATGGAACACACCAGGCGGGCCAGCTCCACGGAAGAGCCGATCCAGCCGCCGGCCCCGTACAGGCCGGAAATGTAATTGCCTCCGTAACACTTCTCTACGGATGCGAACTTGCCGTCGAAGGAGGGTCCCGGCTCCGCCTCCGGATGCATGTAGTAACGGGTCTCGCCGGGGAGACGGTCTTTCAGGTAGTCCCCGCCCAGGGCGAAGTGCCGGCAGCCGGCCGGCCCGAAGACTTCCTTCTGCATGAACTCCTCATAGGACATTCCCGACGCCTTCTCGATGACCAGCGAAAGCAGCAGATAGCCGAAGTTGGAGTATTCCTGATAGCTCCCCGGTTCAAAGGTGAGCCGGCGGGCCAGTTCCTTGCGCACCAGATAGTCTGTGGTGGGGGGCTCCGAGAGATTGTGCTGCTGCATGAATCGGCCCGTATTGAACATCACGTCGCCTCCGCGCTGGGAAAAACCGCCCTGATGGCGCAGCAGGTGTTCTACCGTCATCTGGTAGTAGTGGTCGTCTTTGATGCAGGAGTCGTATTCGTTAAGGATGCCGAAGGGGCCGAAGACCGGCGTCTCCAGAAAAACCTTTCCCTGTTCCTGCAGCCGCATGATGCCCACGGCGGTGAGCAGCTTCGAGACCGAAGCCAGACGCATGCGGATGTCCGGGTTCATGCGCGTGGTGGCATCGGCCCATCCGTAGCCCCGCGCATAGACGAGGGAATCGTTGCGCACGATGGCGAGCGACGCTCCGTGAAGGCCCCAGAAGTTGAGGAAACTGTCGATGGAATGGTCCATCTTCGGGAGCTGGGAAAGCTCGTTGTCAAGCGTTCCGTGCAGATCCTCCTTCCATGCGATGGCCTCTTCCCGGGCCGGGAGGAAGGATGCGCCGGAAAAACGCTGCTTCCCGCCCAGCAGATAGCCTGCCAGCAGGAAGACCGGTACGAGGTATATGAAACGCCGGGGCCTCACTTAATGAGACCGGCGCGGCGGCCGAAGTCGATGATGTAGTCTGCCGTGCCGTCGATTCCCAGCACGGAACTGTCCACACATAGATGATAGTTCGAGGCATGTCCCCATGCTCCGAAGGTGTAGTAATTGTAATAAGTCTCGCGGGTGCGGTCTTTCTTCCGCATGAGTTTCTCGGCCTCGTCTTCGGTGAGGTTTTCCTCCTTCATGAGGCGCTGGATGCGGTATTCCTCGGGCGCGCCGATGAACACGTTCAGGCACTTCTTCTCCCGCAGGATGTAGTCTGCGCATCGGCCGATGATGACGGCGTCCCCTTTCTCCGCGATGCCGCGGATGACTTCGCTCTGGATGTTGAACATGACGTCGTCGTTGACGTACCCGCTGTCCATGTAGCTGAGGCGGCTGGAGGCGAAGAAACTGCTCATGGAGAAGAGGCTGCGTTTCTCCTCGCCGGCGAACAGGTTACGCGAATAGCCATTCTCCTCCGCGACCTTGGAGATGAGTTCGTTGTCGTAGAAGGGAATCCCCAGTTTTTTGCCGATGGCCTGGCCGATGGAACCGCCACCGCTGCCGAATGAACGGCCGATATTGATGAGGGTGTTCATATGCGTTTAGATTTGACTGCCCAGGATGGAAGGATCGTCTCCGTCTTTGAGCCGGCCCAGTTTCCTCAGGAGTCCGGCCGCAAAGATGCCGGTAAGGAGGGCCGATACAATGTCGGAGATAGGGAAACTGTACCACACTCCGTTCTCGGACTCCAGGAGCGCCGGGAGCAGATAGATACAGGGAAGGAGGAACAGCAGTTGCCGGGACAGGGACAGCAGGATGGACTTGCGCACCATGCCCAGGCACTGGAAGAGGTTGGTGGTTACCATCTGGAAACCCACGATGGGGAAGACCACGTTCATTTTCTGCAGGCCCCGGGAGGCTTTCTCCATGAGGACGGGGTCGTTGGTGAAGATGTTCACGGCCGTTTGCGGCAGGAACACGAAGACTACCCAGCCCAGCGTGGTGACAAGGGTGGCCCACAGGGCCGTCTTGACATAGACGTCCCGCACGCGGGCATACTGCCGGGCGCCGAAGTTATAGCCGGCGATGGGCTGCATGCCCTGGTTGAATCCCATCACGATCATTACGAACAGGAACACCAGCCGGTTCACGATTCCGTAGGCGCCGATGGCCAGGTCTCCGCCCCATTTGACCAGTTGCTGATTGATGAACAGCACCACGATGCAGCTGGCGAGGTTCATCAGGAAGGGGCCCAGGCCGATCGCGAGGGAGTCCTTGGCGATTTTCCAGTCCACGCGGAACATCTTCGGGGAACGGGGCAGGTGAAGGAACCGTTCCGGGTCAAGGAAGTACCACAGGGTATAGCACAGGGACATGAACTGGCACAGGACGGTGGCCAGGGCGGCTCCCTGGATGCCCATGTCCAGCACATAGATGAAGACAGGGTCCAGGATGGCGTTGGAAACGACCGTGAACAGGGTGAGCTTCATGGCCAGCTTCGGATTGCCGGAGGACCGCACCACGGAGTTGAGGCCGAAGTACAGGTGCGTGATGATGTTGCCCAGAGCGATGACCGTCATGTAATCGCGGGCAAAGGGGAGGGTGGCGTCCGACGCCCCGAAAAAGCGCAGGATGGGATCCATCCACAACAGCGTCATCACCGTGAAGACAAGGCCGGTGAGGATGTTCAGCGTGACCTCGTTGGAGAGGACCTTGCCGGCCACCTTGTAGTTCTTCTGGCCCAGGAGCACGGAAATCATGGTTGCCGCGCCCACGCCCACCAGCGTACCGAACGCGGTGGAGATGTTCATCAGCGGGAAGGTGATGGCCAGGCCGGCGATGGACAGGGAGCCCACATCGGGAATATGGCCGATGTAAACGCTGTCCACCATATTATACAGCGAAGACGCCGTCATGGCGATGATGCCAGGAACGGCGTATTGCCTGATGAGCGCGCCGATGGGCTTGGTGCCCAGTTCTGTAGGGATGGCGGTACTACCCATTAATCGTTCAGGATTTCCAGTTCAAAGATGAGCGGAGCGTAGCCCGGGATGGCGCTGCCGCTGCCGCTGGCTGCGTAACCGTGCTTGGACGTGAACAGGACGGTGGCCTTCTGGCCCTTCCACTTCATGAGGGAAAGACCGCCCTTGAAGCCTGCTACAAGCGAGGAACTGCCGCCCATGGAGATATCCGAATATTTCTCGGAGAAGGTGACGGACTGGGGTTCGTAGGTGCGCTGGGAAGAATAGATGCCGGCGTCCTTGGCCACTTTCTCAAGGGTGGTGTCAAAGATGGTCCCGTCCAGGCGTTTGCCGGTGTAGTTGATCTTTACGGTGGCGGTGGAAGAAAGGGCGTCCTCCTCGTTGAAGCCGGACACGTCGCTCACGAAGAAGAAACTGTTGTCGGGTTCCGCCTCCTCGTCATAGGAAGTGGATTCAATGACGCCATACTGCTCGAGCACGTAGTTGCGGAGCCGGACGATTTCGTCCGCGTTGGGGTCCTGCGTCTGTCCTTCGAGCGTAATTTCGTAAATGAAGTGAGTGCTGCCGGAGCAGTTGTCGATGTATTCCTGCTGGGTTTTGTAACGGCTGGAGGTGAGCATCCAGGCGGGGATGACGGCCGTACGGGTGCCGCCGATACGCATGCCCTGCAGCATGGCATCTACGCCGGCATAGCTGTAGCCGCTTCCGACGTACTGGTATTTGGGGCCATAATAGGCGCTCTTCGAGTAGGTGCCCAGCTGGCGGGCCAGTTCCTCGCTGGTGGTGGAGGAAATGGTGCCGTCCAGCGTGCGGATGGTGGAGGAAACCAGCACGTAGGGGTTTGCGTCGTCCCACTGTTCTCCGGAGCCGGCCTTGTCACTGATGACGTACAGGCCGTTTGCATCGGCGGCGACTCCGGGATGGTTCTTTTCCATCCAGAGCTGGATATATTCTTTGGCGTGCTGTCCGGTGGTAGATACAGTCTGTTTGGCGCAGGAGCCGGCCAGGAGGCAGGCGGCGGCCAGGGGAATCAGGATTGTTTTATTCATTGGGCAAAATTTCTTCAATCAAAATGTAATAAGCCAGGGCGCTCAATGCAGGAATCGTGCCCCGCTCGGTTTTTCCGTAGCCATATTTTCCGGTAAAGAGAATATAGCCCTCGTCTCCGGGCTGCACGCCCGCCAGGCCGTCTGCCAGTCCCCGGACCAGGGTATTGTCCAGAGTGAGGGTGTCCAGCTTGAACCGGCTGGCGTCCGAAAGGCTCCAGTGCGCCTGGGTGGCCAGGCTCTCCAGGTTGGTAGCCACCAGATTGGAGGCCGACAGAGAGGCCGACTGAAGCGTGAAGCAGCCATAGTAGAGCGAAACGCGCTGCCCCCATCCGAGGGAATCCCGCGTGGGATCGAGCGTGTCCTTCAGGATAACCCTGTATGCCCCTCCGTTACGGGTGAGCGTGGCGGTGGGGTCGTTCGCCATCTGGGTGCGCACGAAGTTTTCGATGTAGCCGGTCTGCTTGTCGTAGGTGGTCTGCAGCGACTGTTTGGTGCAGGCCGCCAGCGCAAGGAGCGAGGCCGATATGAGGAGAAGCTTTCTCATGCAAGGTAGTCTTTGAGGATCTGTTCCAGGTAGGCGGGCGCCGCTTCGGGAGAGGGAATGTCTTCGCCGATGAGGATCTTGCCGCCGGCGGCATTTTCGTGGCCGCCGCCATGGAAATGGCGCTGGGCCAGCTGCTGGGCGCTGGTGCCCTTCTTGGAGCGCACGGACACGCGGAAGTGCCCGGCGTCTTCCTTCACCAGGACGCTCAGTTTCACCCGGCCGATGCTCAGCGGCACGTTCACCAGGCCTTCGCTTTCGCCGTCCTGCATGTCGAAGTGCTGCTGGATATCCTGGGTGAGGACCATGTAGGCGGCTCCGTTGGGCAGGATGCGGAGCTGTTCGCTCTGCATGTAGCCCATCAGGCGCACCCGGTTTTCCCGGTAACTGTTGTAGAGCTTCTGGAGAAGGGCATCCCGGTCCACGCCGGCGGCGAGCAGTTCCGACGCCATCCTGAACGTCGAAGGAAACACCGAATTGGCAAAGTTGTTGGTGTCGGTGGTCATCCCTGCCATCAGCACGGTGCCCACTGCCGTTTTTGCCTCCGGAGTCCATGCCCCCTCGCTCGCAGATAAACGGGCCGATGCTCCCTCGGGGGCATGGGACTCCGGAGTCGAAAGGGCTTTCAGCAACCAGAAGACGACCTCCGAGGCGGAGGAGATCTCCGGTGTGGAGAACACCAGGCCGAAGGCTTCCGTGTCCGGGTTCAGGTGGTGGTCCACAAGGACTTTGGGGGCTTTGGAAGCGCTGAGGACAGGTTCCAGGCCCTCTACCCGGTTGAAGGCGTTGGCATCGGCCAGGATGATGAGGTCTGCTTCGGCGATGCGGGTACGGGCGGCGTCTCCGTCCTGGTCTGCGCAGAGGCAGGGGACTGCTTCCGGCAGGATGAAAAGGAGGTTCGCCGCGGGGGTGTCGGGAAGGACGACGGCGGCGTCTTTCCCCAGGCTGCGCAGGTACAGCGCCAGGCCGGCCGTCGCGCCCAGGGCGTCTCCGTCCGGATGCGTGTGGGCCAGGATTATAGGGCGTGCCGAGGCGGTTATCCACTGCCTCAGGACCGGGATATTTTCCTGTCGGATGAATTCCATGCGCAGAGTTTTTTCAGCTCCGCAAATTTACAAAAGATTATTGCTTTTGAGAAATGATTTTGCTAACTTTGTCGGAACTTTTGAAATAATAAAACAACACAATAATGAACAAATCTGTCAAAATTGCTCTCGAGATTGGTCTCGCAGTCGTTATCTGCCTGCTCACCTTCTTCATCATCAAGAGCGTCCAGAAGCCGGTGCAGTTCAAGAAAGAGGTGGCTGCCCGCTCCCAGGTCGCCATTCAGCGCCTGAAGGACATCCGTACCCTTCAGGAGGCCTTCAAGAGCGTGAACGGCCGTTTCTCTCCCACCGTGGATTCCCTCAAGCTGTTCTATGAGACCGGCAAGATGGACATCGTGATGCAGATCGGCTCCCTGGACGACTCCCTCGCAGTGGCCAACACCGAGGCTATCAAGAAAGCCAACCGCAACCTGAAGCCCGCCGAGATGACCGCCAAACTGGCTGCCGCCTATGCCGCCGGCCAGAAAGTCGTGTTCTCCACCGTCACCGAGATCCCTGTCCGCGACACCCTGTTCCACAGCCGCAAGGACTTCGTCATCGATTCCCTGGCTTTCATTCCCTTCTCCGGTGGTGAGCCCGTCCAGATGGAATCCGCCATCAAGACCGTCTCCGGTGTACAGGTGCCCCTGTTCGAGGCCCGCATGCCTTACAAGGCTCTGTGCAAGGGTCTGGACAATCAGCTCCGCATCAACCTGGATGCCGAGCGTAAGGACCAGAACAAGTACGAAGGCCTGCAGGTTGGCAGCGTGACCGCTCCCAACAACAACGCCGGTAACTGGGAATAGTATTCCGTCCATCCATGGACCGTACAGACACATCAAACAAAGGAATATCCATTCAAGTCTCCTTGAGTGGATTTTCTTTTAATGGTTCGCCCTGGCTCACGCCCGAACGAGTATTCACCATCCCGGAGTTCCAGCGCCGCTACGACCATGTGGAGATTTCGCTCCTCACCCCCAAGGTGGCCCTGGTTCCGGACGCTTTCCTGGATTCCGCATCGGCCCGGAAAGCCCTTTCGGAGGTGGCCTCGCTCCGCGAGTCGGACTTTGTGGAAACCGTTCCGGTTCCCGGTCTTGCCGCCACCCTCGTGTTCTCCAACTCCCTGGACGAGTCCCTGTCCAAAGTAGTGGCCCAGACCGTGCTGCCCACCTCCGGCACGCCCGCCCGCGTGCTCCCGGAACTTTACTATCTCCTGTGCCGGCTGGACTCCCTTCCGGACTACAACAAGATCGTCGCCTCCTGGCACGGCGGCTACCTGCATCTGGCAATAGCACAGGGCAAGAGCCTGTGCCTCGCGAATGTCTTCGAAGCGCCGGACTTCACCACGGCGGAATACTTCCTTTTCCTCAGCCTCAAGCGTCTGCAGCTTAATCCGGAAGTATCCACCGTCTGTTTCCGCACCCCGCTGGATCCCGATGCGGAAATGTCCCTGTATCGCTACTTCAAATCCGTGGTGCAGTTATGAGGATTATCGGCGGAAAACTCAAGGGCAAGAGTGTCCTGCCGCCGGCAGGATACAAGGCGCGTCCCACCACGGATTTCGCCAAGGAGGGCCTGTTCAATATCTTGGACAACGAATATGAGTTCGAAGACCTGAAGGTCCTGGACCTGTTCGGGGGAACCGGTTCCATCGCCTTTGAGTTCGCCTCCCGTGGCGCGTCCCGCGTTTACAGCGTGGAAATGGCCCGGGAAAACGCCAGCTTTATCAAGACGGAAGCCGCTCGCCTGGGACTGTCCAACGTCACCATGGTGCGCGACAATGTCTTCGACTTCCTCCCCATCTGCCGGGAGAAGTTCGATATCATCTTCGCAGACCCGCCCTATGCCCTGGAGGGCCTTGCGGGCCTGCCCGATCTGGTTTTCTCACTGGATATTCTGCATCCGGGATGCTATTTCATCCTGGAGCACGGGGATGAGCATTCCTTCAAGGAGCATCCCCGCTTTGTCAAGGAACGCTCCTACGGACGCGTTCACTTCTCCTTTTTTGAATAATAGGTAAAGGCAGCTTTCGCTCCTTCCGCATACAGGCCCATGGTGACGCCTGTGAATCCGCCGGCGACTTCCGTGCTCAGGAGGGCGCAGCGGAACTGTCCCATCGGCTTCCAGTCCTGCCCGTCTTCCGACACCAGGAAGTGGTAATGCAGGCCGTCGGAGGTAATCTTCAGATGGGCTGTCGGATGGGATAACGGAAGAGTGGCGGCGGTGTAATCGATGCTCAGTACCTTGTTCCGGACGACGGCCTCGGCCTTGTTCCCGCTGCGCCTGACGGCCAGTTCCACATGGGCCTCGTGGGTTTGATAGACGGTGAGGCCGGCTTCTCCGTCGTTGAGCAGGAGTACTTCCGTCTCCACGCTGGCCACTTCACTTTCCTGACGGCAGGCGACGAAGGTGGGATGGTCGTTGCCGGACAGGGAACCGCTTCCCTGCAGGATGAGGCGGCCGTTCCCGCTATCGTAGCGGCTGGAATCCGGGTTCTGGATATAGAGCCAGTCGGGGCCCAGGGGACGCTCGAAAGATTCCGTGTATTCGCTGGTGCGGCGGGGAGCGCTGCCACCCATTTCCTGGGTGATGGGCTTTCCGTCATTGACCACCGGCCAGCCTTTCTCCCAGCGTACGGGGGCCAGGAAGGTCTCGCGGCCCAGGTGGTGATAGTTGCCGCCGAAGTTGCGGTAGGCCAGGAAGACAACCCACCAGGAGCCGTCGGGCGCCTGGACAAAGTCTCCGTGGCCGGTTCCCTGGATCTGGTCCGTCTCGGTCTCGTGGCGGCAGTGAGTAAGGATGGGATTGTTCGGGCAGGCCTCGTAAGGGCCGTAAGGAGAGCGGCTGCGGGCGACGGTGAGCGAATGGGCCAGCTCGGTTCCTCCTTCGGAAATGAGCAGGTAGTACCAGCCTTTTACCTTATAGATATGCGGTCCTTCCGGGAAGCGTCCGCCCATTCCTTTCCAGATGGGGCGGCTCTCGGTGAGCTGCTCTCCGGTGGCGGGATCTATCTCGCAAAGGGTGATGGTGGCGTCCGGGTTGCTTACGTAATAGCACTTCCCGTCTTCAAAGTAGAAAGAGGGGTCGATTCCGCCCTGTTCCAGCCAGATGGGCTCCGACCAGGGACCGGCGGGGTCTGTGGCGGTCACGTAGAAATTGCGCCCCAGGGTTACGTTGGTGGTGATCATGTAGAACACGCCCTCGTTGTAACGGATGGTGGTGGCGTAGATGCCTTTGTCGGCGGTGGTCTTCTCCAGCGGAAGCTGGGTCTCGCGGTCAAGGACATTGCCGATGAGTTCCCAATGGAAGAGGTCCCGGCTATGGTAAACCGGAACGCCCGGGAAGTACTGGAACGTGGAGTTCACAATGTAGTAATCGTCTCCGACACGGCAGATGGAAGGGTCCGGGTGGAAGCCGGGAAGGATGGGATTGCGGAACGAGAATTCGGTGACTCCGTTCACGGAGGACTGGCAGGCGGCCGATAAGAAGCAAATGGCGGCCAAAAGAATAAGAGAAAGGCGTTTCATGGCAGATGAAAGTGAAATCTATCTCGTCCAAATATACGAAAAATAACTAAATTTGTAAGAATATGGCTCAGTTAGTATTCATATCGGCCGAAGAGGCCGTCCGTGCGGTGCGCAGCGGAGACCACATCCACCTCTCCAGCATCGCCAGTGTTCCGCACATCCTCATCGAGGCCCTGTGCCGCAGGGCCGGTGAACTCACGGACGTCCACTTCCACCACTTTCATACGGAAGGCCCTGCCCCCTACGGCAGCGCTGAATATGCCGGATCTTTCTTCGACCAGGGTTTTTTCGTCGGCCCCAACCTGCGCGCCAGCGTCCAGGCCGGCGTGGCGGACTATCTACCCGCACACCTGTCGGAGTCACAGGCCCTGTACCGCAGCGGAGCCCTTCGCTGTGACGTGGCCATGGTCCAGGTCTCTGAGCCTGTGGACGGAATGGTGTCCCTCGGTACCTCCGTGGACTGTTCCGTCGCCGCCCTGGAGGTGGCCCGCGAGCGCATCGCGGTGGTGAACCCCCGCGTTCCCTTCGCTTTCGGAGATCTCATCCCGGTGGAGCGCTTCACTGCCCTCGTCCGGGATAACCGTCCCCTTATCACCAAGGACTATGTCCAGCCTTCCGCGACGGACATCGCCATCGGCCGGCACTGCGCAGAACTGGTTCCGGACGGGGCCTGCCTGCAGATGGGCATCGGCTCGCTTCCCAACGCGGTGTGCGCCTCTCTTTCCGGCCACAAGCACCTGGGCCTGCACACGGAAATGTTTGCCGACGGTGCCCTGGACCTCATCCGGAAGGGCGTCATCGACGGCTCCTGCAAGGCCATCGACCGCGGGCAGGTGGTGGCTTCTTTCCTGCTGGGTTCGCAGCGGGTGTACGACTTCATCGACCGCAATCCCGCCGTGCAGATGCGGGACATCGCCTATACGAACGACCCTTGTGTCATCGCCCGGAACCCAAATGTGGTTTCCATCAATTCCGCCGTGGAGGTGGATCTTACCGGCCAGGTGTGCGCGGATTCCATCGGCACGCGTATCTATTCCGGTACGGGCGGCCAGCTGGATTTCGTGCGGGGGGCCAAGATGTCGAAGGGGGGCAAGGCCATCATCGCGCTGGCTTCGCGCACTTCGCACGGGGAGCCCAAGATCGTCCCCGTCCCGAAACCGGGCGCCGGCGTCGTCACGCCCCGCGCGGACGTGCAGTGGGTGGTGACGGAATACGGTGCCGTGAACCTCTACGGCAAGTCCCTGCAGGAACGGGCGCGGCTGCTCATTAGTATCGCCCACCCCGAAGACCGCGAAGCCCTGGAGCGCGCGGCTTTTGAACGATTTGGAAAATAAGAACCATATGCATACAAGAGAAGAAAAAGTGGCGGCTTTCGGCCGCCTGCTGGATATTATGGACGCCCTTCGGGAGAAATGCCCCTGGAATGCGGAGCAGACCTTCGATTCCATCCGCCGTCTCACCGAGGAGGAGGTCTATGAACTGAGTGACTCCATCCTGGAAGGAGACCGCCAGGCTACGGCCAAGGAAATCGGAGATCTGCTCTATCACATGGTCTTCTATGCCCGCATGGGACAGGAGGAAGGTGCGTTTGACATTGCAGATTCCATCCAGAAAGTCTGCGACAAGATGGTGTTCCGCCATCCGCATGTCTTCGGCCCCCATGCCGGCGAGGCCACTACGGCCAAGGAAATCGCAGACAACTGGGAGCTGGTCAAGGCTAAGGAAAAAGATGGCAACAAACGTATCATGGCCGGCATTCCCAAGGCCATGCCCGCGCTGGTGAAGGCCGTCGCCATGCAGGAAAAAGCCCGTGGCTGCGGCTTTGACTGGGAAAAGAAAGAGGATGTCTGGGCCAAGGTCCAGGAAGAGGTTGGGGAGGTGACCGAGGCGTCCCGTTCCGATGACCCCTCCGCGCTGGAGATGGAATTCGGAGACCTGCTGTTCTCTGTACTGAACGCCGCGCGCCTCTACGGTGTGGATCCCGAGGCGGCCCTGAACCGTTCCTCCGAGAAGTTCCGCCGCCGTTTCACCTACCTGGAAGAGCAGACCCTCCGCAAAGGCATATCCTTCAAGGATCTCAGCCTTGCCCAGATGGACGCCATTTGGGACGAGGCCAAGGCGAAGGGCCTGTAAAACTCGAAAAAAATTCGTATCTTTGCAGGCTAAAACACAATTGCATTATGGCAGAGAATACGTTGCTGGAGAAGGTCCTGAGCCTTCAGGACAAATACAAGAAACTGGAAGAACAACTGGCCGATCCCGAGGTAATCGGGGACATGAAGAAGTTCGTCCAGCTCAATAAGGACTACAAGGAACTGCAGCCCATCATCGCCGCCGGTCTGGAATACAAGAGACTGGTGGAGGAGCTTTCGCAGGCCAAGGATATCCTCATGAATGAAAAGGACGAGGATCTTAAGGAAATGGCCAAGGACGAGATTGCAGAGATAGAGCCCAAACTTCCCGAGATGGAGCAGCAGATCAAGCTCCTCCTCATTCCGGCCGATCCGGATGACAGCAAGAACGCCATGGTGGAAATCCGCGGCGGCACCGGCGGCGACGAAGCCGCCATCTTCGCCGGAGACCTCTTCCGCATGTACCAGCATTTCGCGGAGCGCCGCGGCTGGAAACTGGAAATCTCCGACCAGGCCCCCGGTACGGCCGGCGGCTACAAGCAGATTGTGTTCAAACTCTCTTCGAGCACCGACGGCGTGTACGGCATCATGAAGTATGAGTCCGGCGTGCACCGCGTGCAGCGCGTTCCCCAGACGGAAACCCAGGGCCGCATCCAGACATCGGCCGCCTCCGTCGCCGTCTTCCCCGAAGCCGGCGAGTTCGATATCGAGCTGAATCCGGCCGATATCCGCAAGGACCTCTTCTGCGCATCGGGCCCCGGCGGACAGGGCGTGAACACCACGTATTCCGCCGTGCGTCTTACCCACATCCCTTCCGGTATCGTGGTACAGTGCCAGGAGGAGCGCTCCCAGCTGAAGAACCTGGACCGCGCCATGGAAGAGCTCCGTACCCGTCTGTACAACATGGAGCACCAGAAGTACCTGGACGGCATCGCCGCCAAGCGCAAGACCATGGTATCTACCGGTGACCGCAGCGCCAAGATCCGCACCTACAACTACCCGCAGGGCCGCGTGACGGACCACCGTATCGGCTGGAGCATGTACAACCTGCCCGTCTTTATGGACGGTGACATCCAGGAGTGCATCGACCAGCTGCAGATCGCAGAAAACGCAGAACGTCTCAAAGAAGCAGGAGAAGAATAATATGGCACGCAATCCCGAAGACCTCAAAGCCCTTGGCCGGCACACCGAGTACAGCCAGGACTATGCCCCCGAGGTGCTGGAGACTTTCGTGAACCAGCATCAGGAGAACGACTACTGGGTCCGTTTCAACTGCCCGGAATTCACCACCCTGTGTCCCATCACGGGCCAGCCGGACTTCGCCGAAATCCGCATCAGCTACGTCCCCGACGTCAAGATGGTGGAATCCAAGTCCCTGAAACTGTATCTGTTCAGCTTCCGCAGCCACGGTGATTTCCACGAGGACTGCGTCAACACCATCATGAAGGACCTGGTCAAGCTGATGGATCCCAAATACATCGAGGTTACAGGTCTCTTTACGCCCCGCGGCGGCATCTCTATCTACCCTTACGCCAACTACGGCCGTCCGGGTACCAAATGGGAGCAACTCGCCTGGGAGCGCCTTGCCAAACACGAATAAAAAAACCGGTCTTTCACGGACCGGTTTTTTTATGCTTTCGGGACAGCCGCCAGGGTAATGCGTCCCTGGCAGCAGCGTATTCCGCCGACGGACAGGGTGGCTTCGCAGACAAAGAGGCTGCCTTTCCTTTCCACCAGGATAGCACTTGTCTCGCACAGGTCTCCGGGACGGACTTCGTGGCGGAACTTGACGTTGTCCATTCCCCGGTACACCATCAGGTTGTCCTTGAAGGCCTGCGGATAGAGACCGCTGCTGGCCTGGGCCATCATCTCGCAAAGGATGACGCCGGGGACGATGGGGTTGCCCGGGAAGTGCCCGTCACAGAAAAAGGGATGGTCGGGGACGCGGTAGCTGGCATGGCAGACACCATTTTCGTCCATCTCCATGGTATCCACCAGCAGCATGAGTCCCCGGTGGGGAAGTATCTTCTGGATTTCTTCCTTATTCATTGTTATAAGGTCTGAAGGCGACGCAGGCGTTGTGGCCGCCGAAGCCGAAGGAGTTGGACAGACCCAGGGTGAGCTTGGTCTTTACGGCTACGTTCGGGGTGTAGTCCAGGTCGCATTCCGGGTCCGGGGTGTCCAGGTTGATGGTGGGAGGGCAGATGCCTTCCTTCAGGGCCAGGATGGTGGCAATGGCCTCCGTAGCACCGGCGGCGCCGAACATGTGGCCGGTCATGGACTTGGTGGAGGAGATGTGTGCCTTGTAGGCAAAATCTCCCAGGGCAATCTTGCAGGCCTGGGTTTCGGCCAGGTCGTTCAGGTGGGTGCCCGTACCGTGTGCGTTGATATAGAGATTGTCCTTGGATGCGTCGAAGTGGGCCTCGCTGAGGGCGTCCATGATGGAACGGGACTGCGTGCTGGCGTCCGGACGGGGAGCCGTGGCGTGGTAGGCGTCGCAGGTGTTTCCGTAACCCACCATTTCACCGAAGATGGTGGCGCCGCGCTGCTTGGCGTGCTCCAGCTCTTCCAGGATGATGACGGCGGCACCGTCGCCCATCACAAAGCCCTGGCGGTTCAGGTTGAAGGGCAGGGAAGAGTATTTGGGGTCCGTGGCACGGGTGAGGGCCTTGGCATTGTAGAAGCCGGCTACGCCCAGCGGAATGGTGGCATGCTCGGAGCCGCCGGCGATGATGGCGTCGGCATAACCGTGGCGGATGGCGCGGAAAGCCTCGCCGATGCAGTGGGAGGACGTCGCGCAGGCCGTGACGATATCCAGGCACGGGCCCTTGGCCTGGTGCTTGATGGCGATGTGGCCGGCCGCGATGTTGGAAATCATGGTGGCGATGAACAGCGGGGAAATCCACTTTCCGGTGGGGTCCTCGATCATCTTCTGGGTTTCGCGGAACTGCACGTCAAAACCGCCGATACCGGAGCCTACATATACGCCCAGGCGGAAGGGGTCGATGTTGCAGTTCTCTCCTTCTGAAACCAGACCGCTCTGCTGCATGGCCTGCCAGGCGGCGGCCATGGCATACAGGGTGAAGTTGTCCTGTTTGCGGATGAAGGGTTTTTCCATGCCGAAGTTTTCGGCGTTGAAGTCTTTCACTTTGCCGGCGAAGGTGACGGGCATGTCTTTGAATTCCTCCACGTAATCAATGCCGCAGTAACCGTTGCAAAGATTCTTCCAGAAGGTATCGACATCCTGTCCAACGGACGAAATCACGCCCATGCCGGTAATAACAACTCTCTTAGGTTCCATATATCAGTTTTTCTGCTCCGTTAATAATATCGTTAACAATGTCGGCGGCGCTTTCCCGCTGCCGGATCATACCTGCCACTTCGCCCGCGAGGAAACTGCCGCCGGCAAGGTCTCCGTCGAAGACGGCCTTGCGGAGGGAGCCCGTGCCGAAGGCGCGGATTTCATCGGCCGATACCGAAGGATCCGCCTCCATCTTGGCGAACTGCTTGGTGAAGGGGGTCTTGAGTGCGCGCACGGCATCCCCGAGGCTTTTCCCGGTAACCATGGTGCCGATGTCCGAGGCCTTGATGAGGCGTTCCTTGTAAACATCGTGCACGCGGCACTCGTCGGCTACCAGAAAACGCGTGCCCACCTGGACGCCGCAGGCGCCCAGCATAAAGGCTGCCGCTGCGCCGCGTCCGTCGAAGATGCCTCCGGCCGCGAGGACCGGGATGTGCACGGCGTCCACCACCTGCGGGACCAGCGCCATGGTGTGCGTGTCTCCCACGTGGCCGCCGCTTTCGGCGCCCTCGGCGATGATGGCCGTCGCGCCCAGCTCTTCCATCTTGATGGCGTAGGCTACGGAAGCGACTACCGGAATGACGCGGATACCGGCGGCCAGCCACTTCTGCATGTAGGGGGCGGGGGAGCCGGCTCCGGTGGTGAGGATGCGTACGCCTTCTTCCACCACGAGGTCTGCGATCTCGGCGGCATTGGGGGCGGCCAGCATGATGTTCACGCCGAAGGGTTTGTCGGTGAGGCTGCGGGCCTTGCGGATTTCTTCGCGTACGGCCTCGGTGCCGTAGTTGATGGAGGAAATCAGGCCCAGGCCGCCGGCGTTGGAGACAGCCGCAGCCAGGCGTGCATCGGCAATCCATGCCATGCCTCCCTGGAAGATGGGCTTCTCGATACCCAGTATTTCGGTAATAGCCGTTTTCATATAAGAGTGCAAATGTAGTGATTTTAGCGCACATTTACAAAATGGGCCTCCCTTGCCGTCCCTCCGGAGGGGCAAGTGGATTTTTTTTGCTATCTTTGTAGGATGCATTTTTAACCTATTTATGCGAACAACAGAACAATCTTCTCACTACGACCATCTGGACGCGATGTCCACTTTGGAAATCCTCAAAGGAATCAACGCCGAGGACTGTGGCGTTGCCGCGGCGGTGGCCCAGGCCATCCCCGCCATAGAAAAAATCGTTGACGGCATTGTCGAGCGCGTCCCCCGGGGCGGCCGCATTTTTTATCTGGGCGCCGGTACCTCCGGCCGTCTGGGTATCGTGGACGCATCTGAGATTCCTCCGACCTACGGCGTGAAGGACCTGTTCATCGGCCTGATGGCCGGCGGCGACGGGGCCATCCGCAACGCTGTGGAAGGGGCCGAGGACGACTGGGAGCAGGGCTGGCTGGACCTGGCCCCGTTCCACGTGACGAAGGAAGATACGGTGATCGGCATTACGGCCAGCGGCGGCGCTCCGTATGTGGTGGGAGCCCTTCGCAAAGCCCGCGAAATGGGTATGCTCACCGGCGTAGTGACCAATAACTCCGAAAGCCTTTCCACCGAGGCGGCGGAGGTGCCCATGGTGGCTCCCGTCGGCCCGGAATTTGTGACGGGTTCCACCCGCATGAAGTCGGGCACGTCGGCCAAGCTCATCCTGAACATGATCTCCACGGCGGTGATGATCCGCCTGGGCCACGTGCAGGGCAACAAGATGGTGGATATGCAGCTCACCAACAAGAAACTGGTGGACCGCGGCACCCGCATGATCATGGAAAAAACCGGCATCACGGACTACGAGAAAGCCAAGGCCATGCTCCTTGAGTACGGCCAGGTACGTGCTGCCGTGGACGCCTATCTGAAAAAGTAAGACCTATGTGGCAGAGACAACAGACCCTGTACCTTCTTATCGCCGCCATCCTGGTGGCCGTGATGTGTTTTAATAACGCCTATACGGTGGCCAATCCCGAAGGACTCCTCCAGGTGAGCTACTGGAAGCTGCAGGCGCCCTACTTCGGCATCCTGCTGGGCATCCTGGCGTTCCTGGTGCTGCTCTCCCTGGTCACATTCAAATCCCTCATCCTGCAGATGCGCCTGTCCTCGCTCTCCGGCATCGTCGCCCTGGGCATGCAGGCATGGCTCGCATACATGTACTTCACCTTCGAAGGACCGGTGTTCAGCCTTACGGTCATCCTGCCGCTGGGTATCTGCGTCTTTTGCTTCCTGGCTGCCCGCGGCGCCTTCCAGGACCAGCTGATGGTGGAAAGCGCCATGCGCATCCGCGAAAGAAGAAAACACAAAAAATAATACAAAATACTACTATGAAACCTACCTTACTCGTTCTGGCTGCCGGCATGGGCAGCCGTTATGGCGGACTCAAACAGATGGATGGTCTGGGCCCCCACGGAGAAACCATCATCGACTATTCCATCCACGATGCGGTGGAAGCCGGTTTCGGTAAAATCGTGTACATCGTCCGTGATTTCTTCAAGGCCGATATGGAAGCCCACGTGAAAGAGCGCTACGCCGGTGTGAAAACCATCGACGGCGAACCCCTCCAGTTTGTCTTCGTCACCCAGGAACTCGACAAGATTCCCGCCGGATTCACCGTGCCGGAAACCCGCGTCAAGCCCTGGGGTACCGCCCACGCCATGCTCATGGCCGCCGAAGCCATCCACGAGCCCTTCGCCGTCATCAACGGCGACGACTTCTACGGTAAGGAGTCCTTCAAGATTCTGGCCGACTGGTGCCGCGCCCACGAGAAGACGGAAGGTCAGTACTGCATCGTAGGTTTCGAGCTGGAGAACACGCTCAGTGAAAACGGCAGCGTCTCCCGCGGTATCTGCTTCTACGACGACAAGAACATCCTCACCGGTATCGCCGAGCACCTGGAAATCGCCAAAGAGGCCGACGGAAAGGTGTACGGCAACAACTCCGTCACCGGCGAGAATCACGTGGAACTGGCCGCCAAGGCCCTCTGCTCCATGAACATGTGGGGCTTCACCCCGGACTACTTCGCCAAGAGCGCAGCCATCTTCGAGGATTTCCTGAAGAAGAACATCATGGAGCCCAAGAAGGAGTTCTACATCCCTTACGCAGTTGACGTAATCGTGAAAGGCGGCAAGGGCAGCTGCGAAGTGCTCTCCACTCCTTCCCACTGGTTCGGCGTCACCTTCAAGGAAGACCGTCCCGGCGTGGTGGCAAAGTTTGCCGACCTGGTAGCCAAAGGCGTTTATCCCAGCCCCCTGTATTAGCCTTATGCAACTGTTTGCCCGCAAAGTCAACAACTATGACCTCTATGCCAATCACGCCTGGTATGTGCCGGGCGTGAAGGGCATGTTCGCCCTCCTCGGTATGTTCCTCCTGGGCAACCTGCTGGGCGCCATCGTCATGAGCATCCTCCTGCTTTTTGTTCCCCAGGAGATTGTGATGGAATATGAGATGGTGGTGGTATATCCGCTGTCATTTTTGCCTGCCATGGTGTATGCCGCCTCCAAGAGCCAGCGCAACAGCCTTTTCGAAGCCGGTTACAAACTTAACAGCAACCACTTCGGCCCGTTCAAGGGATGGCAGCTGGCCCTCGTTACCGTGGTCCTCACCTACAGTTACATGTTCGCGTCGGACTACATGAACTATCTCAATTTCAAGCTGACCACCGGAACGCCCCTCATGAAGCAGTTCTATGACGCTCTCATGGAGGCCCTGGAAAAAATGATGGCGGGCCCCTTCTGGAGTTCCTTCCTGGTGACGGCCATCTTCGCGCCCGTCTTTGAGGAGTGGCTGTGCCGCGGCATGGTGCTTCGCGGGCTGCTGAGCAAGATGAAGCCCGGCTGGGCCATCGTGATATCGGCCCTCTTCTTCGCCCTTATCCACATGAATCCCTGGCAGGCGCTCAACGCCTTCTTCATCGGCGTGATCATGGGCTACGTTTATTACAAGACGGGTTCCCTGTGGCTCACCATGCTCATCCACTTCGTGAACAACGGCACCTCGGTAATCCTTACCCAGGTCACCTCCTTCGAGGAATCCAGCTATTTCTACGAAATGATGGACCACACCTCCTACGGGGTAATCAGCCTGGTGGCCGTGGCTGCCCTGGTGGCTTGCCTCTATGCCTTCAAGCGCATTCCGCTGCAGCAGGAGCGCGGGAATATCGACACCGTGGAGTTAAAAGTTGACTAAATGGAAAAATGGGCCTGGCTTAAGCGCAGCGAGCACAACTACCTGCTCCCGTTCGTGATCGTCATCACGGCGGTGGTGGCGTTGTGGCTGCTGTTCTTTGCGCACAACAGCGTGCTCAACTGGATCAAAGCCTCCGTGGAGGAGCGCAGCCAGGAAGCCGAGATGGCCCGTCTGCAGGGAGAAATCGACGAGATGGACCGTGAGATCGAGAATCTGCGGAACAATCGCGATTCCCTGGAATCCTTTGCCCGCGAAACCTATCACTTCGCCGCCCCCGGCGACGATGTGTATATCGTGGAAGAATAATTCATCGCACTGTAGATTGTTGCGGTGTGGATGGCGGCGGTGACGTCGTGGCTGCGAAGCCAGGTGGCACCTCTCTCCAGCGCCGCAAACTGTACGACTTGAGTAGCGGGCATTGCCTCTTCGGGGGTGATGCCCAGCTTTTTATAGATCATGCTCTTACGGGAGACGCCCACCAGCGTTTCCACCGGGAAGGCCTTCACCACTTCGTCCAGCCGGGAAAGCAGCTCGTAGTTCTGTTCCAGTGTCTTGGAGAAGCCGAAACCGGGGTCCAGGATCCACTCGCGGATGCCGTTCTCCTCGGCCTTGATGGCGAACTTCCTGAAATAGTCGATCACGGCGGCGGTGACGTCGTCGTCCGGATAGTCCGTCAGTTGCTGCATGGTTCCGGGCGTTCCCCTCATGTGCATGGCGATGTACGGTAGTCCCAGCCGTCCCACCGTCTCCAGCATCTTCGGGTCCAGCTCTCCGGCGCTGATGTCATTCACAATGAACGGGCCGATGGTATCGTACACCCGCTGCACAATCTCGGCCCGGTAGGTGTCGATGGAGATGCGGGGCATGGCTCCCATCTGCTTAAGTGTCGGCTCGAACCGGGCCCATTCCTCCTCGAGGGAAGGCTGCGCACTGCCGGGGCGGGTGCTGCAGGCACCCAGGTCCACGACGTCGGCGCCGTCTTCGAACATTTTCTCTATTCGGTGGAGGGCGATATCGGCCTGGGGAGCACGGCTTCCGGAATAGAAGGAATCGGGCGTCAGGTTTACGATGCCCATGATCTTGACGTTATTGACCATTTGTCTATAAAAGCATTAGAATTGCCAGCATGACCACGCAAAAGCCCTGGGCGGTCACTCTTCTTCTGGTGACATGGCGTGTGGAAAGGGCGTCGGGGTCACCGTTCAGGTCCTCCACCAGCGTTTCCGGGCAGTGACGTGCGTCCCACTTGTGCATGAGCTCGCCGTCATAGAAGAAAGAGCCGCCGCCATTGGAACGGTTGAGGGTGATGAGCGTTTTATAATCGGCATAAAGGAGCTGGACGTCGGCCGGGAGAGGGACGTCTTCCGGGCGTCCGGCCACGAGCACCAGCGGCAGCGCCTGCGAGAAGGAGGCGGTGCGGTACTGCTCCTCCACAAGGGCCCAGTTTGCTTTGGCAGGGTCATAGACGGAGAAGATGACGACGCGGCCGACGGCTGCCATCTCGTCCTGGTATTCCCCGTTGGCGTCGGAGATACTGAGGATGGGCGCGCGGCGGAACTCCTCCTCGCCGGCCTCGTCGTCGAGCGAGGCAAACAGGCGAGCCCCCCAGTTAAAAGGCGTGAAATCCACCACGGGAAGATGCCGGTTGCTGTAGATGGCCCCCGCCACAATGGCCAGCGTCGCAAAGAAGGCCGATACGGCCTTGCGTTTCCGCGCCCGGCCGAACTCCTTGAAGGGCGTAAAGGCGAACGCCGCCAACAGCAGCAGTCCCACATTCTTGAGGAAACTCTGCGCATGGGTCAGATGGATGGCCTCGCCGAAGCAGCCGCAGTCCATAGGCGCGTCAAAAATCCAGAGCAGCAGCGTCAGCACGGTGAACCCGCCCAGCAGCACATAGGAAAGGAGGGCCGACGCCTTCCGCAGTACACCGGTAATAAGGCCGATCCCCACCAGGCACTCGGTGAAAGAGAAGAGAACGCCCAGAATCCTGGCCGCCGGAGTAATCCAGGCCAGGTGCAGGAACTTGAGGTACTCCGTAACGATGAGCATGGTTCCCACCGGGTCGCTCAGTTTGAGAATGCCCGAGACCAGGAAAACGATGCCCAGCAGGCCGGCGGCGCGGCGGCGGAGTCTCAAGTACACTCTGTTCATGACAGGAAAGGATCTACGGCTGCCTGGATTTTGGCGAAGATGTCGTCCGGAGGGAGCATGTGGCCGTTGGCGTCGGAGCAGTCAATCCGGCGGAACTTGGCGTCCCTTTCCGTCTCCTTTACATACAGGTTGCGGACGTTTTTCTGGAACTCGATGGATGCCTCGTGGATGTCCTGGGCGCCGGAAAGGTAGTTGCGGTCGTCACCCTCGCGGTGCATGGTGAGGCTTTGCTCGACAAAGCCGATGGGAACGTCCAGGAACAGGTTCAGGTCCGGTTTCGGAAGCTCGAAGTTGCCGTACTCGGTGTTGAAGATCCAGTCCCGGAGGGCGTCGCGTTCGGCCCCTTCCGGCAGCTTGGAGCACTGGTAGGCGATATTGGAATACACGTAACGGTCCAGCAGCACGGTCTTGCCCTCTTCCAGGGCCTTCTTGATGTCCGGACCCGCTCCGTGACGGTCCTCGGCGAACAGCAGGGCCACCAGCTGCGGATGCACCTGGTCATTGGCCCCGAAATCCCCCCGCAGGAAACGCGAGATGAGGTCCCCGTACACAGGAGCCTGATACCGGGGGAAATGGATATATTCCAAATCCCCGCACCGTTTCGTCAAATATTCCTTGAGCAGCTTGACCTGGGTAGATTTTCCCGCCCCGTCAAGGCCTTCGAGTACAATAAGCATATTTCCGTGTTAATCCTACAAATTTACGAAAAATATCTTAGTCATAATACTCGGGGCGTCTTTCTTAAGTTAGCGGCTCCGGGATAATTGATTCCCGGGAACACGAAAACAGGACTGCCGTCAAGGACAGTCCTGTCAAATATCTGCGTAGGAATGATTTCATCGAAAGCTACAGGCTGCGCTTGATCTCCACAATCTGGAACGCTTCGATGATGTCTCCGGGGTGAATGTCGTTGTAGCGTTCGAGGCCGCAACCGCATTCCATGCCGGCGGGCACTTCCTTGGCGTTGTCCTTGCCGCGCTGCAGGGAAGCCAGTTCGCCGGTGTAAACCACGATACCGTCGCGGATGAGGCGGACCTGGGCTTTCTGGGTGAGCTTGCCTTCCTTCACCAGACATCCGGCGATGGTACCCACCTTGGAAATCTTGAAGGTCTGTTTGACCTCGGCGGTGGCGGTGACTTCTTCCTTCTTCTCCGGCTCCAGCATACCCTCGATACCTTCCTTCACCTCGTTGATACAATCGTAGATCACGGAGTAGAGGCGGATTTCGATGCCTTCCTTCTCGGCGGCGCGGCGGGCTTCGGCGCTCGGACGCACCTGGAAGCCGATGATCACGGCGTCGGAAGCCTCGGCCAGCAGGACGTCGGACTCGCTGATGGCACCCACGGCCTTGTGGATGACGTTCACGCGCACCTCCTCGGTGGAGAGCTTGATGAGGGAGTCGGACAGGGCTTCCACGGAACCGTCCACGTCACCCTTGACAATGACGTTGAGCTCCTTGAAGTTGCCGATGGCGATACGGCGGCCGATTTCCTCCAGGGTGAGGTGCTTCTGCGTCTTGATACCCTGGATGCGGATGAGCTGCTCGCGGCGCTGGGCGATGGACTTGGCTTCCTTTTCGTCGGCCATGATGTTGAACTTCTCACCGGCGGCGGGAGCGCCGTTGAGGCCCAGCAGGGATACGGGGGTGGAAGGTCCTGCGACCTCTACCTTCTGTCCGCGCTCGTTGTACATGGCCTTGACGCGTCCGTAGTAGCTGCCGGAGATAATCACGTCTCCTACGTGTACGGAACCGTCCTGCACCAGCACGGTGGCCAGGTAGCCGCGTCCCTTGTCCAGGGAGCTCTCGATGACGGCGCCGCTGCCCAGCTTGTTGGGGTTGGCCTTGAGTTCCAGGAGGTCGGTCTCGAAGAGCACCTTCTCCAGGAGCTTATCCACGTTGAGGCCTTTCTTGGCCGATATCTCCTGGCACTGGTACTTGCCGCCCCAGTCTTCCACCAGGATGTTCATTTCTGACAGCTGGCGGCGGATGGTGTCGGCGTTGGCGCCGGGTTTATCAATCTTATTGATGGCGAAGACCATGGGAACGCCGGCGGCCTGTGCATGGGCGATGGCTTCCTTGGTCTGAGGCATCACGGCATCGTCGGCTGCGACGATGATGATGGCAAGGTCCGTCATCTGGGCGCCTCGGGCACGCATGGCCGTGAAGGCTTCGTGGCCCGGCGTATCCAGGAAGGTGATATGGCGTCCGGAGGGCAGGGTTACGTTGTAAGCGCCGATGTGCTGGGTAATACCACCGGCCTCACCGGCGATCACGTTGGACTTGCGGATGTTATCCAGCAGGGAGGTCTTACCATGGTCCACGTGGCCCATCACGGTAATCACCGGCGGACGTTCCACCAGATCCTCCTCGCGGTCCGGCTCCTGCTGCTCGATTTCCTCTGACAGCTCGGCCGTTACGAATTCCACTTTATAGCCGAATTCCTCGGCCACGAGGACCAGGGTCTCGGCGTCCAGGCGCTGGTTGATGGATACCATCATGCCCAGGGACATGCAGGCGCCGATAACCTTCACCACGGGGGTGTTGTTCATGAGGGTGGCGAGGTCGTTCACCGTTACGAATTCGGTGACCTTGAGCACCTTGTTCTCGGCTGCGGCGGCTTCCATCTCCTCCTGGGAGCGGATGGCGGCAATCTCACGCTTCTCCTTGCGGTGCTTGGCGCCGAAGTTGTTGCGGGTGCTCTCGTTCATCTTGGCGTAGGTCTCCTTGACCTGCTTCTGGATTTCCTTCTGGAGTTCCTCCTGCTCGGCCTCGGTCATGGCGGGTTTGAAGCGGTCGCCCTTCTTGTTACGGCCTTTGCCACCGCCCTGAGGGGCGTTGTTGTCGTTCTTTTTCTTGGGAGCTTTCTCTGCCTGGACCTTGGTGACGTCCACCTTCTGGGAGCCGCTGGCTTTGATACGCTCGCGCTTTTTGGCCTTCTTGGGATCGAACTGGGTAAGGTCGATCTTGCCTACAACCTTGAAGGGAGCGCCCACTGGGGTCGGGGTGGGGGCTTGCTCGGCGACAGGTTCTTCTACGGCAGGTTCTTCCACGGCGGGTTCGGGTTCCTGGACGGGCTCCGGTTCGGGCTCGACTACGGGTTCGGGTTCCTGGATAGGTTCCGGCTCCTGGACGGGCTCCGGTTCGGGCTCGACTACGGGTTCGGGTTCCGGCTCGGCCACGGGCTCGACTACGGGTTCAGGTTCGGGTTCCTGGACGGGCTCCGGTTCGGGAGCCGCCACGGGTTCGGGGTCGCGGGAGAGGTTGTTGCTCTTGATCACGGTAACGCGCTCGGGCTCAAACTCGTCCTCTTCCTCCTCCTGTTTCTTGCCGGCCTTGTCCAGGATTTCGGTGAGTTTCACGTCCACCTTTTCGGCCGCCTCTTTCAGTTCCAGGTCTTTGCCGAACTTTTTGTGCAGGTCCGGCAGGAACTCGTCAGAGATTTTGAGATTCGGATTGGCGTCCTCGATGCCGGCACCCTTGGAATTGAGGAATTCCACGAGGGTGTCCAGCCCGATATTGAATTGTTTGATAAGTTTCGAAAGTCTGATTTCTGCCATATATAACCCCTTTAATAATTCTATTCTTCTTCAAATTCGGCGTGCAGGATCTTCAGCACGTCTTCCACGGTCTCGTCTTCCAGGTCTGCGCGGGTAGCGATCTCGACCGGGTCGAGGGCCATGACGCTGCGGGCGGTGTCGCAGCCGATGGACTGCAGACGCTCGATCACCCACGGCTCGATGACGTCGGTGAACTCGCTCAGAAGGACGTCGTCCTCCTCTTCCTCGTTCTGCTGGATTTCACGCCAGACCTCGATCTCGCGATCCACCAGCATGCCGGCCAGCTTGATGTTCACGCCGCCCTTGCCGATACCCTTCTTGACTTCATCGGCCTGCATGTACACCTTGATCTTCTCGTCGGGTGCGGTGCCCAGGTCGATGCGGGAGATGCGGGCCGGATTGAGGGCGCGCTGGATCATCAGGGACGGGTTGGAGCTCCACTGGATGACGTCGATGTTCTCGTTGCGCAGCTCGCGCACGATGCCCATGATGCGGGAACCCTTCACGCCGATGCAGGCGCCGATCGGGTCGATGCGGTCGTCGTAGGATTCCACAGCCACCTTGGCGCGCTCGCCGGGGATGCGGACCACTTTCTTGACAGTGATGAGGCCGTCGTAGATTTCCGGAACTTCCATCTCGAAGAGTTTCTCGAGGAAGCTGTCGGTGGTGCGGGAAAGCACGATGTAAGGCGTGGTGTTGTTCTTCATTTCCACGCTCTTGATGATGGCGCGGACAGAGTCGCTCTTCTTGAAGTGCTCGCCGGGGATCTGCTCGCTCTTGGGCATGCGCAGCTCGTTGCCGTCCTCGTCCAGGATGAGCACCTCGTTCTTCCAGGTCTGGTACACCTCGCCGGTGAAGATTTCACCTACGCGCTCGGAGTACTTTTTGAAGACGTTGGCTTTCTCGATATCCATGATACGGCCCTGCAGGTTCTGACGGATGTTCAGGATACCGCGGCGGCCGAAAGAGGCCAGGGAGAGTTTGCGGGCGAAGGTGTCGCCGATTTCATAGTCGTCGTCGCCGGTCTCGGCCTTGATCTCATCGAGGGTAATCTGGGTCACGGGGTCTTCCACTTCCTCCACCACTTCGAAGTTCTGGTAGATTTCGCAGTCTCCCTTGTCCACGTTGATAATCACGTCGAAGTTGTCGGCGCTGCCGTAGGTCTTGGCGAGCTGGGTGAGGAACACATCCTTCAGTACGCCCAGCATCACCGGACGGTCAATGCTTTTCTCTTCCTTGAAATCCTTGAAAGCGTCAATCAAGGTGATTTCTTTCTCTTTTTCTTTTGCCATTTTGGTTATTCTGTTTTTATTTGAATTCAATTACGGGACGCACCGAGTTGACTGTGCTCATGGGAATCTCGGTTTCGTCCACCGTGACGGTTTCCCCGGTGTAGGCCTTGAGGGTGCCTTTCACCTTCTTGCCGCCTTTCAGCCAGACGTCCACGCCGGTGCCGATGGCCTTCAGAAACTGTCCTTCCACCTTGAAGGGACGGTCCAGGCCGGCCGATGAAACCGTGAGGGCGTAGTCTTCTACATCCTGGTCGAAGGCCTCGTGCACCACTTTGTCAAGGGCGGCGCAGTCTTCCCAGTCCACGACTCCTTCCTTCTTCTCGATGACCACCTCTATGTCATTGTCCTTGGAAACGGTCACTTCCACCAGGAAGCAGCCTCTTTCCTCAACAGCGGCCGCTACGGCCTCGATAATCTGTTCTTTCGTCATGTCTTTGTTTAAAAAAGAGGTAGGGGACCGGCGTCCTCTACCTCGTTCACAGTGCAAATATACGCACTTTTCCCGGAATAACCAAATATTGAGCAATTATCTCCATTTTGAACATGGGCAAGCCTGAAGCCCCGTTTAGAACTGATGGCTAAGATTAATGCCGTTGCCGTTGAAGGAAACAGCGAAGCGCTTGCAGCCGTTGTGGCCGATGATGCACATCGTAATGCCGCTCACGATGCAAGCGGCTCCGGCAATGGCGAGACCGTTCACCGTGGCGGACGGTGGTGCATTGCGATAAGGCTCCTGGTCCCGATCCTCGGAACGGGCATATTTCAGCAGGCTTGTACATAACCAGGGCAGACATAACGCAGCTCCGCTGTAAGTAACAATCTCTCCTACATTGTAGAGCGTCCTGTAGGGCTTGAGTTTCTCCTTGTACACCTCCGGGCCGAAGAGGGTCTTCATCTCGGCCGTATTCATCTTGTACACTCCTTCGAGCAGAAAACTCGAACCCCGGACTGTGACCATCCCGGGATTGAGCGTTTTGTCGAAGACAAGGCCGTTCTCGTCAAAAAACACCTCGCACCCGTCCTGAAAGCGGATACTCTTCATATAACTGAAGGGGACCCTGGTCGGCAATGCTTCCAGGCCGATGTTCTCCAAATAGACCCGCGGCTTGGTAGTGAAGAACTCCTTCCGTTCAATCTTGCGGACCTTCCGCATCACTGTATCTCCAGGCGCCGTACGGATCTCCTCCTGCGCGGCCAACGCCCAGGGGAGGAAAATACAAAACAGCAGTAAAATTTTTTTGTGCATAGTTATTTAATAGATTAAAATGTATAACGGAAAGACTTGTCATTTACCTAACCATCTATAGAATGCGCTAATTGCTATAGCATCCAAATAGATATTGGAACGAAAAACATGATATATGACCTTTCATTGAGGTCAGTAAGTAAGAATGCGGTTGCATTCAAAGCGATCAATAATAGCGTGGCATATATTGGGTTACGGTATTGGCTGTTTTAATACGCAAGCGCTTCATTACAAGCGAACGGAATAAGTATACGAGTTGCGCCAATATTAGGATGACGCCTGGAGGGCCACCACGCCCTTTCCAGTTAGGTTCGTGATTTGGGTCTGAATCATTTGGGAAAATATCAAAAGCGGATTCTCCACGGATTCCCTTTTTCCGAGAGTTGCATCGGAAAGACATATGAATAGATTTCAGGGTTCTCCTTCATGAACATCCGGACAGTATCTTTGACTGCCTCTAGACGCTTAACCAGAGCTGTATCATCTGGAGAAACCCTATACGGCTTATCCACGCCAGCTAGAACTGTCAACTCGTCGGTCTTCCTGTCATATCGGCAAATGGCATCAATCCTTTTCCGCGTCCAGATCTTATACTTTTCATGATCAAAACTCCGACTTACAAGACCATCCCTATAGTAAGCCATTGGCAAGAAATTTTCCCAATAGTCAGGGCGATTCTCCGGATATAATTCGGGATGTTCCAGCCAATATAAAGGATGTCCGTCTACACGGTATCCTGCACTATCGATAGAATCAAAAATAAATACCGAATCCGTATAGTACGCATACCGAGGTTCGTTTTCCTTGAAATAATCCATCCAACGTTTGCTAGATTTACTAATCGATGAGGAATCTATATCCCATTCCCTATAAAAGTAATCATTGACCTCCTTCAGATTTTTGGGCAAGCGGTAGTAACTTTGGGCATACCCTACTATCATATCATTCAAGGGACATTCGTATGTTATATCTCTAGTGACATATAAAACATCTTTTCTGATACGTTCACGGGTATTGCACGCCGTGATGCAGATCATTATGGCCAGAACTGTACAACACTTATTCATTTTGATATATTATTTTAGCGGAAATAACTTCGCCAACGCCGCAGCAAATTTGCCGGCCTCAGCCTTATTGTAGGCAACATCTATCATATGCTCACTTCCTCCTTTTCTCTTCACCTGCAGATAATACCCCGCTGGCAATGTCCTTACTGCAAAATGTTGCTATTTGCATCTATATAATCCATCATTCCCACAATTCGTATTCCTCTTTCAACCATTTGCATGGTTGATTACGATAGTGATCATACAAACGATCTTCCACATGAAAGTCATCCCATACTGCGCTACGTTCCCGACCTCTAGCCTCCTCCTTTGAGCATTTTGTTATTTCTCCCGTTTCTGTGTTATAGAGTGCGAAACTATTCTCAAACTTGTCATAAATATACTTTATATGAGGAACGAGAAACTCCTCTTTAATTGGAATATTTCCGACAATTCTCCAACGCCCATTTCTAAGAACGCTATCATAGACGGTGACTCTAAATAGCGTCTTGCAATCTTTCAGAATGAACAAGTCCTCAAGCGGAATATCCGACTTATAGTCAAAAAAGAGGTATTCGCCATGAGGAAGTAACTGCGCATAACAAAAGTATTCCCCATGAACAGGAATTTCGATAATATCTCCCAACCTTTTTCTTTTTCGGTAGGTATTATTTGCCATTATTTAGTGCATTAAATATTTCTTACGAGCTTCCTCGTATCGAGATCTGTTGGGATTCTTAGGACTCACACCATTGATTCTATTGCCCGATGTCCCTCCTGTCGACTGAGCGCCCCCGTGTTATTCTATCATCTGCGACGTCATCTACCCTATTAGCGGCCTGAGCAATGAAGGAAGGATACCCCACCACGTTGTAATTTCAGGTGCCACTTAGTCTTTAACAATCTGGCGAAGGTTCTTGTCCTGATCGATCTCCCAGATGTCATACGTCCCGTCCCGGTCAAAGTCGACGACCGCCGTAGCGCGGGCTTTGAACCCTTTCTCATCGGCCTCCATAATAACCGACACTACAAGCAGTTCTGGCAGGGAAAAAGCAGGTAAGTTTTTCGGTTACGAATCATGTATCGTTGAAATTGCGGACCAAATATACATGCTGAATTTGGATTAATCAATACTTTCCCCCGTCTCGACCTGCAGAAATGTATCACTTTTGACAAGCCCCTGCAGGAGTGTTGTGTTTTGCTAGGTCCGAGCACGAAACAGGCCCTTCTGGTGCTCGAGTGCTGGTTTTCGGTAGGTTCGAGCACGAAACAGGCCCTTTTGGTGCACGAGTGCGGTCACCGGGGGGGCGGTGGCAGAGAGAGGGTGTTAAAACGTCTTATGATTTTGGTTTTAAAACGGACCAAGGTTATGTATAAATACACGAGAGGTAATCTCGAACACGCTGTAAGGTGCTATAAATCAATGGTTTGGCTTTAGGCGCAGTAGCCTAAAAGCCAAACCATTGATAGCGAGTTATTTATAAAGATTCGACTACCGGGCTGTCCAGGCCGGAATATTGTTCTCCTGCATGAAGGCGAGAACGGTGTCCAGGCTCTCGAAGCGGGCGGTGCCGTCCAGGTACACGTTCACCTGGAAGCCGCGGCGCTGGCTGATCTTGTACAGGTTCTTGAGGGTTTCCAGGACGCAGTATTCGGCGGCGATGCCGCAGACGGTGACGACGTCGCCGGGAGCGAAGAGTTCATCCTCCTCATCTTGGGTGAGCCCTACGAAGGCGCCATACTCCTCACGCTCGGGGAGGCGTCCCTTCAGGATGAAGCGCATGCGGTCCTCGGCGAGGCCTTCCAGCATGTTGTCCGGGATGGAGGCGCCGGCGGTGTGGTGCACGCAGTGAACAGGCCAGGGACCGCCCTGGGCCTTGAAAGAGCAGTGGTTCACGGGATGCCAGTCCAGCGTGAAGTACACGCGGTCGAACTGGTTTTTGACGGCGTTGATGGCGGGGAGTACGCCGGCTGCTCCGGGAACGGTAAGCGTTCCGTCGATGAAATCTTTCTGAAGATCTACTGCAAGAAGAATGTTCATAATATATATTAATGTTTAAAGTCTTTTAATCCAGCCTATGCTGTCCGGCCCTTCATTGAATAGCAGGTCCAGAGCGCTGAGGCGGGGCGTAAAGCCGCCCATGCGGTCGCGGAACACCTGGTAGTAAGGCCGCGCAAGTCCCAGGTCTTCCAGTACGGTGTCCGTGTGTTTGGGGTGGATGGCGTAGCGGTAATCGTCGGGCACGCTGCCCGGTGCGGAAAACTCCTTCGTGGGCTGCAGCTCGCAGGCGATGCCTGTCTTGTCAAGAAGAAAGCGTGCCGTGCTCAGGTTGAGCTCCCACAGCGTCCGCGGCCGGGCGTCCAACAGCGCGAACAGCCCGTCCCTGTAATACTCATAGTAGGCCGATGTCTCATACGCCGTATCCAGCGCCCGCTGCGTACGAACGATCCAGGGAGTGGAGTAGTCCACCAGGACGGAGGAAATGCCCCTTTCCGGAGCATTTGCCCGGACAGGGTCGCGAAGCGACGCTCCGGAAAGGGGCATTTCCTCCGTCTTGTGCAAAACCGGCACCTGAAGCATCTGCACACCGTCTCCGGCCAGGATGTAGCAGCGGTTTCGGTAACTCTGTTTCTGGTAGTTCTCGCAGGCTTCAACCAGCACCGGAGACGGCAAAACCCTGTCGGGGGACAGGGTCATGTCTCGCGCTGCCAGGGCCAGCCAGCTCAGCGGCGGAAAATATGCGCTGGAAAGCAGCACTATTTGCGGGCGCGGGGCTTGGAGATAATGCCGCGCTTGGACCCGCGGATGAACCGCAGGATGTTGTCGCGGTGCTCGGAAGCGGGGAAGTTGGCCTCGATGTACTCCAGGGCCTGGCTTACGTTCATTCCCTGGAAATAAATGGCGTCGTAGATGGCCTTGATCTCGTTGATGGTCTCCTCGGTGAAACCGCGACGCAGCAGGCCTACGCGGTTGATGCCCTCGAAGCAAATGGGTTCACGGCCGGCCAGCACATAGGGCGGCACATCCTTGGTGATCTTGGCGCAGGCGGCCACGAAGGCGTGGGTGCCCACTTTGGAGAACTGGTGGGAAGCGGTCTTGCCGCCCACGGTGACCCAGTCTTCGATGTCGGTCTCTCCGGCAAAGCCCACGTAGCTCACTACAATGCAGTGATTGCCCACGCAGCAGTCGTGCGCGATGTGGGCGTAGGACATCACCAGGGTGTCATTGCCGATCTTGGTGAGCGCTTTTCCGCTGGCTTTGGTGCCGCGGTTGATGGTGGCGCACTCGCGGATGTTCACGCGGTCTCCGATTTCCACCCACGACTCCTCGCCCTCGAACTTGAGGTCCTGGGGGATGGCTCCGACGACGGCGCCGGGGAAAACGGTGCAGTCCTTGCCGATCTTGACGTGGTTGTAAATGGTTGCGTTGTTAAGGATTTTGGTGCCTTCGCCAATCTCTACATCGGCGTCAATGAAGGCGAACGGTCCCACTTCTACGTTGTCGCCGAGCTTTGCGCCCGGGCTGACAATCGCCATAGGGTGAATCTTAATCATAGTAGTATTCTATTTGAGCAAGGCCCTGAGGGCCTTTGCGGCTTTCGTGTTGATGGTGTGTCCGGACTTGTAGGCGGTGACGCGGGCGTTGAGGTATCCTCCGGCGAGACGGATGTCCCCCAGAAGGTCCAGCATCTTGTGGCGCCCGCATTCGTCCTCGAAGTGCAGCTGGGGATTGCCCATGTAGCCGTCATCGGTGACGACGAGCGCGTTGGAGAGGTCTCCGCCCTTGATGAGTCCGTTTTTGAGCATGGGCTCGATCTCCCGGTAGAAACAGAAGGTGCGGCAGGGGCCGATCTCGCGGGCATAGTCCACGCTCTCGTCCCAATGGGCCTTCTGGATGCCCAGCACGGGGGAGTTGAAATCTACGGTGGTATCGGCCGAAGGAGTATCGGCCGGCTCGATGCGCACCCAGGAACCGGTTTTCTCGTCCTTCACCTCGAGGGCGTAGGGGACGGTGATGTACCGGCGCGGGGCGTCCTGCTCCTGAAGTCCGTCCGGGTCGATGGCCTCCGCATACAGGCGGGCGCTGCCGTCCAGGATGGGGACTTCGATGTTGTCCAGCTCAATACGGGCGTTGTCCACGCCCATGCCGGTGAGCACGCTCATGATGTGCTCGATGGTCACGGCCTTGGCCTCGCCGCACTCGATGGTGGTGCTGCGTGCCGTATTGGTGACATATTCGGCCAGGGCGGGAACTTCCGGGCAGCCGGGCAGATCCGTCCGGGAAAAGACGATGCCGGTGCCGGCAGGGGCGGGCATCACCTTCATGTGGGAATAGGTGCCCGTGTGCAGTCCCTTGCCTTCAAAAAGGTATTCTTTCTTAAGCGTGTGTTGGTTCTTCGCCATGTGGGGTCTATTCTTCGGCAGCCCTCTTGAACAGGGCGTATGCTTTCATGTAAAGTTTGGCGTCGATGACAGGGGAGCCCAGCAGCACCTGTCCGCCCTTGCGGATGTTGCCGATGACGCCGCCCTGTGCCAGGATGGTGGTGTGGTCGGCGATCTTGAGGTGACCGGCGATGCCCACCTGGCCGGCGAAGATGCAGTATTTGCCCACTTCGGTGGAGCCGGCGATACCCGTCTGGGCGGCCATGGCGGTATGGTCTCCGATGATCACGTTGTGCGCGATCATGCAAAGGTTGTCGATGCGTACGCCGTTGCCGATGATGGTGGATTCCATCTGGGCGCGGTCCACGGTGGAGTTGGCTCCGATCTCGACGTCGTTGCCGATGATGACGTTGCCCAGGTGTTCGATCTTCTCCCAGGAACCGTCCTCGCGGGGCGCGTTGCCAAAGCCGTCGGCGCCGATGACCACCCCGCTGTGCAGGATGACGTTGTTGCCGATGACCATGCCGGGATAGATGCGTACTCCGGGATAGAAGGTGCAGTTGCTGCCGATTTTGCAGTTCTCGCCGATATACACGTGTTCGCGGATGACGGTGCCGTCCCCGACAGTCGTGTGGCGGCCTACGTAGGCGAAGTCTCCCACATAGACGTTCTTGCCGAACTTGGTGCTCCAGAAATACTTGGCGCGAAGGCTTCTGTGGCACTTTTTCGTCTTCTTCTGGTCGCCGATGTACTTGAGAAGCTCGGCGATGGAAGAGTAGGCGTTTTCTACGCGCACCAGCGTGGCTTTGACGGGCTGCTTGGGCTCGAAATCCCGGTTCACGATGAGGATGGAGGCCTCGGAGGTGTACACATACTCCTCGTACTTGGGATTGGCGAAGAAGGACAGGGTTCCGGGCTTGCCGTGTTCAATCTTGGCAAGTTTGGTAGCCTTGGCGTTCTCGTCACCTTCGACGGTGCCTTTCAGCAGTTGTGCTAAGAATTTGGCTGTGAGTTCCATTGTCATTCTGAACGAAGTGAAGAATCTATATTAAGGGCTCGGCCGTCATGGCGGCGGGCTGAGGGATTCCCATGAGTTTGAGGATGGTGGGCGCCACATTGCACAGGGCACCGTCCTTGACGGTCTTCACCTCGTCGCCGGCGTTGATCACCACGAACTGAACGGTGTTCAGGGAGTGGGCGGTGTTGGGGGTACCGTCGGGGTTGACGGCGTAGTCGGCGTTGCCGTGGTCGGCGGTCATCAGGACCACATAGTCCTTGGCAATGGCCTCTTCCACCACTTTGCCCACCAGCCTGTCGATGCAGGAGACGGCGGTGGTGATGGAGTTGTAGATGCCGGTGTGGCCTACCATGTCACCGTTGGCGAAGTTCAGGATGATCATGTCCTGCTTGCCGCTGCGGATCTGGGCGATCAGCTTTTCGGCCACTTCGGGGGCGCTCATCTGGGGCAGCATATCGTAGGTGGGGACCTTCGGGCTGTTCACCAGGATGCGCTCTTCGTTCTCGAACACGGTTTCGCGGCCGCCGTTGAAGAAGAAGGTGACGTGGGCGTATTTTTCCGTTTCCGCGATGCGCAGCTGGTGCTTGCCGGCTTTGGAGACGGTCTCGCCGAGGGTGTCGTTCACAAGTTCCTTGTCGAAGAGGATGTGGACGCCCTTGAAGGAGGCGTCATAGGGAGTGAGGCAGCAGTAGTACAGGGGAATGGTGTGCATGCCTTCCTCCGGCATGTCCTGCTGGGTGAGGACGGAGGTGAGCTCGCGGGCGCGGTCGTTGCGGAAGTTGTAGAAGATGATGGCATCTCCTTCCTCGATGGTGGCCACGGGCTTGCCGTTCTCGGTGATGACGATGGGTTTGATGAATTCGTCGGTGACGTCTGCGTCATAGCTGGCCTGGATACCGGCCTGGGCGCTCTCGAAAGCGGCGCCCTTGCCCTCGACCAGCAGGTCGTAGGCTTCTTTTACGCGGTTCCAGCGCTTGTCGCGGTCCATGGCGTAGAAGCGGCCGCAGACGGAGGCTACCTTGCCGGTGGTCTCGGCCATCTTCTCTTCCAGCTCCTTGACGAAGCCCAGGCCGCTGTGGGGGTCCGTGTCACGGCCGTCCATGAAAGCGTGGACATACACTTTGTCCAGTCCTTCTTCCTTGGCTACGCGCAGGAATTCATACACGTGGTCCAGGGAACTGTGTACGCCGCCGTGGGAGGTGAGACCCATCAGGTGCAGCTTCTTGCCACTGGTTTTCACGTATTCGTATGCGGCCTTGATCTCGCTGTTTTCCAGGAGCTTGTGCTCGCGGCAGGCGATATTGATCTTTACGAGGTCCTGGTACACCACACGTCCGGCGCCCAGGTTCATGTGACCCACCTCGGAGTTTCCCATCTGCCCGTCCGGCAGACCGACGTACTCACCGCAGGCCTGAAGATGGCCGTAGGGGTATTTCTCGCGGAGTGCGTCGATGTTGGGGGTTCCCTGGGTCCAGATTGCGTTGGAGTAGTCGTGGCGGCCTTCGCCCCAACCATCCAAAATCATTAATAATACTTTCTTGTTCATTATTGTAACCTAATCTTGAGCAAAACAAAAGACTGTCCACTTGGGGCAGCCTGCAAAGTTACAAATTATTTGCGGAAATCCGAAGGATTTGCCGGGTCTCTTTCGTGACGCGCACCGCGTGGTCGATGCAGTATCCGAGGACGGCCAGTACGTGGTGAGGGTCCCGTGCGCTCTTGAGGAGGGGGATGAAGGGCTTCTCGTCGGCGGGGATGTGATGGTCCGTGAACCAGTCCTGCATTTTCTTCTTCCCGGGGGCCCCAAGCGGGCGGATCCAGTCGCCGCTTTCCCATCGGCCCTCAAAGAATTCTCCGGCCTTGTCCCGGTCCAGGATGAGCATCCCTGCCGGCTGCTTCACCTCCTTGGCGGCGTCCCAGGGCTCTTCGGTGATGACGAACTGCTTGTCATCCTGAGGAGACGAAGTCGACGAAGGATATATAGATTCTTCGCTTCGCTCAGAATGACAGCTCACCTCCTCTGCGAAGCGTTCCATATCCCGATTCAATGTCTGGATGAAGGAGGGGTTGATTTCGGCGAAAACAGGGAAGACCTGGTTGCGGATTTTGTTCCGCTTGTAGTCGTTGGAGGCGTTGGTTCGGTCCTCGCGCCAGGTGAGGCCGTGCTCGGCGGCGTAGGCTTCGATATCGGCCCGGGTCATGTCCAGCAGCGGGCGGAGGAGGGGAATGTCGCTGAATTCCGGGTCGGGGATAAAGCCCTGGGGCTTCATGCCCACGATACCCTTCAGGCCTGTCCCGCGCAGGAGGTTGAGCAGGAGCGTCTCGGCATTGTCGTTGGCGTTGTGGGCCACGGCGACGGCTTCGTAACCGTGTTCGCGGCACAGCTCGCCGAACCAGTGGTAGCGGAGGCGCCTTGCCGCCATCTCGATGGAGATGCCGTTCTGTGTTGCGTATGTTTTTGTGTCAAAGCGCTTTACGTGGATGGGGATGCCGTGCTCCGAAGCCCATTTGCGTACAAAGGCTTCGTCTTCGTCGCTTTCTTTCCCGCGGAGGGAGAAGTTGCAGTGCGCAATGGCGAAAGGCCCGCCTTCCAGACGGGCCTTTTCTGCCAGGCACATGGAGTCGATGCCTCCGCTGACGGCGACCAGTAGCATCGGCCTACTTCTTTCCTGCGATGGCGTAGGTGAAGCCCAGCTCGAAGAATTCCTTGAACTGGATACCCTTGGCATCGATGGGACCGCCTGCCTGGGAAGCCTTGACCAGCACGAGGGGATCGTAGATCATGTAGGTGCTCAGGTTGATGGCGAAGAAACGGGCCACTTTCCAGCTGATCTTGTTGTCCCAGGTAATACGGGGCTCTACCTTGGGGGTGAGGTAGTTGTAGAACAGGGTGGCCTGTGTGGCGTAGGAGAAGTTCCCGTTAATCACCCAGCTCATGTCCAGCTTGAGCTGGGCACCGAATTCCATACGGTGATTGCGGTACTCGTCCGTGCTGCCCTCGACAAGGTCCATACCGTAGGTCTTGCGAAGTTCCGGGATGGAAACGATTACGGCACCTCCGGAGACCGGGGCAACGTTGAGGGAGAACCAGGGCTTCGGGGTCCAGAGCACACCGACACCGACATTGATGTAGGCGGGGGCGAACAGGCCGCTCTTGAGCTTGCGGGCGTCCAGCCAATCCTGCTTGGTGGGCTCGTCCTGTCCGTCGGCGGCAGGGGTCTTGTAGTCGTAGTTGTTGTCGAACTGGGTGCGGAAGTCGAAACTGGCGGAATAGGCCAGGTGCTTCACGGGCGTCTCGTAGCCCCACTTGGACTCGAAGTAGATGCGGTCCTTGTTCTTCTGGAGAATGGGCTTGTCTGCGCTGTACAGGAAGCCGTAGTCCAGCACCAGGTGATTGGTGCCGATGAGTTTGCCTTTGGCGTAGTTGCAGCTGCCGTCAATGTTGCCGGCCAGCGTAACGGTGTTGTAACCACCGGCGGCCCACTGGCTCAGGAAAGTCTGGCCGAAGCTGAGGTTGGTCACGAGCTTGTTGTCCCAGTAACGGGGCTTTTCCACCTTCTCGGGGACGTCTTCGGCTGCGCTGAGGGCAGCCGCTGCCTCTGCGGCAGCCGTCTGGGTGTTCTGGGCCCATGCCGCCATGGCGACAAACAGGCCGGTCAGGGTGAGGAACAGAGTTTTCTTCATAGGTAGAACGATTAATAGGAACGTGCGAACAGCACACGCTGGTGGGAAGGCTTGCCGGTGTAGATGCACTTGCCTTCTTCCATGCAGACGGCACTGTCCACGGGAATGCAGCGGATGGTTGCTTTCGTCTCTTCCTGGATGCGGGCCTCTGTCTCGGCGGTGCCGTCCCAGTGGCACAGCAGGAAGCCGCCCTTCTCGATCTCTTCCTTGAACTCCTCCCAGGTATCCACCTTGCGGATGGAAGCGTCGCGGAAGGCGAGGGCTTTGTTGTAGATATTCTTCTGGATGTCGTCCAGCAGGCCGATGATGCGGTCTTCCAGACCCTCCAGCGGTTCGGAAATCTTTTCGAGGGTGTCGCGACGGGCTACCTCGACGGTGCCGTTCTGCAGGTCGCGGGGACCCATGGCCAGGCGTACGGGCACGCCCTTGAGCTCCCACTCGGCGAACTTGAAGCCGGGGCGGAGGGTGTCACGGTCGTCGATCTCGACGCTGTGGCCTTTGGCCTCCAGGGCCTTCTTCACTTCGTACATCTTGTCCAGGACGGCGTTGCGCTCCTCGTCGCTCTTGTAGATGGGAACCATGACTACCTGGATGGGGGCCAGGGCCGGAGGAAGGACCAGGCCGTTGTCGTCTCCGTGGGCCATGATGAGGGCACCCATCAGACGGGTGCTCACGCCCCAGGAAGTAGCCCAGACGTAGTCCTGCTTACCTTCCTTGTTGGTGAACTGCACGTCGAAGCTCTTGGCGAAGTTCTGGCCCAGGAAGTGGGAAGTACCGGCCTGCAGGGCCTTTCCGTCCTGCATGAGGGCTTCGATGGTCATGGTGTCCAGGGCGCCGGCGAAGCGCTCGCCGGGGCTCTTGTGGCCTACCACCACGGGCAGGGCCATCACCTCGCGGGCGAACTTGGCATAGACGTTGACCATCTGCTCCTTGCGTGCCTCGGCCTCTTCGGCGGTGGCGTGGGCGGTGTGGCCTTCCTGCCACAGGAATTCAGCCGTGCGCAGGAACAGGCGGGTGCGCATTTCCCAGCGCACGACGTTGCACCACTGGTTGCACAGGATGGGGAGGTCTCTCCAGCTGTGGATCCAGTTCTGGTAGGTGTTCCAGATGATGGTTTCGGAGGTGGGGCGGACGATGAGCTCTTCCTCAAGTTTGGCTTCGGGGTCCACCACGATGCCGTTTCCGTTAGGGTCGTTCATGAGGCGGTGGTGGGTGACCACGGCGCACTCCTTGGCGAATCCGGCTACATGTTCGGCCTCACGGCTGAAGAAACTCTTTGGGATGAACAGGGGGAAGTAGGCGTTCTTGACGCCGGTTTCCTTGAACATGTCATCCAGAATACGCTGCATCTTTTCCCAGATGGCGTATCCATAGGGTTTGATGACCATGCAGCCACGGACGGCGGACTGCTCCGCGAGGTCTGCTTTCACAACAAGGTCATTGTACCACTGCGAGTAATTTTCTTCCCGTTTGGTTACCTCTTTTGCCATAATTGTATTTGCTTTTTTACGTTTTTGTCTTTAATATTGTCTGAAGGATGCCGGAGAAAAGGTACGGATATTGCATTATCTACCCCCGGGGCCGGCAATCCGGCCACAAAGATACTTATTTTTATTGGATTATAAGGAGGAAGTAAGATGAAAAAGCTATTCTTGGGATATGCCGCCGCGGCGTTAGCCGCCATGTCCTGCTCTTCCATGGCCAGCCTTCAGACCCAGGTTTACGATGACGGCATCTACAACCGTCCTTCCGTCGCCGAGGTCCCGGCCGGCAACGTGTACGACGAAGAAGTGGATGTCCTTCTGGCCCAAAGCAAAGAATCCCCCGTCTATATTGTCAGTGAAGGCGACACGCTCGTAGTGCCTGCCGGCAAGTCCGTGCGCTTCGGCGATTCCGCCATCACGATCGTGGACACTACACAGCCCGCCTGGGCGTGGGATTATTCGTGGTATTACAGCCCCTGGTACTTCCGGCACTATACCGGACCCTGGTACTATGGCAGCTGGGCGTGGGACCCCTGGTACTATGGCAGCTGGGCGTGGGACCCCTGGTACTATGACAGCTGGTATTTCGACAGCTGGTACTACCGCCCGTGGCACTATCGGCCCTGGCACCGCGCCTACTGGCACAGTTACGGTTACTGGAGCTGGCACAGCCCCTGGTATTACAGCAGCTGGGCATGGGATCCCTGGTACTATGACAGCTGGTACTACCGTCACCACTATTACGGTTATCATGGCTATTACGGCCATTATTCCCACTCGCGCCATCTGTTCGGCCCCGAGAACAACGGCCGCCAGAGCGTAACTCGCAAGACGAGGTCGTCATCGGCCTACGGCAGCGGTACGCGCAGCAGCCGCACCGCCCGTTACAGCCGTTCTTCCGGAACGCGCTCCAGTTATGGCACCCGTTCCAGCTATGGCACCCGTTCCACGGTTAGTCGTTCCCATTCGGGCAATGCGTCCCGCGTGCGCTCCAGCAGCGAAGTCCGTTCGCGCTCCAGAAGCGCAAACCGTACGCACTCCGGAAACGTTTCCCGTTCCAGCGGAGGCTCCAGCCGTTCACATTCCGGCAGCTCCGTCCGTTCGCACAGCAACTCGAACTACCGTTCGTCGGGCAGTTCCAACCGTTCGCACGGCAGCTCGAACTATCGTTCTTCGGGAAGCTCCAGCCGTTCCCATTCCGGCAGCTCCGTCCGTTCGTCCGGCAGTTCCAGCCGCAGCAGTTCGCGTTCGTCGGGCAGCAGCCACTACAGCGGCAGCCGTTCTTCCGGCGGCAGCAGCCATTATTCCGGCGGAAGCCATTCTTCCGGTGGCAGCCGCTCTTCCGGTGGCAGTCATTCTTCCGGCGGCAGCCGCTCCGGAGGACGTCACTAATCGTAATGAACCATCATGAAAAAGACTGTTTTATTTGTGGCGGCCCTCACCGTGACGGTGGCGGCGTCGGCCCAATCCTGGCAGGACGCCCTGCTTTATTCTGAAAACAATTACGGCGGCACGGCGCGCAGCGTCGCGCTGGGCAATGCCCTCACGGCCGTCGGCGGAGATATGGGTTCCATCGGCCTGAATCCGGCCGGGTCGGCTGTGGCAGGCTATTCCCAGATGGGCATCACCTTCGGCCTGTCGGGGTCTGCGGCATCGGCCACCAGCACGGATCCGGAAGTCGCTTTCGGAGACCGCGTGCAGACCAACTGGGCACGGCTTAAAATGCCCAATGTCGGCTTTGTTATCAACATGAACACGGGGAACCGCAGCGGCCTGCGCAGGGTTTCGTTCGGCTTCGTGTCCAATGCTACCCATGATTATACTTCCCGCATGTATGCAGGCGGCGTGAATGCGTCCAACTCTTTCTGCGGCAGCGTGGCTTCGTCGGCCGCCGGTTATCCGGAGGATGTGCTCTCCGGGGCTTCTTCCACCTGCGACTGGTGGAACCTGGATGAGTTCAACGATACCTACGGGCTTGACTGGAGAGATATGGTGGCCTACCGCAGCGGTATCTTCGGTAACGTGAACGGCCGCTACCTGGGCCTCACGGACTGGGACAAGGACGGCCATAATACCGGCGTCCTGGCACCTCTTTACCAGAAGTTCGGCTTCCAGACTAAGGGTTACAAGCACGATTTCCTGCTCAACGTCGGTTTCAATTTCAACAACGAGGTCTATTTGGGCGCGTCCGTAGGCCTTGTCCGGCTTGCTTACGGCCAGTCGGAATACTGGTATGAGGCTCCCAACGGTTACGACGAGTTCCCCGCCATCCCGTTTGACACCAACCCCAACGCCCGGTTCAATTATCTGGAGATGAAGCGCATCTTCGAGGCCACCGGTTCCGGCGCTTACCTCAAGGTGGGCGTCATCTATGCTCCGGCCGGAACGGGTCTCCGTATGGGCGCCGCCCTGCAGACTCCTACCATCACCAACATAGACACGCGCATGTCCTATTACGGAAAGGCTTCGGTCACGGGCGTTGCCCTGCCTTCCGTCACCTCTCCCGAGTGGGACGACGCCTATGCCCTCGTGAGCCCGTGCCGCTTCAATGCCGGTCTCGCTTACACGTTCGGCAAAGCCGGCATGCTCAGCGTGGATTATGAGGTGGCCAATTACCGCCAGGCCTTCTTCCGCAACCAGACGGAAAGCCGCATTTACTATGACAAGTCTTACTTCGACTACGCCAATGCCGACATTCGTGATATCCTGGGCATAAGCCATATGCTCCGCATCGGCATGGAAATCAACCTTGCAAAGGGACTTGCCCTGCGCGGCGGTTACGGTTTCACCACCGCACCCCAGCACAATCGCCTGAACTGGGAATACGATCCTTCCGACAACCTGGATCACCTCGTGGTGAATCCGCTCTCGGCCCAGGATCGCCTGTCCCTGCTGAAGCAGCAGTTCTCCGTAGGTTTCGGCTACACGCACGGAGCCTGCTACACGGACTTCGCCCTCCGTTACCGCATCGATCCCCGCGAGTACTACACGCCGTACCGTTATTACGACTACGAAGGAACCGACTATACGGACAAATATGAGGTGGAGGAAGCGCCCTACGCCGTACCGGAAGTGTCTGCCAGTTACCGCCGTCTTGAGGCCATGGTTACCTTCGGCGTGAGATTCTGACACCCTTTTTCTGCCAATTTGGCAGGGCGTGCCCCTTGGCACGAAGTTCGATAAATTCCTGGCGTCGCCCGACAATGGGCGGCGCCGGTTTTTTATTAGAAAACAATAAAAGGTAATTATATTATGGGTAAAATCATCGGTATCGACCTGGGAACAACCAATTCCTGCGTCGCTGTGATGGAAGGCAACCAGCCTACCGTCATCATCAATAACGAGGGTCAGCGCACCACTCCTTCCGTGGTCGCCTTCACCGACGGCGGCGAGCGTAAGATCGGCTCGCCTGCAAAACGTCAGGCTATCACCAATCCTAACAACACGGTGTTCTCCATCAAGCGTTTCATGGGTGAGACCTATGATCAGGTGAATGCAGAAGTGGCCCGCGTGCCCTACAAGGTGGTACGTGGAGAGAATAACACGCCCCGCGTGGACATCAACGGCAAACTCTATACGCCGCAGGAAATCTCGGCCATGATTCTTCAGAAGATGAAGAAGACCGCCGAGGAGTACCTGCGTCAGGAAGTGACGGAGGCCGTTATCACGGTTCCTGCTTACTTCTCCGACTCCCAGCGTCAGGCTACCAAGGAGGCCGGCCGCATCGCGGGCCTGGATGTGAAGCGTATCATCAACGAGCCCACGGCGGCTGCCCTGGCCTATGGCCTGGACAAGAAGGACAAGGACATGAAGGTGGCGGTCTATGACCTGGGCGGCGGTACTTTCGATATCTCCATCCTGCAGCTCGGTGACGGCGTTTTCGAGGTGCTCTCCACCAACGGTGACACCCATCTGGGCGGTGACGACTTCGACCAGGTGATCATTGACTGGCTGGCCGCCGAGTTCGCGGCCGAAAACGGCGGTATCGACCTCAAGAAGGACCCCATGGCCCTGCAGCGTCTGAAGGAAGCGGCCGAGAAAGCCAAGATCGAGCTTTCCAGCCAGACTTCCACCGAAATCAACCTGCCGTACATCATGCCTGTGGACGGCGTGCCCAAGCACCTCGCCAAGACCCTCACCCGGGCCAAGTTCGAGCAGCTTTCCGATGCCCTGTTCCAGCGTTCCATCGCCCCTTGCCGCCAGGCCCTGAGCGATGCACACCTGAACCCCTCCGACATTGACGAGGTCCTGCTCGTGGGTGGTTCCACCCGTATCCCTTATGTGCAGGAACTGGTGAAGAACTTCTTCGGAAAGGAGCCCAACAAGAGCGTGAACCCCGACGAGGTGGTCGCCATCGGCGCCTCCATCCAGGGTGGCGTGCTGGCCGGCGACGTGAAGGATGTCCTGCTGCTGGATGTGACCCCGCTGAGCCTGGGTATCGAGACCCTGGGCGGCGTGATGACCAAACTCATCGAGTCCAACACCACCATTCCGGCCAAGAAGAGCCAGATCTTCTCCACGGCGGCCGACAACCAGCCCGGTGTGGAAATCCGCGTCCTGCAGGGCGAGCGCCCCATGGCCAAGGACAACAAGCAGATTGGCATCTTCCATCTGGACGGCATCGCCCCGGCACCCCGTGGCGTACCTCAGATCGAGGTGACCTTTGATATCGATGCCAACGGTATCCTCAATGTGAGCGCCGTGGATAAGGCTACCGGCAAGGAGCAGCACATCCGCATCGAGGCCTCCAGCGGCCTGTCCGACGCCGAAATCCAGCGCATGCGGGACGAGGCCAAGGCCAACGAAGCCGCCGACAAGGCCGAGAAGGAGCGCATCGACAAGATTAACAGCGCCGACGCCCTCACCTTCCAGGCCGAGAAGTTCCTGAAGGAGAACGGCGACAAGGTTCCGGCCGATATCAAGGGCGAAGTGGAAACCAACTGCAACCTCCTGAAGGAAGCCGTGAAGGCCCAGAACGTGGCGGATATCGACCGCTATTCCGAGGCCCTGAACAAAGCCTTCGAGAAGATGTACCAGGCGGGCCAGCAGGCCCAGGGCGGCCCTCAGGGCCCGTTCCAGGGCGGTCCCCAGGGTCCTCAGCCCGGTCCGCAGGACCAGGGTCCGGACGAGCAGTAATTCGCTGAATGAGCATACGATGAGCGGTTGGCCGAAGGGCCGGCCGCTTTTTTTGTTTTTTAACAAATATCATTGTATCTTTGTATAATACTTAGAAGAAGGAAATGAAATCTGTTAAATGGATAATGGTCCTTTCCGTTTCCATGCTTCTGGTAGGTTGTGCCTCACAGCGTAAACTTGCCAGACTGGGTGCCGAACGGGTGGACGTATTCAAGAAAGATCTGGCGGATTTTCTTCCGGACCAGACCGAGGGCGTATTTGAACCGCCCACCGAGATTGTCACCACCGATGAAAACGGCAAAGAAGTCATCCTCATGGCCACCCGTGTGGATGAGGAGACCGGCGATACCGAGGTGACCGATGTGTTACAAGCCGCCGTGGTGACGGCCCGATTCCAGAACCGGGCCGAGCGCGCCGGCAAGATTGACCTGGAGTTCCGGATCCGGGTGCCCGAGTCCATGCTGGACAAGAACTGGGAGATTACCCTGGAACCCCACATGTGCATGCAGGGGGATGTGACCTGGCTGGACCCGGTCATCATTACCGGTACGTCTTTCCAGAACCGGCGCTTGCGCGGGTATGAGCGCTATCAGCGGCTGGTGGACAGCATCGTCACGGATTCGCTGGACCTCACCTGGCGCTGGCAGCTGGAACGCTTCATCGAACGGAACATCCCGGAGCTCTATGCGTTCCGCTCAGACTCTTCCTACGTGAGCGAAACCTCCTGGTATGGCGTGAACGGGGTGGAAGCCATCCGCCATTACACCAACCAGTGCCGCCGCAACCGGAACCAGTACAAGATAGACCACCTGGAGGATTATTTCAAGTCCTATGTGCGTTCCCCTTATCAGGAGAATGCCCGCCTGGACACCCTCCTGGACGGCAACGGCGCCCCGTTCCTGTATGATTATGCCGAGACGGTGGACACCCGCCCCAAGCTGCGCAAGATTGGCGTGGTGGTTTCCGGCGACATCCGTCGCGACGGCCGGTTGCTGTACAACATCCCGCCCACGGACACGCTCAATTTCTATGTGAGCAGCCTGTCCAGCTTTGCCAAGGACATCATCCGCTACAAGAAGGAAGTGGTGTACCGCCGCAAGGACGAGAGCACCTCGCGCAACATCATCTTCCCGCTGGCCAAGTCGGGCCTGTATCCGGAACTGGGGGACAACGCCCGGGAAATCCGGATTATCGAGGAAACCCTCAAGCAGCTTCTGCTGCATGACACCTACGAACTGGACAGCCTGGTCATCCGGGCCAACAGTTCCCCGGACGGTCCTTACCGCCGCAACCTGGAGTTGTCGGCCCAGCGTTCGGCCTCCGTGTCGCGCCACTTCAACGCGTTTATGCGTCACCTGCGCGATTCCGTGGTAGCGGCCCAGGGCTACGCCGTGGATTCCACCGGCCGCATGCAGGCGGCTTTCCAGGTGGAACTGCCCAAGATCCAGTCCCACGCCACCCCGGAGAACTGGGATGGCCTGGATGCCCTGGTGGCCCAGGATCCCAGCTTCACGCCCACCGACCGCAACCGCTATGCCCGTCTGCGGAAGGAGAAGCCCGAAGACCGCCGGGACTACCTGATGAGCCAGGAACGTTTTGGCCCGTATATCCGCGAACAGCTCTATCCCCGCCTGCGCCGGGTGGACTTCGATTTCCACATGCACCGCCGGGGTATGGTGAAGGATACGGTGGAGACCACCGTGCCGGATGATATCTACCAGGAGGGCCTCCAGGCCCTGCGGGACCGCGATTACAACAAGGCCATCGAGCTCCTGGCTCCGTACAAGGATTACAACACGGCCGTGGCCTATCTGGCCATGGACCGCAACCTGAGTGCGCTGCAAATCCTGGAGAAAGAGCCGGAAACTCCGGCCGTCCATTACATGATGGCCATCCTCAAGTCCCGTATGGGTGACTTCCAGGGCGCTGTGAACGAATACCTGGAAGCCTGCCGCGGAGACCGTATGTACATTGCCAGGGGTAACCTGGATCCTGAGATTTCGGTGCTCATCAAGCGCTATCAACTTCATGTTACTCCGGAGGAGGCGGATATGCCGTAATGAAAAAGCTGGTACTCATGGCATGGGCCCTGGCCCTGCCGCTGCTGGCCCTGGCCCAGCAGCCCACCGGCTGGAACACCCGTTCGGCCGGTACCAACTGGGAATTGGGCGTAGCGGGGGGCTTCCACAATGTCTGGAACCCCATGCGGGATTACACCATCAAGATTGACCCGCATATAACGTCCGCCATGGAGGTGAGCCTGTCCAAGTGGTTCACCCCGCAGCTGGGCGCCCGCCTGGCCTGGGAAGGCTGGCAGGTGGAACACAGCTATACGGAGCCCTTCAGCTTTGCCTATATCCATGCCGACCTCCTGTGGAATGCGTCTTCGCGGATCTGGGGCTATGACCCTTCCCGCGTCTGGGATGTGATTCCGTATGGACACTTCGGCTATCTGCATGAGTGGCGTGGTGAGCAGGTGATTGAACGCGAATACGGGGCTGGCGTGGGCCTGATCGGCCGTGTCCGGCTGGGCCGGCGCGTGCACGGTACCCTGGATCTTCGCTCCATCCTCCAGAACGGGGCGGGCTCCCAGGGCATTGGTATCGGCCTGTTGAATTCGGCCCAGCTGGGTCTTTCCGTGACCCTGGGCCAGGTGGGCTGGAAACCGGCATCGGCCGGCGATGTGCTGCCTGGCGAGCTGGGAGACAACTGGTTCGTGTCGGCGGGCTTTGGCGTGAATTCGCTCACGCAGCTTTCCTTTGAGCAACCGCGCCTGACGGGCTCGGCGGCCCCGGCCTTCGAACTGGCCGTCGGGAAGTGGGTGAGCCCCGCCATCGGCGTCCGGGTGGCCCTGCAGGGCATCGCGTATGCCGGACATGGTAACGACCCCCGCGAGTATGTGACGGCTTCGGCCACCAGCGGGGAGTGGGCCTACCGCGAACAGTTTAATTTCGTATATCCCCATATCGACCTCTTGTGGAATGTCCGCAATACCTTCCGCGGATACCAGCAGCGGGGTCTGATGATGGCTCCCTATGCGCACTTCGGCGCAATCCAGGAGTTCGGAAACGGCCATGACGGAGACCGGGAATATGCCGCTGGCGCCGGTCTGCTGGTGCAGGGACCGGTTTCCGGGGCCCTGGGCTGGCACCTGGATTTCCGGGGCACGGCGTTCACCGCTGCCGCCACCGGCGACCGGCAGGCCCCCCATTCCGTGGGTCTCACGGCCCTTGCCGGCCTCCAGTACAGCCTGGGCAGGCCCGATTGGAAATTCTCGGGCGCTGCCGCCCCCCGTCGCATCCAGTCGGATGCCCTGCCTCTTTTCAAGGCCGGGCAGGGCTGGTTCGTCCAGACCTCCGTGGGGGTGCGCTCGCTCTTTGATATCGGCCAGTATTTCCAGATTCACAGCGTGGACAAGCCTGTGGCCTGCGGAGAACTGGCATTCGGCAAATGGTTCTCGCCCGTTTCCGGTTTCCGCGTGGGCGTGAGCGGCCTTTCCCAGGTGTTTGAAGACCAGCTCGCTGGTTATGCCGATTTCCATGCCGACTACCTGTTCAACCTCTTCCAGTGGATTTCGCCCAATGAGCGCCGCGTCTGGAACCCCATCCCGTACCTTTCGGGCGGTTATCTGGCCGGCTATCAATTTGGCGATCCGGCCCGTGGCGCCGGTCCTTCCGGCTGGGTCTGGGGCGGCGGCCTGCTCAACACCATCCGGCTGTTCCCGCAGCTGGACCTGACGCTGGACGTGCGCGGAACCCTGATTCCGCCCTATGCCGACATCGCTCCCGGACATGGCTATATGGCCGCCGCCGAGGCCCTGCTGGGACTGCAATACCGTCCCGACGAGAAGCCCTGGTATCCGTCGGAGCAGACGGCGCCCCGCAAGGAGCGTCATCTGTGGGCCCTCTCCACCAACCTGGCCGATTATGTGGACTATGGAAATGCCAATCTGGAGCTCCTCTACGGCGTAGCGCGCCACTGGACCCTGGATGCCCTGGTGAAATATGGCCTGTTCAACGGCGGAAACTACGACCAGCGTGAACGCTATGCCGTGGGTGCCCGCTGGTGGCCCTGGTACACCTATTCCGGCCTCTGGGTGCGTGGCCTGGTGCAGACCGAGAACTACGCCCGCAGCGGCGTCCCCGTCTTCCAGGATGGCAAGGGACAGGCCTGGGGTATGTCCCTGTCGGCTGGTTATTCCCTCATGCTGCTCAAATGGCTGAACCTGGATCTGGGTGCCGGTGTCTGGGGCGGCCGCCGCGGTCTCCCCGGCGGGCAGCAGGACTGGTTTGCCGAGCCCGAGATGATTACCGTAGGATTGATGTTTGTTTTTTAGAACCTTATAACTTAGATGTCTATGAAAAAGATAGTATGGGTGGCCGTTTTCCTGGCCGCAGGTGCCCTGGCTTTTACCGCCCAGGCGCAGATTGAAACCAATGCCGTCATCGAGGCCCGCCAGCAAGTGGACCAGAAAGAGAAAGATTTGCAGGACGCCCAGCAGAAGGCCAGCCAGGCCGCGAAAGATAGTCAGCGCGAACTCTCCCAGCTCAAGAAGGACGAGGACCGGCAGGTGAAGGATTTTAACGATGCCCGCCGGGCCGTGAAACTGGGCAAAAAGTCCATCAAGGCCAAGCAGGCTTCCATCAAGGCCCAGAAATCGGCCCTGAAACTCCAGAAGAAGAGCATGCAGGCCGACGGACGGCTGAGCCTGTCGGACAACGAGGCCCTGGATCAGTCCCAGCGTGCCCTGCGCAACGACGAACAGTCGCTCAAGGATGCCAAGCGGGACCTGAAACTGGCCCAGGAACAGGAGAAAGTGACCAAGAATGAGCTCAAACAGACCCGCGACCGCATCAAGCTGGTCAAGAAAGGCCTTTCGTCGGCCAAGAAGGAAGTGAATGCGGCCAAGCAGCAGGTGCGCAAGTCCAAAAAGGATTTGAAGGCCCAGGAGGACCTCGCCGGCAAGCAGAACGAGGAACTGGACAAAGCCCTGCAGGATGCCGAGAAGGCCGCCCGCAAAGCTGAATCTGCCGGGAAGAAGGCAGATGCCGCCATGGAGAAAATAGCTGAATAACGCATGGGAAGAATCATTTTGACGGGGGATCGCCCCACCGGAAAACTGCATCTGGGACATTATGTAGGGTCGCTCCGTAACCGCGTCCTGCTCCAGAACGAGGGGAATTATGACCGTATGTTCGTGTTTATCGCCGATGTCCAGGCGCTCACGGACAATGCCGACAATCCGGAGAAGGTGCGCCAGAACATCATCGAAGTGGCGCTGGATTACCTTTCCTGCGGCCTGGATCCGGAAAAGGTGACGCTGTTCATCCAGAGCCAGATTCCGGAGCTCCACGAGATGACGCAGTTCTTCTCCAACCTGGTCACGGTACAGCGCCTGCAGCGCAACCCCACCGTGAAGACGGAGATGGCCATGCGCGGGTTCAACGGCGACGTGGAAGACGACAACCGCAGGGGACTGCCGGTGGGTTTCTTCACCTATCCCATCTCCCAGGCGGCCGATATCTGCTTCTGCAAGGCAACCACCGTCCCGGTGGGGGAGGACCAGGAACCCATGATCGAGCAGTGCCGCGAGATTGTGCGCAGTTTCAACGGCACCTACAAGTGCGACGTGCTGGTGGAGCCCAATATCCTGCTGCCCTCCAACCTGGCCTGCCGCCGCCTGCCCGGAACCGATGGAAAAGCCAAGATGAGCAAGTCCCTGGGCAACTGCATCTATCTCTCCGACGATCCCAAGGAGATGGAACGGAAGGTGAAGGGCATGTTCACGGATCCGGGACACCTCCGGGTGGAAGACCCCGGCAAGGTGGAAGGGAATCCGGTCTTTACCTATCTCGATGCCTTCTGTGAAGATGCCGACTTTGCCAAGTACTGGCCCGACTATGCCAACCTGCAGGAAGTGAAAGACCATTACATGCGGGGCGGCCTGGGTGACATGAAGTGCAAGAAGTTCCTGATCAATGTCCTGAACGACCGCCTGGATCCCATCCGGGCGCGCCGCCATGCCTTTGAGCAGGATATCCCCGAGGTGTACAACATCCTCAAGAAAGGGTCTGAGGCGGCCCGCGAGGTGGCGGCCCAGACGCTGCATGAGATGAAGGACGCCATGCAGATCAATTACTTTGACGACGCCGCCCTGATTGCCGAACAGGCAGCCAAGTACCGCGGATAGGCGCTCCCGCTTATGGCCGATAACTATCTGGAAAAAAGGCAGGCCGAACTGGCGGCCTCGCAGAAAACCGTCATCCGGCGCAACCACATTTCGCTGGATACGCTCCTGCGACGCAGCCGCAGCTACCGGGGCTATGACCCTTCCCGCCGGGTGACGGAGGAAGAGCTGAAGACCCTGGTGGCGGCCGCCGCGCTGGCGCCCTCCGGCATGAACCGGCAGCCTTTGCGTTATCGGCTGGTAGGCGCAGACGAGGCGTCCCTGGTGTTGCCCCACATCACCCTGGGTGCGGCGCTTCCCGAGGAGCATCTCCCCAAGCCCGGCACCGAGCCGCAGGCCTTCCTGGTCGTTTGCAGCAGCGTTCCGGAGGACCGGGTGGTGGACATGGACCTGGGCTTTGCCGCCCAGAGCATCCTGCTCAAGGCCACGGAAATGGGCCTGGGCGGGATTTTTATCCTCAATTTCCGGAAAGAAGCCGTCCGGGAGGCCCTGGACCTGCCTCTGGCGCCCGTGGCCATCATCGCCATCGGCAAACCGGCCGAATCCATTTTCCTGCTGCCGGCTTCCTCGCCGGATGCCTCCCTGAGCTACTACCGCAAGGACGGCGTCCACTTCGTCCCCAAGCTCACCCCCGATCTGCTCATTATCTGACAGGCCGGTGGCAGAAATGGGGAAGGTCTCATTTTGGGGCCGCCACCTTCCCCGGCAGTTCGGCTTCTCAGGGCCCTCAGTGGTTGTTCCCATGGGGAAGGTCCCCGGCATAAAAACAGACCTTCCCCAAATCACAGCAAGACCTTCCCCACGTGCCCCGGGGACCTTCCTCAATAGCTAAATCCGGTATAAACGGAGAGTGACACAACAAAAAAAAGCAGCTGGAGAGCGGATTCGGAGTGAAGCGACGCAGGGGGTCTGGGGGATTAGGCCCCCAGTGAGGGTATAATTGACAAAAACGGTTGGTAACCTTGACAAAAGTGGTTGGTGACGGCCGCCGCGAGGAGGGCCGTTTCTAGTAGCCCCCCGCAGCGGCGAGCCGTAGCCGCCGAGCCTGGTTATGCGAGGCGGCGTCACCGGTTACCTTTCTTTTTCTCGTCATTGAAAAAGAGGTACCACTTGATGAAGTTATCTACTCTTGACTCCGCCAGGCCTCGGTGAGATCTTATCTGGTCTTTAATGTGCCCAAAGAAGGCTTCCAGTGCGTTTGTGGTTTTCGGAACCCCGGGACAATCTATGTATGTAAATAGGTTTGGCAGAGCCCTTTTCAAGTGGATATAAGCCTTCCTCAAGTCATTGTGTACGTAGTACTCCTGATGTGTTTGAGGGACGACCGCTTTCTGAAAGACATACTCCCTGTTCTCTTCCACCCAGTTGGAATATACATTTAACCACCACAACTTATCGTTAACTGTATACACATCACTGAGTTGTTGCACTATGTTCCGGAATAGTCTTGTTTCTGGATATCTTGGTTTTTGAGTGATTGATGCCAGACAATCTCGTTGAACATGAACAACGCAACGCTGCCGGGGCACATCTGGGTATACATACTGGACAGCCCGTATAATGTTGTCTCCACCATCCGTTGTAACCCCGATGACATCATATCCTAAATCTCTGATGCTGAGCAGATCTGCTGCAATCTCGTTTTGATCTTCGTGTGCGGCAAAACGATAGAAGATGGTCCGCTTCAGGTTCTCTGCGCGGTACACAATCAAGCAATGATCATCAGAATAATATGTGCCATCAATGAGTAGATAGATTGGTCTGGTCGTATTCATGGTCCAGGAGGGTGATGTGTCGAGATACTCATCAAACCATCTGTGGAGCTGACGGGCACTATATCCGCTATCGTGCGCTATATCTTCAATGGTCTGTTTGCCAAGAACCCATTTGCGGAACCAGACGAGCCGGTTGCTTCTGCTAACACCTTCTTTACGTTTGACAAATGAAGCTCCGCAATCCTGGCATTTATACCTTTGGCGGCCCTCCCTAAGGCCCCAACGAATGATACTCAAAGAGCCGCATTTGGGGCATCTTTGACGTCTCCTTATTTTCGGCATATCGCTACTTTATTGAAACGATTTTCAATAAGGTAGTCATAAATATCAATAAATCAAATACTTATAGGGTGTTTCACCAACCGAAAATGGCAATTATATCCCAGTGAGTGAAACGGAAAGTGGCTCAAAAAAAAAAGCAGCTGGAGAGCTGCTTTTTTTGAGCCACTCATCAGGCTCGAACTGACGACCTGCGCGTTACGAATGCGCTGCTCTACCGACTGAGCTAAAGTGGCTTGAACCGATTGTGATGAATCGGGACTGCAAATATACGGGATTTTTTGTATTTTTGCAACAAATTTCTTTTATATGCGATCTGACATCATTGTGATTGGGGGCGGAGCGGCTGGTTTGGTAGCGGCCATCGGGGCTGCCCGGGAACTGGCCAAAACGGAAAACGGCGGCACGGTGACGGTGCTGGAAAAAATGCCCAAGGCGGGCCGGAAAGTCATGATTACCGGCAAGGGCCGATGCAATTTTACCAATGTGAAGGAATGGGGGGATTTCTCCGACCACATCCGCACCGATGTCAATTTCGTAAGTCCTTCCTGGCATAACCTGACGCCCCAGGGCGTGATGGATCTGCTCAAAAGTGTGGGCCTGCGCTCCGTGGTGGAGCGTGGCGACCGGGTGTTCCCCGAGTCGCACATGGCCGGTGACGTGGTGGACTCCCTGCTGCGCTGCTGCACCCTGGAGGGCGTGAAGGTGGTGACCGACTGTGAGGTCAAGACCATCGACCCCACACCCCGCGGCTTCAGCCTGGACTGCGTGCAGACCAGCCGGAAGCAGGTGCGCATCCCGGTGGACGATCCGCGCAAGCTTCGGCCCGGAAAACCGGCTCCTACCCGCGAGGAACTTACCATCGAGCCGGTAGAGTACACCTGCCGCAAGCTCATCATCGCCACCGGCGGCCTGTCCTACCCGGGCACCGGCTCCACCGGAGACGGCTATCTCTGGGCCGAGGAAATGGGGCACCGCGTGGCGCCTTGCTTCCCTTCGCTCACGGCCCTGGTGCCGGTGGGATACAAGAACCTGGAAACCAATCCTTTGGCCGATGAAATCAAGACGGCGTTCCGTGGCCGTACCGTCTATGGCAAGACCAAGGAAAGAAAGATAGCCCCGCTGCCCAAATGGTATCCCACCTTCCCGGCGCACATCGAGCGCATCGTGCCCCTGTCGGCCCTGGGAGAGCAGTTCAACGGCAATACGCTGGAGAATGTGCAGCTCACCCTGCTGGTGGGCGGCGATGCCGTGCAGACGGAATTCGGCGACATTGAATTCACCGACGGCGGACTGGAAGGCCCGCTGGGATTCATGGTGAGCCGGCGGGCGGTGAAGGCCCTGAACGATGGCCAGAAAGTGGCCGTGGAACTGGACCTGAAGCCGTCCGTGGAAGTGGAGAAACTGGATGCCGATATTCACGAGCGCTGGCAGGAAATCATCCACGACGAGCGTTCCAAGGGCCAGTCTTTCCATCGCCTGTTCCGTATCCTGCTGGGAAAACTGATTCCCTGGAACCTTACCATCCCGTTCCTGGATACCCATGCCGATGTGAGCGTGGACACCCTGGCCGCTGCCCTCAAGGCCTGGCGGATGGACATTGCGGGATTTGTGGGCTTTGAGCGCTGCGTGGTCACGGCCGGCGGCATTGACACCTCGGAAGTGGTGGCCAAGACCCTGGAATCCAAGAAACAGCCCGGCCTCTACTTTGCCGGCGAAGTCCTGGACATGGACTGCGACACCGGCGGATACAACCTGCAAGTGGCGTTCAGCACCGGCTACCTGGCCGGCCAGAGCGCAGCGAAAGCATTGAATAATAACTGATTATAATATGGATAAGAAATCTTACGCATTTGGTATGAGCGTGGCTTCCAGCTTCTATCAGCAGGGAATCCACGTAAACAACGTTGACGACTTTCTCGCAGGCCTGAAGGCCATGCTCACCGGCGCCAAGCCCGCCATTTCCCTGGAAGAAGCCGGGGAGGCCCTGGAGCAGTTCTACAAGGAACTGGAAGACGAGACCCACGAGCGCGCCGAAGCTGCCGGTGCCGCCGCCAAGGCCGAGGGCGAGAAGTTCCTGGCCGCCATGGCCAAGGATCCTTCCGTCAAGGCTACGCCCAGCGGGCTCATGTATAAGGTAGTGAAAGAGGGTACGGGCCGCAAGCCCAAGGCCACGGACAAGGTGTACTGCCACTACGAAGGCACCTTCCCCGACGGCCAGGTCTTTGACAGCTCCTACAAGCGCGGCGAGCCCATCGAGTTCGGCCTGAACCAGGTGATCAAGGGCTGGACGGAAGGTCTCCAGCTCATGAGCGAAGGCGCCAAGTACGAACTCTATCTCCCGTACCACCTGGCCTATGGCGAGAGCGGTACCCGTGGCATCCCTCCGTACAGCGCCCTCAAGTTCGTGGTGGAACTCATTGAAGTGCGCTAGTCATGTACTACGTTTGCAAACGGCTGGAGATTTCGTCGGCCCATGCGCTGAACCTCTCCTACGAGAGCAAGTGCGAGGACCTGCACGGCCACAACTGGATTGTCAAGATCTACTGCAAGAGCGAAACCCTCAATGCCGACGGCATGGTGACGGATTTCACCCATATCAAGCGGCAGATTGGCGGAGCCCTGGACCACAAGAACCTGAACGAGGTCTTTGACTTCAATCCCACCGCCGAGAACATTGCCCGCTGGATCTGCGACCACGTGGAGAATGCCTATAAGGTGGAGGTGTGGGAGAGTGAGATGAACATGGCCGCCTACGAGCGCTGAGCCATGTACCGGGTGAACGAAATCTTCTATTCGCTGCAGGGCGAAGGCTGGTGGACGGGAACGCCCATGGTCTTTGTCCGGCTTTCCGGATGCAACCTGCGTTGCCCCTTCTGCGACACGGATTTCCACTCCTTTACGGAAATGAGCGCGGCGCAGATCGTCGCGGAAGCCCGGCGGGCGGGCGGCCCCTGCAACATCATCTGCCTCACTGGCGGGGAGCCCCTTCTCCAGGCCGACAAGCCCTTGATCGATGCGTTCCACCAGGCTGGCTACCGCATCCATGTGGAGACCAACGGAACCCGGGAACTGCCCGAAGGGCTGGACTGGGTAACCGTAAGCCCCAAAGATGATTTCGTTTCCGGCGCCCGCTATGTCGCCCAGCATGCCGACGAGGTGAAACTGGTGTTCCGGGAGGCGGTGTCGGAGGCCGACAAGGCCCTCCGGGAGCATGAGGTCGAGCGCTGGCGGGACCAGGGCGTGGCAGGGAATTCCCTGCAGCCATGCGATACCGGCGACCCCGTGCGCAACCGCGCCCTCTTGCGGGAGGCGGTGCGCTATGTGCAGGACCACCCCTGGTGGCGCCTTTCGCTTCAAACCCATAAATTTCTGAATATCCGATGATTGCCATTGTTGTTCCGCGCGGAGATGATGCCCTTTTCGGCACCCTCCTTTTTCAGAAATACAAAGAGTTCCGCGTCTATGTTTCGGACGAGGATCCGGTGGCGGCCGACTTCGAGACGCGCCTGACCCTGGTGCGCGGCGGCCTGAAGGAAGTGGAGGAGCCGCTGGTGTGCGTCCTGGAAGCGGGCGCGGTGCCGGACAAGGATTTCCTGCGCCGGGTGGAACGCAGTACCCGCCGGCATCCGGACTTCGATGTCTATCATGTGAATCTGACGGAAGGGAAGCCTTTCCCGCGCAGGATGAGCGCGGCGAAGTTCTTCCAGCGGGCCGTGGTGGAGCAGGCCCCCGCCCCGCTGTCCTCCTTCATCTTCCGTACGGCCCGGCTCCGGGAAAGGGCGGTCTTCTCATCGGCCGGTATCCTGGACCCGCTGCCCACCGTCTTGTCTTGCGCCGCGGCGCGTCCCATTCGGAATGTCTGGCGCCAGCGCCTGGTGTGGACGGCTCCGGCCCCGGCGTCCGACCCGGTGTCGGTGGAAAAGCGCATCCGCGCGCGCATCGATTTGCTTCGCTGGACGGAGACGTTCTTTGGCGACGGGGACTATCCGCTGGGAACGGGAAGCCGCCTGGCGCTGTTCGCGGAGACCGTGGCACAGCTCTATCCCAGTTATTCCGAAGAGGCGCTCAAAGAAGTGATGATGGGTTTCCAGGTGTCGCAGGGGGCCGTACGTAAGGTGCGCGCCGGGATGGCCCTTCGAAGCGCCATCAAGCAGCGCGACAAATCCCTTCGCTAGCTTTTCCTACAACTCATAGGGCGGGACATCGCCCCGGTCCACCAATTCCCGGAGAACGCCGGTCCATGCCTCGTCTCCCGGGCCGAAGGCCGTCCTCAGGTCGGCCAGGGTATAGCGTCCGCCGCGCGAGCCAATCCACTCCCGGATGCGCTGGGCCAGGTTCCGGGGCGTTTCTTTGTGGGAACGGCACACGTCGCATCGGCCGCAGGGAGCGCTGTCCTCCTGGCCAAAGTAGCGGAGCAGATACCGGGACCGGCATTCGTCCTCCTGTTCCACAAATGCCGTCATGGTTTGCACCCGCTCCCGGAAACGGCTCCGCAGGAGCTCGTAGCGCTTGGGGGAGAGCTGTACGTTGCCCGGACGCAGCCGGTCGTGTTCGAGATACAGCACGGTGGCGTGGTCGGCCGGGATATAGCGGACGACGTGGTTCACGCTGAGTCCGTAGAGGAGCTGCCTGAGCTGCGGGACGTCCACCCCGCTCCGCCGGGCCACTTCTTCCTCGTCGATGGGGGTGGCCACGGAAAAGATGCCGGTATAGAGCCGCATCAGCGATTCCAGTACCGCCGGCATCCGGGCGTCGGGCAAGTCCACGTAGTAGAGCTGGTCCCTTTCGACGTCTATCCGGATGCGGGTGGGGAGATCCATGTCCTCGGCCAGGTCCCAGTGCCCTTCCCGTTCCAGGTATTTGACGGCATAATAGACCGGTGCCCGTTGCAGGCCGAAGTGGCTGCAGAAGGCCGCCAGGTCAAATTTCAGCGTCCGGCCGATACCGCTGTCGTAGGGGATTTCGAAGAAGATATGGACTTTCTGATAGATGTCTTCGATGAATTCCAGGGTGGGGAAGCTCACCTGTTCCAACTGCCTGAGGCGGGCGGTGTCCGTCGCGTTCCACAGCAGGACGGCCCAGGAGGGCTTGCCGTCACGCCCGGCGCGTCCCGCTTCCTGGAAGTAGGCTTCGGGGCTGTCGGGAAGGTCGGCATGCACCACAAAACGGACGTCCGGCTTGTCGATCCCCATGCCGAAGGCGTTGGTGCACACCATCACCCGCGTTTTTCCGCTCTTCCAGTCTTCCTGGCGCAGCGCGCGCGTGAGGGCGCCCAGCCCGGCATGGTAGAAGGAGGCCGAAACGCCGGCCTGCGACAGCTGGGCCGCGAATTCTTCGGCCCGGGCCCGGCTGCGGACGTAGATGATGCCGCTGCCCCCCACGCCGTCGCAGATGCTCCGGATCTGGCCGTTCTTGTCTTGGCACTGGCGCACGATATAGCTCAGGTTGGGCCGCTCGAAGCCGCTTTTGAGCAGGTTTTTCTGCGGGAAGCGGAGCTGGTCCATGATGTCGTCGGCCACCAGGGGCGTGGCGGTGGCGGTGAGGGCGATGACGGGGGCGTCCACGCGTTCCCGGAGCGTGCCGATCTGCAGGTACGAGGGGCGGAAATCATAGCCCCACTGGGAGATGCAGTGGGCCTCGTCCACGACGATGAAGGCTACACGGAGGACGCTGAGGTAGGCCTGGAACACCCGTGTGTGGAGGCGCTCCGGACTCAGGTACAGGAATTTGTAATCGCCGTAGGCGGCGTTGTTCAGGGCCAGGTCCACCTCGCGGGGGCTCATGCCGGCATGGACGGCGATGGCCCGGATGCCGCGCTCCGTGAGCTGTTGCACCTGGTCTTTCATGAGGGCGATGAGGGGCGTCACCACCAGGGTGATGCCATCCCGCAGCAGGCCCGGGACCTGAAAGCAAATCGATTTGCCGCCGCCGGTGGGGAGGATGGCCAGCACATCCCGGCCTTCCAGGGCCTCCTGGATAATCTCTTCCTGCATGGGCCGGAAACGGTCGTAGCCCCAATATGTCTGTAGTACCTCCTTTGGCGTCATGGTTTGCTAAGGTAATAATTTTTTCGTATGTTTGTACCTCTTACCTTGTAAACCATGGACTGGATCCGGGCCGTCGAAATCTTTGCCATGCTCACGGGCGTAGCCTATGTGATTCTGGAGATTCTCCAGAAGAATGCCATGTGGGTGGTGGGCATCTTTACCGGCCTGGCCTGCGCCTGCAGTTTCGCCGTGCAGCACATCTGGGCGTCCATGGCCCTGAACATCTATTATGTGGTCATGTCGGTGGTGGGGCTGGTGCAGTGGCAGCGCGATGCCGCGGCTGTCGCGCCGGACGCCGTCCACCTGCATGTGCTCTCGCGGCGCACCGCCCTGTGGAGCGCCCTGCTCTTCGTCTTGCTTTCCCTGGGACTCATCTGGCTGCTGCGCTGGCTGGGTGACGGTGCACCGGTGCTGGATGCCATGGCCTCCGTGCTCAGTGTCATCGCCACCTGGTGGCTGGCCAAATCCTATCTCCAGCAGTGGCTGCTCTGGATCGTGGCCAACCTCATGACCACCGCCCTCTGCCTGTCCACCGGCCAGTGGATGATGGCGCTGCTGTACCTGGCCTACACCGCATCGGCCGTTTATGGCTACATCCATTGGAAAAGGCGGGGAATTGTTGTAAATTTGCCTCTATGAAACTTTTAATAGATTGTGGAGCCACCAAGGCCGACTGGTGTCTGTCTGACGGGCAGAATCGCAAGCTGTTCCGCACACCGGGCTTCAACCTGGCCCAGACGCCGGAAACGGTGCTGCAAACCATCCTGGACGATGCTGCGCTCAAGTGTGGTCCGGACGTAAGGGAAGTGTATCTGTACGCCGCCGGTCTGGTGGGGGAGCCCGGCCTGAATCTGGGCCGCTGGTTCCCGGATGCCCGGATTCTCTATGCCTCGGATATGCTGGGTGCCGCCCGGGCCGTTTGTGGCCGGGAGCCGGGCATTGCGGCCATTATAGGCACGGGCGCCAATACCTGCCAGTATGACGGGCAGGATATCGTGCGCCACGTCTATAGCGGGGGCTTCATCCTGGGAGATGAAGGCAGCGCTTCCGTGCTGGGCCGCCGCTTTGTGGCCGATTTCCTGAAGGACCAGATGCCCGCCCCCCTCTCGGAGGCCTTCCGGCAGGCGTTCAAACTGGACTATCCCACGCTGGTGTCCCATGTCTATGGCGGCGAGGCTCCGGCCCGTTACCTGGGCAGTTTCGCCACCTTTATCCTGTCCTACTACGACAAGGAGGCCTATGTGAAAGCCTTGGTGGACCAGAATTTCAAAGACTTTTTCGAGCGCACCGTCCGCCGGTACGATGCCCTTCCGGTGGGTGTCGTAGGCGGATTCGGCTATGCCTGCCGGGATATCCTGCGCGAGCTGGGCGCCGGCTACGGCATCGATTTTTCCACCTTCCTGGCTTCTCCCATGGAAGGCTTGCAGGAGTATCATGGCCTATAAAGAGAAGTATCCCTCCGAGCTCTTGTCCCAGGCGGTGGAAGCCATCAGCTCCCTCCCCGGTGTGGGACGGCGCAGTGCATTGCGCCTGGCCCTGCACCTGGTGAGGCAGCCGGCCGAGAACGTGCATCATTTCACGGACTCCATCAACCGTCTCCGGGACCAGGTGCGCTATTGCCGCTGCTGCCACATGCTGTCCGACAGCGAACTCTGTGAGATTTGCGCCGACCGCAAGCGGGACGCCCGCCTCATCTGCGTGGTGGAGAGCGTACGCGACGTGATGAGCATCGAGGCCACCGGGCAGTACCACGGCCTGTATCATGTGCTGGGCGGCATTATCTCGCCCATCGCGGGGGTAGGCCCCTCCGACCTCACCATCCGGGAACTGGCCGAGCGGGTGAAGGCCCTGGAAGACCCTTCCGGCGCCGAAGTCATCCTGGCCCTGAGCGGCGACGTGGAAGGCGAGACTACGGCATTCTATATTTATCGGCAAATCGAGGCTTCCGGCGTGAAGGTCTCGTCCCTGGCCCGCGGACTGGGCTTCGGGGACGACCTGGAATATGCCGATTCGCTCACCCTGGGCCGCTCCATCGTTAACAGACAAGAATTCAGACCCTAATCCCTTGACGGCATGAATAATAACGAAGCGTTACGCTGTTTGCTTTGCAAAAAACCCAAATGTTCCCTGCAGGGTTGTCCCGTCCACACCCCCGTGCCTGAGTGCATGGCGCTGTACCGGGCCGACAAACTGGATGAGGCCGGTGCCCTGCTCTTCCAGAACAACCCCTTGTCGGCCATTACCTCCCAGGTGTGCGACTGGCGGCAGTTCTGCTACGGGAACTGCGTCCTGAACGTAAAGAAGATTCCCGTCCGCTGGTACGAGATCGAACAGGAGATTTCGGAGCGCTATCTGTTCCAGCACCGTCTCGTGCGCCATTCCGAGGAGCTCAAGGGACGCCGGATCGCCCTGGTGGGAACCGGTCCGGTGGGCATGGCGGCGGCCGTATGGCTGTATCAGGCCGGGGCCGAAATCACCCTGTACGACACCAACCTGCGCCTGGGCGGCGTGCTCCGCTACGGCATCCCCGGCTTCCGGCTGGACAAGAAGTACGTGGATGTTTTCGAGTCCATGTTCTTCCTGGCCGGCATGCTGTTCCATGGCGGCGTGAAGGTGGGCCGGGACATTTCCCTGGCCCAGCTGTCGGCCTCCTACGACGCGGTCCTGGTGGGTGCCGGGGCCGAGAAACCGGCCACCTTGAACATCCCCGGGGAAGAACGCTCGGTGCAGGCCCTTCCGTTCCTGAAAGATCCGTCGGCCTTCCACGTGGGACCCAAGGTGATTGTGATCGGGGGCGGCAACGTGGCCATGGACGCCTGCCGCATGGCCCGGCGCCTGGGCTACGAGACCTGGGTCTATTACCGCAAGACCTTCGAGAATATGCCGGCCAACCCCGTGGAGGTGGAGGCCGCCCAGTACGAGGGCGTGCGCTTCAAACTCTTCCAGGCACCGGTGGAACTGAAGGAGGACGGCGTGGTCTTCCGTGACTGCGAGAACGTGGAGCCGGAGGACGGCGGCCGCGTGGTGACCCGCATCATCGAGGGAACAGACCATTTCGTGCCCTGCGACACGCTCATTACGGCCATCAGCGAAAAGCCCGACTACGACCTGCTGGCCGGGACGCCGGTGGTGCTGGACGCCAGCGGCAAGCCCGTGTGGAACGAGGGCCAGAAGCTGGAAGGCCTGCCCAATGTCTGGGTGGCCGGCGATTTCTGCCTGGGTGCCACCACCGTGGTGGAAGCCGTGGCATCGGCCCGCAAGGCCGTGGAAAACATGAAACAAAGCCTATGAAAGCGCTGCTGATCTACTCCGGCGGCCTGGACAGCACCACGCTGCTGTATGAATACCGGGACAGCATCGACCTGGCCGTAACCTTCGACTATGGCTCCAAGCACAACGCCCGCGAGATCGAATGTGCCCGCGAGAACTGCCGGCGCCTGGGCATCAGGCAGCTGGTGATTCCGCTGGGCTTCATCGGCCAGTATTTCAAGAGCGACCTGCTCCTTTCCGGCGGCGAGATTCCGGAGGGGTCCTATGCCGACGAGAACATGAAAAGCACCGTGGTCCCTTTCCGCAACGGTATTATGCTTGCGGTGGCGGCGGGCCTGGCTGAGAGCTACGGGCTGGATGCCATCATGCTGGCCAACCACAGCGGCGACCATGCCATCTATCCGGACTGCCGGCCGGCGTTCATTGATGCCTTTGCCGCGGCCGTGGAGGCGGGAACCTATAACGGGGTGAAAGTGATTTCTCCGTACTGCCAGATTACTAAAAGGGACATCGCCCTGCGGGGAAAGGCCCTGGGCATTGACTACAGCCTCACCTATTCCTGCTACAAGGGTGGGGAAAAGCACTGTGGCAAGTGCGGCACCTGTACCGAGCGGAAAGAGGCCCTGGAAGGCTTCGACCCCACGGAGTATGCCGGCTAAGAAGGGGCAAAGCGTCTAAAAATGGCGCTTTTTCCTTGAACGTTCCGTTTTTTTTTGTACTTTTGCAGGCTGACTTTTCCGTAATGTCAGCTGGTTATCGATGTGCAATCCATCCGGAGCGACTGGCCCGGAGCTAAAAGAAAGAGATATGCTGAGTATCTTCTACAAGGAAAACGGAAAGATTCTCCTCTCCCAGTCGGAGAAAGATTTCGCTGTAATCAAATTGGAGAATGTAGTCTGGATCGATCTGGTCCAGCCCACGGGCGTGGAAAAACGGGCCGTGGAAAAATTCTTGGGAACGGAAATCCAAAGCCGTGCACAGGCCGAGGAAATCGAGTCATCATCCCGTTACTTCGAGACGGACGATGCCATCTTCGCCAATACGAACTTCCTTACTCCCGGTCCGGAGGAGTACGGGGAGCAGGCCGTTTCCTTTACCATCGTGGACGAAACCCTCACCACCCTGCGCGAGGTGCCGCTCCGGTCCTTTACGGAACTGCAGCGCCGCATGCAGGTGAACCCCAGGCAATACCCGTCCGGCTTCAGCGTTTTTGCCAGCATCCTGGATCAACGTGTGGACCTGGATGCCGACATGATCGAGCTCCTGTCCAAGGAAATTTCGCAGTACGCCAAGCAGATTAACGATCAGGAAGACATTGACCAGGAACTCCTCATCGATATTTCCCAGATGCAGGAGAATACCATGGTGGTGCGTGAGAACGTGGTGGATAAGCAGCGTCTCATCTCCAACCTCATGCGTTCCACCAAGGTTCCCCGTTCGCTGGAGAACCGCCTGAACGTACTCTTGCAGGATATCAGTTCCCTGCTCAGTCATACCAACTTCTGCTTCGAGCGTCTGGAATACCTGCAGGACACCGTGGTGGGTCTGATCAACCTGGAACAGAACAAGATCATGAAGATCCTGGCCGTGGTGAGCGTGTTCCTCATGCCGCCCACCCTCATCGCCGGTTTCTACGGCATGAATGTGCGGCTGCCCATGATCAATGCCGACAATCCCAACGCCAATTTCTGGAACTGGGTCATCATTCTGGGCATCATGGTGCTGAGCTGCCTGCTTGTCTGGGTGCTGTTCCGGCGCAAGAAACTCCTCTAAGATAGACCTGCATCAGGGTTTGAGCCATCTCCGGAAGAAACGGAGGATGGCCGTGCAGCTGTCCAGGTTGTCCAGGGCCCAGTTGTGTTTCCCGCCCTGGACCTCATAGAGCCATACTTCGCAGGCGGGGCCGCCCTCCCAGGCGGGAAGACCGTCGCGCCAGCGGTGCAGGATGACAGGAAGCGAATCCTCTTTGAGCCGGGGCAGGGATTCCGGCTCGCAGGCCTCCCCACAGGCGTTTTCCCGTACCCAGGCCTCCACGGCGTCCGGTACGGCGATATAGGCGCCCCAGCCGCCTTCTCCGGCCAGGTCTCCGTCCCAGCGCGACGTTTTGTCGGCCGTCCCGTGGATTTCCAGGAAAGGGACCGGTCCGTGGAAGGAGAGGGAATCGGCCACCCATTTCATGGTGAGGCCGGCCACGGAGGCGATGGCCTGGAACGCGTCGGGATACTTCCGGCCGATGATATAGCACATCTCGCCGCCGTTGGACATGCCGGTGAGAAACAGATTCCCGAGTCCGTATTTCCGGGCCACCTCGCGGGCCAACTGGCAGATGAAAACGTCGTCATCCTGCCGCATGCCCCGCTGGGCCGGGTATCCGGCATACCAGCCGGTCTTTCCTTCCGGTGCCTTCAGGCCCTGGGGGATGCAGACGGCAAAACCTTCCCGCCGGGCGGCGTCAAGCATTTCGGGCCGATACCCTTTGGCCTTTCCGCCATAGCCATGCAGCATGACGACAAGCGGCCGCTCTGCCAGGAGGGTGTCCGGGACATAGACGTAGTGGTAGCGGACGGTCCCTTCGTAAAGCAGGCTGTCCAGGACGGGTTGCTGGCACCTGGCCTGCTGCACGGACAGCGCGAGCAGGAAAGCCAGAAAAAGGAATGCGTTTTTCTTCATAAGGCAAAAATAATCAAAAAATGAGCTTGTCCACCTTTTAGGGGGGTGCTTTTTATTAAAGATAAATGATATATTTGTGCTTGAAACCAGCCACAGAACACAAAAGGATATGAAAAAAGTATGGATCATGATGGCACTTCTGGCCCTGGTGGGCGGAACGGCCGATGCCCAGAATTTCCTGGACAGAATGAAGGACCGGGCGAAGGACGCGGCAGAGCGGAACATTGGCGACAAGGTGGAAAAAGGCGTGAATGACCTCCTGAACGGCAAGATGAAAAAGGATACGAAAAAAAGCCAGGAGGCCGAAGCCGAAGAAACTGACCAAGAGCCGGCTGCCGGGGAGTCCAAGGCCAAACAGGCTCCGGAGGCCAGGAAGAAGGCGGCCAGCAACTATGCCAAGTGTGACTTTGTCCCCGGTGACGAGATTATCTTCGAGGATACCTTTGAGCACGAAAAACTGGGCGAATTCCCTTCCCAGTGGGACCTCATGCAAGGCTATGCCGAGGTAGGCGAAGTTGACGGCCGGAAAGTTATCTCCTTTACAGATGATGGCTTTGGGGATGTCCAGCCGCTGATGAAGGACCAGCAGCGTTTCCTGCCGGATGTCTTTACCGTCGAATACGACGTGTATGTGGAGACGGGGGAGGATATCGGCGAGCATGTACTCGAGATTTGTTTCGGCAATCCGGATCTGGAAAACTGGAACGGCATGGTGGGTTGGGCCCCTTATTGGTTCCGTTCGGGGGACAACGGTTCCAACCTTACCTGGGAGTTCCATAAACCCAATGGCGGGGACAATGTAACCGGGGTGAAGGAACTCTATATGGAATCGAAGGATACTCCGCAGAAAGAAGGCTGGAACCATTTTGCCTGGTCCTTCAACAAGCGCGCGCTCAAGGGCTATATCAACGGCGTGCGCGTGGTCAACATCCCTAACGCCAAAGTTCCCAGCCATTTCTGGTTCCACCACGAGGGGGTCTACAAATACGGCTGCATCTCCAATGTGCGTATCGCCAAGGGTGCCGTTCCGCTCTATGACCGCCTCATGAACGACGGCAAGATTATCACCTATGCCATTACCTTCGAGGTGGGCAAGGCCGACCTGAAACCCGAATCCATGGTGGAGATCGGCCGCATCGCCAAGCTGATGCAGGAGAATCCGGCGCTGGAATTCGAGGTGCAGGGCCACTGCGACGCCTCCGGCTCGGACAAGGTGAACGACCCGCTGTCGCAGAAACGCGCCGAGGCCATTGTGGCCGCCCTGGTGGAGCAGGGGATTGCGAAAGCCCGTCTTTCTGCCGTGGGCAAGGGTTCTCACCAACCCATCGCCACCAACAGCACCGACGAAGGCCGCGCCAAGAACCGCCGGGTGGAGTTTGTGAAGAAGTAACAAACCCGACGGAAACTATTGCAGAATCAAATAATTATCCCTATCTTTGCGCGCTTTTAACCGGGCGCGCATTTTTGTGCCCCGGAAAAAGCTCAAGAAATAATGTTTAACTACTAGTTTTTTCAACCTGT
>JAEEXZ010000089.1 GCA_016288055.1 Bacteroidales bacterium
ATATCAGACTTCATACAAAGAAATTTGTTGCAAAATTACGAAAAAAGTTTGTATATTTGCAGTCCCGATTCACCACAATCGGCGTTGCCACTTTAGCTCAGTCGGTAGAGCAGCGCATTCGTAACGCGCAGGTCGTCAGTTCGAGCCTGATGAGTGGCTCAAAAAAGCTCCGCTTCCGCGGGGCTTTTTTTGTAGCTTTTCGGCTGATACGCTCCAGGCTTACATGGGATAGATACCGGCGCCGACGAAGTCGATGAGGGCCTGCGGCTCGATGCGGATCTGCAGGCCGCGGACGCCGGCGCTGATATAGATGCTGTCCCAGAGCAGGGCGCTCTCGTGAATAAAGGTGGGAAGGGGTTTTTTCATGCCGATAGGGCTGCAGCCGCCCCGGATGTAGCCGGTGAGGGGCAGCAGTTCCTTGACATGGATCATGGCGCAGCTCTTGTTGCCGGAAATCCTGGCGGCTACCTTGAGGTCCACTTCCAGGGAACCGGGAACCACACACACGAACAGGCCGCTGCGGTCCCCCCTGAGAACCAGCGTCTTGAACACACGGTCCAGGTCTTCTCCCAGCTGCTCCGCTACATGCGATGCCTCCAGGTGCTCTTCGTCAACTTCGTAAGGAATAAGGGAATATGGGATGCCGGCGGCATCAAGGAGCCGTGCGGCGTTTGTTTTCTGAACTTGCATGCACAAAAGTACGAATTCTTTGGGAAAAGTGTAACTTTGCAGGATTAAATGAGTGCGACCAAAGACATATTGCTTGCGCAAATCCGCAACGGAGGCACGCTGACCACCGGGCAGCAGGTGAAACTGTGCATGATGCTCAGCTATCCGGCCATCCTGGCGCAGCTCTCGTCCGTGATGATGCAGTACATCGATACCTCGATGGTGGGTCATCTCGGGGCGGCGGCCGGTGCGTCCATCGGCCTGGTCTCTACGTGCATGTGGCTCATGGGCGGGTTTGGCATGGCGGCCACCAGCGGTTTTTCCGTGCAGGTGGCGCACCGAATCGGCGCCAACGATTTCAAGGGGGCGCGCGCGGTGCTGCGTCAGGCGCTGGTGTGCGTCGTGGGCTTCGGCATGGTCATCGGCCTCCTGGGCGCCGCCGTCTCGCAGCAGCTGCCCGTCTGGCTGGGCGGCGGAGAGGATATCGTGGCCGATGCCTCCCGCTACTTCCTCATCCTCTCGCTCTTCCTTCCGGCCATGTTCCTGGACTGGATGTGCGCAGCCATGCTGCAGGCCAGCGGCAATATGAAGGTTCCCAGCCTGCTCAGTATCGGCATGTGCCTGATGGATGTGGTGTTCAACTACATCTTTATCTATAAGATGGAGATGGGCGTGGCAGGCGCAGCGCTGGGCAGTGGCCTGGCCGAGGTAATTACCGGCCTCCTCATGCTCTCCTTCCTGGTTTTCCGTTCGAAGGAACTCCGCCTCACGCATGAGAGGGGCAGCTTCCGCCCGGAGGAAGGGACCGTCAAGAGGGCCCTGGATATCAGCGGGCCGATGGCACTCCAGAATGTCCTCCTGCGCGGCGGATACATCTGCGCCACAGTCATCGTGGCGCCGCTGGGAACGCTGGCCATCGCCGCCAATTCCTTCGCCATCACGGCGGAGAGCCTCTGCTACATGCCCGGCGTGGGTATTGCCGATGCCGCCACCACCCTGGTGGGCCAGTCGGTCGGCGCCCGCCGCAAGGACCTGGCCACCCGTTTTGCCCGGATCAACACCTTCATGGGCATGGGCATCATGGGCTTTCTGGCCATCCTGATGTTCATCTTCGCCCCGCAGATGATGGGGATTCTCTCTCCGGAAGCGCCTGTCATCGAACTGGGAGCCCGCGTGCTCCGGATTGAGGCCTTTGCAGAGGTGGGCTATGCCGCCTCCATGGTCATTTACGGAGCGTGCGTGGGTGCCGGCGACACACGCTGGCCCAGCGTGATGAACTTCGGCTCCATGTGGGTGGTGCGCATCATCCCGGCCATCTTCGTCACCCGCGCCTTCGGCCTGGTGGGCTTCTGGGTATGTATGGCGGTGGAACTGACGTTCCGCGGCGCTATCTTCCTGGTTCGCCTGTATCGTGGTTCCTGGCTGAAAAAAGTGTAACTTTGCAAAAATATTCCGACTATGTATTACGTTTGCAAACGACTTGAAATATCTTCCGCGCATGCGCTGCACCTTTCCTACGAAAGCAAGTGCGAGTCCCTGCACGGTCACAACTGGATTGTGAAAATCTACTGCAAGAGTGAAACGCTCAACGAGGACGGCATGGTGACGGACTTCACCCACATCAAGAAGGACATCACCACGGCCCTGGACCACAAGAATCTGAACGACGTCTTTGACTTCAATCCCACGGCCGAGAATATCGCCCGCTGGATCTGCGACCACGTGGACAACGCCTACAAGGTCGAGGTCTGGGAGAGCGAGATGAACATGGCCGCTTACGAGAGGGACTAAATGTACCGCATCAACGAAATATTCTACTCCCTTCAGGGAGAGGGCTACTGGACGGGAACGCCCATCGTGTTCGTGCGTTTTTCCGGCTGTAACCTCCAGTGCCCGTTCTGTGACACGGACCACCTTCCGCACACGGAGATGAGCCGGGCCGATATTCTCTCGGCCGTGGCCGAAGCCGGCGGTGAATGCCGCCGCGTGTGCTTTACGGGCGGGGAGCCGGGTCTCCAGCTCGATGACGCGCTGGTACGGACATTCCACGATGCGGGTTATACGCTCCATGTGGAGACCAACGGCACGTGCCTGCTTCCGGAGGGGATCGACTGGATTACCGTCAGTCCCAAGGAGCAGGTAAGGGGCCTTCGCGGGGACGGAAAGGTTATCCTGCCGCGGGCCGATGAACTCAAGCTCGTGCTGGCCCCGGACGTGGATCCATCGGCCTGGGCCTCTTTCCCCGCCTCCTGGCACTTCCTGCAGCCCTGCGACGACGGCGGACATGCCAATACGGCCCAGGTGACCGCCTACATCGAGGCGCACCCTTCCTGGCGCCTTTCTCTTCAGACACATAAACTTCTGGGCATCCGGTAATGGTTTCCGATCAGTTAAAAGGTCATCTTTCCATTGCCGGGGCGTATTTTATCTTCGGCCTTAATGTGGTGCTGTGCAAGGACATCGCCAATGCGCAGGCGGTGGCGCCCATCGTGCTGTTTACGCTGCGGGCGCTGGGGGCATCGGCCCTCTTCTGGCTGGGCTCACTCTTCCTTCCGGGGGAGACGGTGGACCTTCGGGACCTTCCGAAGATTGCGGCGGCCTCTTTCCTGGGGCTGTTCGGGCCGCAGGTGACATTTCTTGTGGGCATTACCATGTCCACTTCTATTGACACGGCCATCCTGGGGACGCTGGGGCCGGTGTTCACGATGCTTTTCGCGTTTTTCTTCCTGGGAGAGCCCATTACGGGGAAGAAGGCCGGCGGCGTGGCGGTGAGTCTGGCGGGGGTGCTGTTTCTCATTTTCAACTCCGTGCATGGCGGAGGAGCGTCTGCTACTACGCCCCTGGGATTTGTGATGCTGCTGCTGAACAGCATTTCGTTCTCGCTGTATCTGGGAATCTTCCGGCCGCTTATTGCCAAGTATTCGGTGGTGGCCTTCATGAAGTGGTCGTTTCTGTTCTCCCTGCTGATGGCATTGCCGTTCTCTTTCCGGGGACTTCTTTCCACCGATTATGCCGCCATCCCTTCGCAGGTGGTTTGGGAGATTGGCTACCTCATCGTCTTCGCTACGGTGATTGCCTATTACCTTATTCCTTACGGTCAGCGCTTTCTCAGGCCCACGCTGGTGAGCATGTACAACTACCTGTCGCCCATGGTGGCCACTGTGGTAAGCATCTGGACCGGCCTGGACACGCTCACCTGGCAGAAAGTCCTCGCCGCCGCCCTGATTGTCTTTGGCGTGGTGATGGTTTCCCGCAGCCGCGCCGCGGCCCAAACGGCGGGGCAGGACGCCTGACGC
>JAEEXZ010000006.1 GCA_016288055.1 Bacteroidales bacterium
CGAGGGTGGCAACGAACTGGCTGTCGGCCTTGAACTCGATCAGGTAATAAAAACCTGTGGTCTTGTGCTGGATGGGATAAGCGAGCTGACGCAGGCCCCAATCCTCCTGGTACACAACCTCACCGCCATTGTCGGTGATGAGCTTGACGTACTTGGCAACCGCTTCCTTCATCTGGGTGTCAGACAAAACGGGAGTTGCAATGAAAACGGTTTCGTACTGGTTTACCATTGTTTGTTAATTAATTGTTTATAAATGTTTTAATTCCTAACGGGTCCAAAAGGGCCCAAAAAGGACTGCAAATATAGGGCATTTTTTCGGGAAAAACAAATTTCCTATTCATTGGAATATTGATTATCTTTGTGGGTTACGTTATGAAAAAGAATACTTCATTCGCTGCGCTGCTTTCGGGCGGGTTTCTCCGCCTCATCGGCCACCTTCCCCTGGGATGGCACCGCTGGTGGGGACGCGTCCTGGGAGATTTTGTGCGCGGCACCCTGCACTATAGAAACGACGTGGTAACGGCCAACCTGGCCCGCTGCTTCCCGGACAAAAGCTACGACGAACTCCGCGCCATCTCCAAACGCTTCTACCGGCACTTTGCCACCACGCTCACGGAGATGATCTGGTTCGGCGCCTGCCGCGGGGAGTGGGGACGGAAACGCCTTCACCGGAGCCATATCGTGGAAATCACCAATCCCGAAGAACTCAACCGCCTTTATGCCGGCGCCCCCCAGCTGATGATGCTGCAGGCCCACACGGGCAACTGGGAGCTCATCGGCGGCATCCGCAACTACGCCTACGGGACAGAGCTGGCCATCATGCCGGATTCCTTCGCCGTCACGCACATGCGCCTCCACAGCCGCACCTGGGACCAGGTGATGGCCATGAACCGCACCGCCCCCGTGGCAGACCAGGGCTTCGACGGCTATGTGGAATCGGCCCAGGTCCTACGCTTCGCCCTCAACAAGAAGGGCCGGAAGTTCGGCTATTCCTTCATCACGGACCAGTCCCCCTACACGGACTACAACCACCCTCAGGTGGAGTTCATGCACCAGCCAACCGCCATCATGACGGCGGCCGCCTCGCTGGCCTGCAAGATGGACATGGCCGTAGTCTATCTGCGCTATGAATGCCGCGAGGACGGCGGTTACCGCATGACATTCGTCCCCATCAGCGACCACGCCAAGGGAGAGGATCCGCTCCAAATCATGGAGCGCTACTACCAGCTCCTCCAGGAAGACCTTGAAAAGCAGCCCTGGAACTACCTGTGGACGCACAAAAGATGGAAATAATTTACTATATTTGCTTGGTATGAAAAAACACATCATCGGCAGTATCGCCCTCCTGCTCTGCCTGTGGCCTTCCGCCCGCGCGCAGGAGATGACATATGCGCTTCCCTCCACCACCCTCACCGTCGAGGTGGAAGTGGAGCAGACAAGTTTCTTCGCCGGCCCCTATGCCAACTACGCCCGCAAGTTCCTCAACATGGACGTCAAGGACCGCGACGCCGTATCGTCGGCCATCACCGCCGCACAGATCCTGCCCCGCGTGGAGGCCGATGGAAAAGCCCTCTACACCACCGAGCCGGACAACGCCGCCCTCCTGAGCCTGAGCGCGCAGGGCCTCGTCGCCGTCCAGCCCTCCGCAGCAACCGGCGCCTGGCGCTTCCTTCCCCCCGTGAACGCCTCCTTCCCCGGAAGCGTGGTCAATCCCACCAAGGAGGAAAGCCGCGTGAGCTACAAGACCATCCAGACGGAGGACAACATTGTCCAGGTGCCCGTGGAGCACAAGGTCAAAAGCGCCAAATCCATGGAAGACATGGCCGCCGAGGCTGCCGAAATGATCCTCTCCGTCCGCAAGGACCGCCTGAATATCGTCTCCGGCAACACGGACGCCTCCTACTCCGGAGAAGCCATGGGCGCCGCCCTGAAGGAACTGGACCGCATCGAAAAGGAATACATGGCCCTTTTCCAGGGCTACACTGTCAAACGGACCTTCACCGCCTCCTTCGACGTGGTGCCGGAACAGGGCCAGCAAGCACAGCGCTACCTGGTCTTCCGGCTCACGGACAACGGCCCCGTCCAGGAAGGCCAGAAAGGAATCCCCTATTACATTGAACTGGAGCCCGAGCCGCTCGCCTATGCACAGGACGACGAGCGCGGCGGCCGCAAATCCAAAGCCGCACCGCTGCACTACCGCATCCCGGCCGTATGCCGCGTCCGCTTCACCCGGGACGGACAGAGCCTCCTCGAGACACGCATCCCCGTGTACCAGCTGGGCATGGACGCGCTTTACCTGCAGAACAAATAACCTCTAACCATATTTTATGAGCATCCAAGATTTAGACCCGAAGGTAGTCTGGAAGAACTTCTACGCTCTCACCCAGATTCCCCGTCCCTCCAAGCACGAGGGCAAAGTCATCGAATACCTGTATAACTGGGGTAAGGAACACGGTTTCGAAACCATCAAGGACGACACCGGCAACATCATCATCCGCGTGCCTGCCACGCCCGGCATGGAAAACTGCAAGGGCGTCATCCTGCAGGGCCACATGGACATGGTTCCCCAGAAAACCTCGGACTCTCCCCACGATTTCCTCCAGGACCCCATCAAGGCCTATGTGGACGGCGAGTGGGTCACCGCAGACCGCACCACCCTGGGAGCCGACAACGGTATCGGTGTAGCCATGGGTCTTTCCGTGCTGGAGGATCCCTCCGTCAAGCACGGCCCGGTGGAAGTACTCGTCACCTACGATGAGGAAACCGGCATGACCGGCGCCAACAACCTCAAGCCCGGCGTGCTCAAGGGAGACATCCTCATCAACCTGGACTCCGAGGAAGAAGGCGAGCTGTGCGTGGGCTGCGCCGGTGGTCTGGACGCCGCCGCCAGCTTCAACTACCGCAAGTACAACACCCCCGCCGGAAGCAAGGGACTCAAGATTACCGTAAAGGGACTGCAGGGCGGTCACTCCGGCATGGACATCTCCCTGTACCGCGCCAACGCGAACAAGGTAATGGCCCGCATGCTCCTTCCCGTGATGGAGATGTTCGGCGTCAAAGTCGTGAGCTTCACCGGCGGCAGCCTCCGCAACGCCATCCCCTTCGAGGCCGAGGCAGAAGTCGTCCTTCCCGCCGAGAATGTGAAGGCCGTCAAGGAGAGCATCCAGAATATCTTTGCCGAAATCAAGGCCGAATTCGCCGAATCCGACCCGTCCGCCGTCCTCTTCGTGGAGGATGTGAAACCGGCCGACAAATTCATCCAGGCCGCCGTCATGCTGAATGCCGTGAAGGCCATGCTCGCCTGCCCGTCCGGCGTCATCCGCATGAGCCGCACCATGGAAGGCCTCACCGAAACCTCCATCAATATGGCCATCGTGCGCACGGAGAAAGGCAAGATCACCATCCACAGCCTCATGCGCAGCGCCGTTGACAGCGCCAAGGCCGCCCTGGCCCAGCGCGTCCGCTGCATCTTCGAGATGGCCCAGGCAGACCAGGTGGTCTTCAAGGGCGGTTACTCCGGCTGGACACCCAAGCTGGACACCCCCGCCAACAAGGTGATGATGGAACAGTACCAGAAAGTCTATGGCAAGCCCATGAAGATCATGGCTACCCACGGCGGTCTGGAATGCGCCATCATGGGCGCCAAGTACCCCAACTGGGAAATGGTCTCCGTAGGTCCCACCATCAAGTATCCGCACAGCCCGGACGAGAAGGTGAACATCGCCTCCGTAGCCCGCACCTGGGAATACCTGAAAGCCGTGCTGGCCAACATCCCCCGCAAATAACCCAAAACCTCAGTATAACCTATGTTCAAAGGACAACCCAAAGGGCTCTTTGCCCTTGCCCTGGCCAATACCGGTGAGCGCTTCGGCTACTACACCATGCTGGCCATCTTCATGCTTTTCCTCCAAGCCAAGTTCGGCTGGGACCAGGCCATATCCAGCCAGGTTTATTCCATCTTCCTGGCCCTTGTATATTTCATGCCCGTCGTAGGCGGTATCCTGGCCGACAAGATCGGCTACGGAAAGTGCGTCGTCACCGGTATCTGCGTCATGTTCGCCGGTTACGTAGCCCTCTCCATCCCCACTGCGGCCAACACGCTGGGCATCGCGCTCATGCTGGGCGCCCTGCTCCTGATTTCCGTGGGTACCGGCCTGTTCAAGGGCAACCTGCAGGTCCTCGTCGGCAACCTTTACGACGACCCTAAGTACAGCGCAAAACGCGACAGCGCCTTCAGCCTGTTCTACATGGCCATCAACATCGGCGCCATGTTCGCCCCTTCGGCCGCCACCGCCATCACCAACAGCTTCATGGGCAAGGCCGGCCTCATCTACAAGGCAGCCATCCCCGCCCTGGCCCACCAGACGCTGGACGGCTCCATCACCGCCGAGAATGTCTCCCGCCTGGCCGAACTGCAGGCCCAGATGCCGGGCGCTTCCGTCGCCGCCATGGATCCCGCAGCCTTCAGTTCCTACTATATCGAGAACCTTTCGTCCTCCTATAATATGGGCTTTGCCGTGGCCTGCGTGTCGCTGGTAGTGTCCATCCTCATCTACCTGGGCTGCCGCAGCTGGTTCAAGCATGCCGATGTCAACGCCAAGCAGGCCGCTGCCGGCAACGCTCCCGTCCAGGAGCTCACGCCCAAGCAGACGAAGGACCGTATCACCGCCCTCATCATGGTATTCGCCGTGGTCATCTTCTTCTGGATGGCCTTCCACCAGAACGGACAGTCCCTCACCTGGTTCGCCCGTGACTACACCCAGGCCTACGCCACCGGCGCCACCCGCCTGGGCTTCAACATCTGGGCTCTGGCCCTGATTGCCGCCAGCATCTACACGCTGTTCGGCATCTTCCAGAGCGAAACCGGCAAAGGCAAGTTCTTCAGCGGCGTCATTACCGCCATACTGTGGGGCGGCGCCTACAAGCTCTACACCGGCATGCCGGATCCCTTCACCATCGAGCCCCAGCTCTTCCAGCAGTTCAACCCTTTCTACGTAGTGTTCCTCACCCCTATCTCCATGGCCATCTTCAGCGCCCTGGCCGGTAAAGGCAAGGAGCCTTCCGCGCCGGTGAAGATCGGCCTGGGTATGTTCGTGGCTGCACTGGGTTACCTCATCATGGTGGTGGGTTCCATCGGCCAGCCTTCCCCGGCCGCCCTGCAGGGCACCGTGGCCCCGGATCCCGTGGTCCCGATGTACCTTATCAGCACCTATCTTGTACTCACCTTCGCAGAGCTTCTCCTCAGCCCGATGGGTATCTCCTTCGTGTCCAAGGTGGCTCCGCCCAAGTACAAGGGCCTGATGATGGGCCTGTGGTTCGCTGCCACCGCCATCGGCAACTACCTCAGTTCCATCCCCGGTCTGCTGTGGAACAATGTACCCCTGTGGGCCAACTGGGCCATCCTCATGGCCCTGTGCGTGATTGCCGGCGCCATCATGTTTGCCATGATGAAAAAGATCAATGATGCTACCGCTTCGTAGTGCCTAGACTTTATATTATATCGGGTCCTAACGGCTCCGGGAAGACAACTGCCTCCTACGGCGTGCTCCCGGAGCTGCTGGACTGCAGTGAGTTCGTGAATTCCGACGAATTCGCCAAGCATTTGTCGCCCTTCGCGCCGGAAAGCGCCTACGTCACGGCCAGCCGCCTGATGCTGCGCAAGGTCCAGTACCTGGTGGACCGCCGCGAGGACTTCTGCATCGAGACCACCCTGGCCACGCGGGCCCTCATCAAGATGGCCCGCAGCGCTCAGGAGAAGGGATATTACGTCACCATCCTGTACTTCTGGCTCAACGACCCCCAGATTGCCATCGACCGGGTTGCCAAGCGCGTGCAGGCCGGCGGGCACGACATCCCCGCCGAAACTGTCAGAAGGCGTTACCAGATGGGACTGAACTATCTCTTCCACCTCTATATGCAAACCTGCGACAAATGGATCCTGGCCGACAATTCCAACCCGCCCTTCGAAGTCATCGCGGAAGGGTCCAAGAAGGGACTGGTCATCCGCAACATGGAGAAGTACAACTTGGTACGGAGCATGGTCTCCGACAACATCCAGCCCCTGCCGGTCACAGACAACATCGCGGAATTCATCTCCAAGGAAAGCGCCAAGGCGCCGCTGGCGCACGACGGCGTACCATACCAGAATGATCAACAGTAAAGAATATTATTTCAACACTTTTCAGGTAGATTCCAACATTCTGGAACGCCTGACGGAAGAAGGTCTTCGCAGTGGCGGCAGCTACTGCGACCTCTTTTTTGAGAACACCACCTACGGCAGCCTCCTCCTTCGCGACGGGGCCGTCACTTCCGGTGGAAACCATGTGGATTTCGGCGTGGGCATCCGTGTCCTCGCCGGAGAGAAGACCGGCTACGCCTACTCCGAGAGCACATCCTGGCCCGACATGGCCGCCTGCGCCCGCGCCGCTGCCCAGATTGCATCGGCCCCGGTGGACGTAAGCCCCTACGGGACGCGCAACCCCAGCCGCGGGGAACCCAATCCCGCCGCCGACCGCTATCCCCTGGTCCAGCCCTGGAGAGGCGTTCCCATGAGCAGCTTCCTTCCCTTCCTGCAAAAACTTGAATCCGACATCAAGCGCCGCGACCAGCGCATCGTAAAGATTATCGTGAACCTGGCTTTCCAGGTGAGCGACATCCTCATGTACAACTCTTCCAGGGAACTGAAATGGGACACCCGCCCGATGGGAAGCGTCTCCGTTTCCGTGGTATTCCAGCAGGGCAGCCAGACGGAGAACAAATCCACCTCCCGCAGTTTACGCTGCGGAGCGGAAATGCTCTCGGACGCCCTCGTGGAAGAGATGGCCTCCGAAGTGGTCAAGGGCATTGACGAGCGCTTCGCCGCCCGCCGTCCCAAAGGAGGACAGATGCCCGTCGTGATGGGCGCCGGCGCTTCCGGCATCCTTCTGCACGAGGCTATGGGCCACGCATTCGAGGCCGACTTCAACCGCAAAGGCACCTCCATCTTTGCCGACAAGATGGGCCAGCAGATCTGCCCCAAGGGCATCCAGATCATCGACGACGGCACCATCGCCGGCAACCGCGGCTCCCTCAACTTCGACGACGAAGGCGTGGCGGGCCAGAAGACCTATATGGTAGAGGACGGCGTCCTCACCAGCTACCTCCACGACAGGATTTCCGCCGCCCACTATGGCGTCCGCCCCACGGGCAACGGCCGCCGCGAGAGCTTCCGCTACGCACCCCTTCCGCGCATGAGGGCTACCTACATGGAAAGCGGCAGCGCCAAGGCCGATGACCTCATCGCCAGCGTCTCCAAAGGCATCTACGTGGACGAATTCTCCAACGGGCAGGTACAGATCGGGGAAGGCGACTTTACCTTCTATGTGAAAGCCGGCTACCTCATCGAGAACGGCCGCCTCACCATGCCCGTGAAGGACATCAACATCATCGGCAACGGTCCCCAGGCCCTTGCAGACATGCAGGGCGTGGCCGACGACCTGGCCATCGACCCCGGCGCCTGGACCTGCGGCAAGGAACAGTCCGTTCCTGTGAGCTGCGGCATTCCCACGGTTCTCATCAGCAAACTGACGGTAGGAGGAGAGTAGTATGAGCAAAGCATTACTGACAAAAGAAGAAATCACCCTGGCGCAGCACTGCCTTGCCTATGCGCAGGAGCAGGGCGCCCAGCAGGTACGCATCACGCTTTCAAAGACCCTGATGAACCTCATCGGCGTTCTCAACGGAGAAGTGGACAAGACCGCCCATGCGCTGGACCGCAGCATCCAGCTGCAACTGTTCGTGGACGGGAAGTTCGGCACCTTCTCCTCCAACCGCCTGGAGCGCGAGGGGCTGGAAGCCTTCATACAAGAAGCTATCGGCACCGTACGCATGCTCGAGGCCGATTCCTGCCGCGCCCTCCCCGCCCCCGACCGCCTGGAAAAAGGCGCCGTCCAGGGCACCGAACTGGACCTTTACGACAACAGCTGCGAGACGCTGACGGCCGAAAAGCGCCGGGAGCTTGCCCTCCGTTCCATGGCCTGGCCCCAGGAAGGGCTCATCGCCGAGGAAGGCGAATACTCGGACTCCGTCTTCGACTCCCTCACCATCGATACTCAGGGCCTCTACGCCCGCCACACGGAGACCTCCTTCGAAATAGGCTATGAATCCACCGTGGAAGATGGGGAGGGCAACCACTTCAGCAGCTACTGGTGGGACGCTACCCCGCGTATGAAAGACCTCCGGCTGGAAGGCTGCGCCCGGAAGGCCTTCGACCGGGCCATGGAGCAGATCGGCCCCAAGGACGTTCCCAGCGGCAAATACACCCTCATCGTGGACAGCGAGTGCGCATCCAAACTGCTCACCCCCGTCCTGAACGCCCTGGGCGGCTTCGCCCTGCAGCAGAAGAACTCCTTCCTCGTGGACAGCCTGGGCAAGAAGCCGTTCCCGGAGAATCTCACCGTCCTGGACGTTCCCCGTACCCAGGGAGACACCGGCTGCCGCCTCTTCGACAGCGAAGGCGTAGCGACCAGGGAGATGCCCATCATCGAGAAAGGCGTCGTCAAGACCTATTTCCTCAACACTTACATTGCCAACAAGATGGGCCTGGAGCCTACCATAGAGGATGCCACCCGCGTAAAAGTGCTTCCTACCGGCGGCTGCAAAACGCAGGAAGAACTCCTGGAGAAAGTAGGTGACGGCATCCTTGTCACCGGCTTCAACGGCGGCAATTCCAACCCTGCCACCGGCAATTTCTCCTACGGCATCGAAGGCTTCCTCATCAAGGGAGGAAAGAAAGTGCATCCCGTCCGCGAGATGCTCATCACCGGCAGTTTCCCCGACCTGTGGAACAAGCTCGTCGCAACGGCCGACGACGCCCGTCCCTGCCTTTCCAAACTCATTCCCAGCCTGGCCTTTTCCGACATCGACTTCAGCGCATAGCCATGAAAACCGCCGTCGTCATACTGAACTATAACACAAAGGATTACCTGAGTCAATTCCTGCCCCGGCTCATCGCTTCGTGCGAGGGACTGGACGCGGAGGTCATCGTGGCCGACAACGCCTCCGGTGACGGATCGGCCGCCCTCATGAAAAAAGAGTTCCCCGACGTGCGGCTCATCGAACTGGAGGAGAACTACGGCTTCACGGGCGGATACAACCGCGCCCTGGCGCAGGTCGAGGCGGAATACTTCGTGCTCATCAATTCGGACATCGAAGTCCCGGGAGACTGGCTCAAACCCCTGGTGGAGTGGATGGACAACCATCCCGCGTGCGGAGCCTGCGGGCCCAAACTCATCTCCTACCACGAGCGGGACAGCTTCGAGTATGCCGGCGCCGCCGGAGGCATGCTGGACAAATTCGGCTATCCCTTCTGCCGGGGCCGCATCCTGCAGCACATCGAAAAAGACAAAGGACAGTATGACCTTCCGGCCGATGTCCTCTGGTGCAGCGGCGCCTGCCTGATGGTCCGCGCCTCCCTCTGGAGGGAACTGGGCGGCCTGGACGAGCGCTTCTTCGCCCACATGGAAGAAATCGACCTGTGCTGGCGCATGCAGCTGAGGGGATGGAAGGTCACGGTGGTTCCCCGGTCACTGGTGTATCACATCGGCGGCGGCACCCTTCCCAACGAGTCCCCCTTCAAGCTCCGGCTCAACTTCCGCAACAACCTTCTCATGCTGGAGAACAACCTCCCGGCCACTTTTGCAGCCACGGGCTGCAGCGAAAAGGCCGCACGCATCCGCACCCGCATCCGCATCTTCGAGCGCATGTGCCTGGACGGCATGTCGGCCCTCGTCTATCTTTTTACGGGCCGATGGAGCTTCTTCCGCGCCGTCATGCAGGGACACCGCGAATACCGGCAGCTCCGCCGCCCCGGCACCATTCCCGCCGCTCCGCGCATGCCCGTCGGCCTGTACGACGGTTGGATAGTCCCTAAAGGACTATTCGGGAAAAAATAGTATCTTTGCAAATTATTGACGAAAAGTCCAAAGCATGAAGATTATCATAGAAGGCGCAGGACAGGTTGGCTCGCATCTGGCGAAGTTGCTTTCGGCAGAGGGAAGCGAAGTCACCGTCATCGACAGCGATGCGGAGCGCATCCGCACGCTCATGTCCACAGCCGACGTAGCCACCATCCTTGGGCAGCCGTCCAAGATTGAGCTCCTCACGGAGGCAGGCTGCGCCCGGGCAGACTTATTCATTGCCGTCAATCCCATGATGAACCAGAGCGTGAACATCGTGAGCGCCCTGCTGGCCAAACGGCTGGGTGCCAAGCGCGTCATCGCCCGTATTGACGAGGAATCCTACCTGGCTCCCGAGAACAAGCTCCTGTTCAAGGACATGGGCATGGACATGATGTTCTTCCCGGAAAAAAGCGCCAGCGAAGAAATCCTGGACATGCTGCGCCACAGCGCCGCCACGGATTCCATGGACTTCGCCCGCGGCAAACTGCAGCTGGCCGTCTTCAAGCTGGAAGACGACTCCCCCCTCCTGGACATGAACGTGAAGGAATTCGCCCACGCCGTGAAGGAAACCCACCCCGAGGCGGAATTCCGTATCGTAGCCATTTCCCGCGGCGGCAAAACCATTATCCCCACCTTCGACACGCCCTTCAAGGACCACGACTACCTGTATGTGATCACCCTCCGCGACGGCATGCCGGCCCTCACCCAGTTCCTGGGCAAGGACAAGGTGGAAGTGCGCCGCGTAATGATTCTCGGCGGCAGCGAGATCGGCCAGATGGTGGCCACCCGCCTCGCCGCCCAGAAGATAGACGACATCAAGATCATCGACATCAACCAGCAGCACTGCCGCAAGCTTTCCGAAATCCTGCCGGACCAGGTGAGCGTAGCCAACGGAGATGTCCGCAATACGGACTTCCTCCAGGAAGAGGACATCCGCAGCTACCAGGCCGTGCTGGCCGTCACCGGCAACGACGAGACCAACATCCTCTCCTGCGTGGTGGCCAAGAAGCTGGGCGTGCCGCGTGTAATCGCCCAGGTGGAAAACCTGGAATACGTGCGCCTGGCAGAAGAGATGGGCGTGGACAGCGTGGTGAACAAGAAACTCACCACGGCCAGCCGCATCTTCAAGTTCACCCTCTCCGACAAGGTGCGCTCCGTGCGCTACATGAGCGGAACGGACGCAGAAGTCCTGGAATACACCGCCGCGCCGGGCTCCAAGATTACCAAGGACATCCTCAAGGACGTGGAATTCCCTTCCAATGCCATCATCGGCGGCGTCATCCGGGGAGGAGACACCTTCATCGCCGTGGGCCACACCCACATCGAACCCTACGACCGGGTGGCGGTCTTCGCCCTCCCGGACGCAGTCAAAGACGTAGATAAATTATTCAGATAAGATATGAGCATCCAAACGGATAATATCCAGAAATTGGTTGAACGCCGGGCTTCCGCCCGTCTGGGCGGCGGTGAAAAGCGCATCGAGGCCCAGCACGCCAAGGGCAAGAAAACCGCCCGGGAAAGGCTGGAGATGCTGCTGGATCCCGGCAGCTTTGAGGAGTACGATATGTTTGTGCAGCACCGTTGCACCAACTTCGGGATGGAAAAACAGCATACGGACGGAGACGGCGTGGTCACCGGCTGCGGCACCATCGGGGGCCGCCTGGTCTATGTCTTCGCCCAGGATTTCACCGTAAGCGGCGGCTCCCTGTCCAAGACCATGAGCGAGAAAATCTGCAAAGTCATGGACATGGCACTCCGCAACGGCGCTCCCTGCATCGGCCTTAACGACAGCGGCGGCGCCCGTATCCAGGAAGGTATCGACGCCCTGGCCGGCTACGGAGAAATCTTCGAACGCAATATCCTCGCCAGCGGCGTGGTCCCGCAGATCAGCGCCATCATGGGTCCCTGCGCCGGCGGTGCGGTCTATTCCCCCGCCCTCACGGACTTCACCCTCATGGTCAAGAACACCTCCTACATGTTCCTCACCGGCCCTGCCGTCGTGAAGAGCGTGACCGGCGAGGTGGTGGATCAGGAACAGCTGGGCGGCGCCTCCGTGCACGCCACCAAGAGCGGCGTAGCCCACTTCGCGGCGGACTCCGAGGAAGAGGCCGTCGCCACCATCCGGGAACTGCTGGGCTACCTTCCCCAGAACAACATGGAAACCGCACCCTTCGTGGAAACGCAGGATCCCGTGAACCGCGTGGACGAGGCCCTCAACGCCATCGTTCCCGACAACCCCAACAAGGCATATGACATGTACGAAGTCATCGGCAGCATCGTGGACGACCACAAGTTCTTCGAGGTGCACAAGGACTTCTCAAAGAATATCATCGTGGGATTCGCACACATGAACGGCCGCAGCGTGGGTATCGTGGCCAACCAGCCCAAGGTGCTGGCCGGCGTGCTGGACATCGGTGCCAGCCGCAAGGCCGCCCGTTTCGTGCGCTTCTGCGACGCCTTCAACATTCCGCTGGTCACCCTGGTGGACGTGCCCGGCTTCCTGCCCGGCACGCAGCAGGAGTACGGCGCCATCATCACCAACGGCGCCAAGCTCCTGTACGCCTACGGCGAGGCCACCGTGCCCAAGGTCACCGTCACCCTCCGCAAGGGTTACGGCGGTGCCCACATCGTCATGAGCTGCAAGCAGCTGCGCGGAGACATCAACTACGCCTGGCCCAGCGCTCAGATAGCCGTGATGGGGGCCGACGGAGCCGTGAACGTGCTGTACGCCAAGGAAATCAAGGCGGATCCCGAAAATGCCAAGGCCATTTTCGCCGAGAAGAAAAAAGAATACGAAGATCTCTTCTCCAACCCCTACCAGGCTGCCCAGAAGGGTTATATCGACGACGTCATCGAGCCGCGCAACACGCGTTTCCGCGTAATCCGCGCCCTGGAGCAACTCGCCGGCAAACGACAAGAAATCCCTGCGAAGAAACATGACAACCTTCCTTTATAACGCCCTGCTCACCGCAGGCGGGGACAGGATGGCCCAGACAGACCCGCACGGATGGACGCTCACCCTTATCAGCGTGAGCGTGGTCTTTGCGGCTCTCATCGTGCTCTACTTTGTCTATAGCTTCTCCGGCAATCTGTTCTCCGGAAAATTCAAAAAGTCCAAAAAGAAGACGCCGGACGGTGAAGTGGCCGCGGCCATTGCCCTGGCGCTGGACATGGAACAGGACGGGGACGTTTACGCCGCCATCGCCGCGGCCGTCCACCTGTATATGAACGACGGCGTCCACGACGTGGAGCCCGGCATCGTAACCATCCGCCGCACCAACTCCGCATGGAACGACAAATCGATGACATTTAGAAAATTACCCAGATAAATATGAAACAATACTCCTTTAAAATCAACGGTAAGGAATACAACGTGGCCATCGGCGAGGCCGAGGGTAAGACGCTCAACGTGAACGTGAACGGCGCAGATTACCAGGTAGAACTGGAAAACGCTCCGGCCGCACCGGCAGGTAATGCATTTGCCAGTGCTGGAAAACAGGCCGATGCCCCGGCAAATGCATCACCTGCCTCTGCTGCGCCCGCTCCGGCCGCGCCCAATGCCGCAGGCGCCGGATCGGCCATCAAGAGCCCCCTGCCCGGCATCATCATCTCCGTGGACGTGAAGGAGGGACAGGCCGTGAAACGCGGCCAGAAGGTCGCCGTCATCGAGGCCATGAAGATGGAGAACGACATTCTCGCCGAATCTGACGGCACCGTTACCGCCATCCACGTCGCCAAGGGCGATTCCGTCCTGGAAGGCGCTGAAATCGTAAGCATCGGCTAATGGACACCATTCTCGACAGCCTGCAGCAATTCTGGCAGTTCACCGGATTTGCCAACTGCACGTGGTCGCACGTGGCCATGATTTGCATCGGCCTCATCTTCATCACGCTCGGAATCGTGAAGAAGTGGGAACCGCTGCTGCTGGTTCCCATCGGCTTCGGCATCATCATCGGCAACATTCCCCTGTTCACGGACCCTGCGACGGGACTGGGCCTCAAGATAGGCCTGTACGAGGAGGGCTCCGTGCTCAATATCCTGTACCACGGCGTACGCAACGGCTGGTATCCGCCGCTCATCTTCCTGGGCATCGGTGCCATGACGGACTTCAGCGCACTCATTTCCCAGCCCCGGCTCATCCTCATCGGTGCAGCCGCACAGCTGGGCATTTTCGGGGCCTACTTGCTGGCCCTGGCGCTGGGATTCGCGCCCAATGAGGCCGGTGCCATCGGCATTATCGGCGGAGCGGACGGCCCTACGGCCATCTTCCTCAGCTCCAAGCTGGCGCCGGAACTGATGGGCGCCATCGCCGTATCGGCCTACTCCTACATGGCGCTTGTACCGGTGATCCAGAAACCCATCATGCTGCTGCTCACTACCAAAAAGGAGCGCCTCATCCGCATGAACAAGCCCCGCGTCGTGAGCCAGCGCGAGAAGATCATCTTCCCCATCGTGGGATTCATCTGCACGGCGTTCATCGTCCCCAGCGGCCTGCCGCTGCTGGGCATGCTGTTCTTCGGCAACCTCCTTAAGGAAAGCGGCGTAACCAAGCGCCTGGCCGCTACGGCGGGCGGTCCGCTCATCGATGTGGTCACCACGCTCATCGGCCTTACCGTAGGCGCGTCCACGCAGGCCGATGTATTCCTAACGGGCCGCAGCGTCCTTATCTTCGGCCTGGGCCTTGCGTCCTTCGTCATTGCCACCACCTTCGGCGTGGGCTTCGTCAAGTTCATGAACCTGTTCCTGAAGGAAGGCAAGAAGATCAACCCGCTCATCGGCAATGCCGGCGTTTCCGCTGTGCCGGATGCAGCGCGCGTGTCCGAAGGCGTCGGCCTCGAGTGCGACCCTTCCAACCACCTCCTTACGCACGCCATGGCACCGAACGTAGCCGGCGTCATCGGATCGGCCGTAGCGGCCGGTATCCTCCTGGGATTTTTGGGATAAAAAATGAAAAAACTTGCCTTAGTCCTTTTCCTGTGTCTGCTCCCTCTGACGGGTACGGCGCAGGATGCACCCAAGACCGGATGGGTCTATACGCCCATGCCGGATATCAGTTACAATACCGACATCGGCCTTAACCTCGGGGCCTTCTGCGACTTCTTCTACTACGGAGACGGCACGGTTTACCCCAACTTCCTGCACCACGCGGGATTCACGGTGGCCGGTGCCACGAAGGGCAGTTGGTACGCGCACGGCTTCTTCGAATCCGTGGCGCTCATTCCGGGGGTGCGTATCAACGCTTCCCTCACCTACCGCGACGCCGGAGCCAACAACTTCTATGGATACAACGGCATCGCCTCTCCCTTTGACGAGTCCCTGGAACTGAATACTCAGACGCGGACGGCCTGGTACACCAACCGGCGCCGGTTCTTCCGCGCATCGGCCGCCTTCCAGGGCAATATCACGGAGCATCTCCGCTGGATGGGGGGCGCGGTTTTCCGGGGCGTGATGATGTCGGACTTCAACCTGAGCAATTATGACTCCGGGAAAAGCCTGTTCCTGCTGTACCGCGAAACCGGCCTCATACGGAACGACGAGTTCGCTGGCGGCTCTTCGCTGGAGCTGAAGGGCGGCGTCACCTACGACACGCGCGACGTGGAGCTCTTCCCTTCGAAGGGTGCCTACGCGGAAGCGATGCTCCTGGGCAATGCCGACCTGGGCCGATGGCATTACAACTACATGCAGCTGGTCCTTCACTGGAGGCACTACCTCACCCTGGTGCCGGAGCGGCTCATCTTCGCCTACCACCTGGGCCTCCAGCACACGTTCGCAGGCGAGATGCCTTACTACAACATCAACGAGCTGGCTACCATCCACTACGCCTACGAAGAATATTCGGGACTGGGGAGCCGATACAGCATCCGCGGTTACCGCTATAACCGGATTGCCGCCGCGGGCTATGCCTGGGCCAACCTGGAACTGCGCGTCATCCCCTTCCGATTCCGCTTGTTTAACCAATATTTCCATATAGTTATTAACCCGTTCATGGATTTCGCCGGCATTACCAAGACCTACCGGGCCGACGAACAGAAGAACGCTCCCACTGGGGCCATCGCAGTCTATCAGAATAAACGGCTGCCGGTGATGGCCAGCGCCGGTGTGGGCGCGAAGCTGCACATGAACACAAACTTTATCCTCTCGCTGGATGTTGCAAAGGGCTTCGACCCGCAGCTCAGCGACTTAATGGTAGGTATGGGAACAACCTATGTATTCTAAATCCATCCTTATGGCTGCCGCCGCAGCGTCTGTCGTGCTGCTGGCGTCTTCATTCCAGCCTAAAAACAGCAACGGCATCCGCCGCAGCACGCCCGAAAAACAGGGCATGAGTTCCAAACACCTGGCCCTCATTGACAGCGCCGTCAACGCCACCATCGCCGCCGGCGACGTACCCGGAGCCGTGGTGGGAATCGTCCGCAACGGCCACCTCGTTTACGAGAAAGCCTTCGGCTACAAGTCCGTGTACCCTGTAAAAGAGACCATGACCGTGCAAACCATGTTCGACCTGGCTTCCGTTTCCAAGTGCGTGGGCACCACCCTTTCCTTCATGCAGCTTATCGAACAGGGAAAGGTGCGCCTGGTGGACCCCGTGAGCTACTACATTCCCGAGTTCCAGCCCTGGGAAGACCCCGAGACCGGTGAAAAAGTGGAAATCACGGTGCAGAACCTCCTCACCCACTCCTCCGGCCTGGCTGCCTACCTGCCCAACACCAACGCATATATCAAAGAATTCGGCGCCGACAGCCCGGACTCCCTCATGATGTACATCTCCACCCGCATCAAACGCAACTTCCGCCCCGGTACACGGCAGCTCTACAGTTGCCTCAACTTCATCACCCTGCAGAACATCCTGCAGCGCGTGACCGGCGAGCGTCTGTGCGACTATGCCCAGAAGAACGTATTCGACGCCCTGGGGCTGAAGCACACTACTTATTTCCCGCTGGACTTCGGCGAGCTCAAGGGCAACCCGGAGCTGGTTCAGCAGTACTTCGAGGAAGGCAAGGTGATTGCCGGCACTCCCGCATGGAAGCCGGAACTGGCCACCCTCTGCGCCCCCACTGAGATGCTCTCCGACAGCACCGTCCTCCGGGCCGCCGTGCACGATCCCACCGCACGTCTTGCCAATGCCGGCAATTCCGGTAACGCCGGCGTGTTCTCCGACATCGAGGACATGGCCGTCATCTGCGCCGCCCTCCTGAACGGAGGCAGCTACAACGGCCGTCGCATCCTGGGTCCCCAGACCGTACGCAAAATGTTCGAAGTGCCCCTCACCGACGATCCTTCCGTTGCCCGTGCCCTGGGTTGGGACACCTACTACAGCGGTCCCTACACCAGCGGCGACATCTTCGAGCTGGACAATGTACGCGGCCATACCGGTTACACCGGAACATCCGTCATCCTGGATCCCGACACCAACACTGCCGTCATTGTGCTCGCCCACCGCGTGCACCCGCATGACGAGGGCGCGACGGGCCGCCTCCGCGGCGTCGTGGCTTCCATCGCAGCCGCCTCCATCGGCCGGTAATCCCGGCGGTTCCCGCCCACTCCACCTTTCTACCAATAAAAGCGAAATTCGGACACAAAATGCGCAAATTTGTGGCACGGATTTCGTTTTTATTTTCGTTCGTTTTTCCCTATATTTGTGGGAACACGAATAACTAAAACAACACTGTCTATATGGATAAACTCCAGGAATTGACCCAGCAGCTCTATAAAGAAGGTCTTTCGAAAGGAAAAGAAGAGGGTGAGGCCATTGTGGCCAAAGCCCGGGAAGAGGCTCAGGCCATCGTGAAGAAAGCACAGGAAGAGGCCTCTGCCATTCTTGAAAAGGCCCGCAAAGACGCTGCGGATTACACGGTCAAAGTAGAGGGTGACGTAAAGATGTCCGCCACCCAGGCATTGCAAGCCACAAAAGAAAACATAGAAAACCTCATCGTCGCCAAGGCGGTGGAGCCCGTCAAGGACGCCCTTTCCTCCGAGGCCTACCTGAAGGAAATCATCACGGCCGTCGCCCAGCGCTTCAGCGCACAGGAAAGCGCAGACATCGCACTGGTCCTTCCGGAAAAACTCCAGAAGGAGCTGGAACCCTTCATCAAGGGAGAGCTTTCCAAAACCATCGGCAAGGAGGTGGAAGCTTCCTTCTCCAGAAAGTTGGCAGGCGGGTTCAAAATCGGCCCTAAAGACGGCGGATACTTCATTTCCCTCACCGAGGAAAGCTTCCGCGAACTCGTGGGCGAATACATGCGCCCCGCCACCAAAAAGATTCTCTTCGGCTAGCGCATGGGTAATTTCGAATACATCATCTCCAGCCTTCCGTTCCTTACCGCGGACTTCCGTTACGCGGACGGACAGGGCTTCGAAAAGGTGATGGAGGAAATCCGCGAGAACCTGTCGGAAAAGGACGCCGCCATCCTGGAGGTCCTCCTCAGGGGCTTCCGCGAAAGCGAACTCACGAAGGACTTTTACGCCGATACCCTGGCCCACCCCCAGCCTTTCATCCGGGCGTACTTCACCTTCGACAGAAACCTTCGCAACGCCAAGGTCCGCTTCCTGAACCGCCAGCTGGGCCGTCCGGAAGAAGAAGACGTCCTCCGGCTTAGCGAAGAGGAAGAAGAGGAATTCCCCCAGCAGGCCGATGTAGCCTCCGCCCTTTCGGAAGCAGACCTCCTCTCCCGCGAGAAGGCCCTGGACGACATTGTCTGGAAGCAGGTGGACGAGCTTTCCCTCTTCCACTACTTCGACCTCACCGCCGTACTCGCCTACGTGGCCAAGCTGCACATCGTGGACCGCTGGCTCTCCCTGGACGAGTCCAAGGGCCGCGAGCTGTTCAAAAAGCTGGTGGAAGAAGTGAAAGGAACTTATCAAGGAGTAAAATTTGAAGCATAATATGAAAACAAAAGGTATAGTAACGGGCATCGTCTCCAACCTGGTCACCGTCCAGGTGGATGGTCCCGTTGCAGAGAATGAAATCTGCTACATCGACCTCCAAGGAGTGAAGATGATGGCAGAGGTCATCAAGGTGAACGGAGACAAAGCCTCCGTCCAGGTGTTCGAAAGCACCCGCGGCCTCAAGAACGGAGACCCGGTGGAGTTCGAAGGCCGCATGCTGGAAGTTACGCTGGGCCCCGGCCTGCTTTCCAGCGTGTACGACGGCCTGCAGAACAACCTGGCCACCATGACGGAAGTGTTCCTGCAGCGCGGTGAATACACAGACCCCCTGGACCACGAAAAGGTCTGGGACTTCACTCCCCTCGCCAAGGAAGGCGACAAAGTGGTCGCCGCAGACTGGCTGGGAGAGGTCAAGGAAGGCTGGCTGCCCCACAAGATCATGGTTCCGTTTGCCTTCAAGGGAGAGTTCACCGTCAAGAGCATCGCTCCCGCGGGCCAGTATAACATTGACCATACCGTCGCCGTCCTCGTGAACGAGGAAGGAGAGGACGTAAACGTAACCATGACCCAGAAGTGGCCCGTGAAAGTGGCCATCAAGGGCTACAAGGAGAAGCCGCGTCCCAACCGCATCATGGAAACGGGCGTCCGCGTCATCGACACCATGAACCCCATCGCGGAAGGCGGAACCGGCTTTATTCCCGGTCCCTTCGGCTGCGGAAAGACCGTCCTGCAGCACGCCATCGCCAAGCAGGGCGACGCAGACGTCATCGTCATGGCGGCCTGCGGCGAGCGCGCCAACGAGGTGGTGGAGATATTCACCGAGTTCCCCGAACTCATCGACCCGCATACGGGCCGTCATCTGATGGAACGTACCACCATCATCTGCAACACGTCCAACATGCCGGTAGCCGCCCGTGAAGCCTCCGTCTATACGGCCATGACCATCTGCGAATACTACCGCGCCATGGGTCTGAAGTGCCTCCTCCTGGCCGATTCCACCTCCCGCTGGGCCCAGGCCCTCCGCGAGATGAGCAACCGTATGGAAGAGCTGCCCGGTGCCGATGCCTTCCCCGTGGACCTGTCGGCCATCATCTCCAACTTCTACGCCCGCGCGGGCATGGTGGTCCTCAATAACGGCCAGACGGGCGCCGTCACCTTTATCGGCACGGTCTCCCCTGCCGGCGGCAACCTCAAGGAACCCGTCACGGAAAGCACCAAGAAGGCCGCCCGCTGTTTCTACGCCCTGGAGCAGAACCGGGCCGACCAGAAACGCTACCCGGCCGTGGGCCCGCTGGAATCCTATTCCAAATACCTCGATTACCCCGAAATCCGCGAATACCTGGACCAGACGGTGGAAAAGGGCTGGGCCGACAAAGTGCTCAAAGCCAAGAACATCATCCGCCGCGGAAAGGAAGCCAGCGAGCAGATCAACATCCTGGGAGACGACGGTGTGCCCATGAGCTACCACGTCAATTTCTGGAAGAGCGAGCTCATCGACTTCGTCATCCTGCAGCAGGACGCCTTCGACGCCATCGATGCCCTTACGCCGCTGGAGCGTCAGCGCTTCATGCTGGATCTGGTGCTGGAGATCTGCGAGAAGGACTATGATTTCGAAGACTTCGAGAAATGCCGTGAGTTCTTCAAAATCCTCATCAACGAGTTGCGCCAGATGAACTATGCCGCCTACGAGAGCGAGCAGTTCTGGTCCTACAACGAAACCGTCAAGAAAATGATTGCGTAACCATGAAAGCATATCAAAGAGTATATACCCAACTGGAAGGCATCACCAAAGCCACCGTGTCACTGCACGCCAAAGGAGTGAGCAACGACGAACTGGCCGTGGTGGACGGACGCCTGGCCCAGGTAGTAAGAACCAAGGGAGACCTGGTTACCCTTCAGATTTTCTCCGGAACGGAAGGCATCCCCACCAATGCGGAGGTCGCTTTCCTGGGAGAACCCCCTACCCTGAAAGTGAGCGAACAGCTGAGCGGCCGCTTCTTCGACGCATACGGACACCCCATCGACGGAGGTCCGGAGATCGAGGGCGAGGAACGCCAGATCGGCGGTCCTTCCGTGAACCCCTACAAGCGTCGGCAGCCTTCCCAGCTCATTCCTACCGGCATTGCCGGCATCGACCTTAACAACACGCTGGTTTCCGGCCAGAAGATTCCCTTCTTCGCAGACCCGGACCAGCCCTACAACCAGGTGATGGCAGACGTAGCCCTGCGCGCAGACGTGGACAAGATTATCCTCGGCGGCATGGGCCTTTCCAACGACGACTACCTCTTCTACAAGCACAGCTTTGAAGCGGCGGGCGCCCTGGACAAGATCATCTGCTTCATCAATACCACGGAGAATCCCCCGGTGGAGCGTCTGCTGGTGCCCGACATGGCCCTCACCGCCGCCGAATACTTCGCCGTGGAGAAGAATGAGAAAGTGCTGGTGCTCCTCACGGACATGACCTTGTATGCCGATGCCCTGTCCATCGTTTCCAACCGTATGGACCAGATCCCGTCCAAGGATTCCATGCCGGGTTCCCTGTACAGCGACCTTGCCAAGATTTACGAGAAGGCCGTGCAGCTGCCCACCGAGGGTTCCATCACCATCATCGCCGTCACCACCCTGAACGACGGCGACATCACCCACGCCATCCCGGACAACACCGGCTACATCACGGAAGGACAGCTCTTCCTGAGGGCGGATTCAGATACGGGCAAAGTCATCATCGACCCGTTCCGCAGCCTGTCCCGTCTGAAACAGCTGGTCCAGAACAAGAAAACCCGTGAGGACCACTCCCAGGTGATGAACGCATCCGTGCGCCTGTATGCCGACGCCCAGAACGCCAAGACCAAGCTGGAGAACGGCTTCGACCTCTCCGACTACGACCATCGCTGCCTGGACTACGCCAAGGATTACGCGCGGGAACTGCTGGCCATCGACGTCAACATCTCCATCACCGAGATGCTGGACACCGCATGGAAGCTCTTCTCCAAGTACTTCACCCCGGCCGAAACCGGTATCAAGCAGGCACTTATCGACAAATACTGGGTCAAATAATGGCTATTAAATTCCAATACAACAAAACCTCGCTGACGGAAATGGGCAAGCAGCTCAAAGTCCGCCAGAGGGCGCTCCCTACCTTACAGAACAAGGAGAGCGCCCTCCGGCTGGAAGTGCGCAAAGCCAAGGCCGACAGTGAACGTTTGACCGCCGAATTGGAAGATGCCCTGAAGCGATACGACTATCTCGCAGCCCTGTGGAACGAGTTCGAGCCCGGACTCATCTCCATTGAGGATGTGGAGCTTTATACAAAGAAAGTGGCCGGCGTCAAGACGCCCGCCCTCGGAGAGATTCACTACCAGATCAAACCCTTCAACGCCTTTGTCAAGCCCGCCTGGTTCGCCGACGGCGTGGCCATCCTCAAGGAACTGAGCCGTCTGGGCATTGAAAGCGAAGTATATCTGGAGAAAGCCCGGATTCTGGACTACCAGCGCAAGAAGACCACCCAGAAGGTGAACCTGTACGAAAAGGTGCAGATTCCCGGTTATCAGGAGGCCATCCGCAAGATCAAGCGCTATATGGAAGACGAGGAAAACCTCTCCAAGGCATCGTCCAAGATTGTAAAAAACCGGCACGCAGAGGAAGAGGAGGCCTCCATGGCATGATTGCATCCATGACCAAATATTCCTTCATTCTGCTCAACGGAACGCAGAATGACCTGCTGGAAAAACTCCAGGAGCTCGGCCTCATGGACATCACGCGGAGCGTGAAGCCCGTGGACGAAGCATCCCAGGACCTGAAGGGACAGATTGAACTTGTGGACGGCCTCATCCAGGGCCTCGGCAAGGCCGATATCCCCGATGGCATCCAGCCGGAACATATTGAAGGCGACATCGTCCGCCTTGCAGGCGGCATGCTCATGCGCTACTCCGACGACAGCCAGAAAATCCGCCAGCTGGAAAAGGAGCTGAAGGTTCTGCGCCAGTGGGGAGCCTTGGATCCCGAGGTGCTCGCACAGCTTTCCGAAGCCGGCGTGGCCCTGCACTTCCACAAGCTTTCCAACAAGGCATTCAAACAGGAGTGGGCCCAGGAGTTCGCCCTTTCCGTGATTGCGCAGGATAAGTCGGCCACCTGGTTCGTCGTGGCGGGCGAAGACACCCTTCCCGGCGAGGTCCCGGCCCCCGTGCAAAGTGCAGAGGGCAAGGAAAAGGAACTTCAGGAGAAACAGGCGCACTTTGCCAAGGTGCTCAGCCGCATCGCCGGCGCCAGGGAGCGCATCCCGGAACTGGAGCAGAAGCGTTCTTCGCTGCTCTCCAGCCTGGATCTGCATCTGGCCGGTGCCGCAGCCGTCCCCGCAGCCGAAGACACCATCGTCACGCTGGTGGGCTATGCCCCCACGGAGAAGGATGCCGAGGTCTGCGCCGCACTGGACAAAATCGGCGTGCTCTATCTCAAGGAGGCGGCCGTGGTGGAGGACAATCCTCCCATCCAGCTCAGGAACAACTGGTTCGTCCGTCAGTTCGAACTGCTCACAGACATGTACGGCCGTCCGGACTATAATGAATTCGACCCCACCCCCTATATCTCCGTCTTCTTCCTGCTGTTCTTCGCCATGTGTATGGGCGATGCCGGCTACGGCCTGGCCCTCATCATCGGCGGCATCCTGCTGCGCAAGACGGGCATGAAGGATATGGCTCCGCTGGTGACCATCCTGGGCGCAGGCACTTTCGTCGTGGGTATCGTCATGCATACCTTCTTCGGCGTGGACATCTCCGTGCTGCCGTGGATCCCGTCCTGGCTCAAGGCTGTGATGATTACCGGCACCATCGCGGGCTTCGAGGCCCAGATGGTCCTGGCGCTTATCATCGGCATTGTCCACCTGTGCCTGGCCATGGTCGTGAAGACGGTCTATGCTACTAAGAACAAGGGATTCCTGGGTTCGCTGGGCACCTGGGGCTGGACGCTGCTCATCGTCGGCGGCGTGGCTTTCGGCGCCCTGGCCATGTTCCTGTCCATTCCCGCCGAGGTCACCAAGTGGATCGTCATCGGCCTGGGCGTGGTGAGCGCCCTGGGTATCTTCCTGTTCAACGACATCCACCGCAATCCACTGAAAAACATCGGCTCCGGCCTTTGGGAAACCTATAATACGGTGACGGGACTGCTGGGAGACGTTCTCAGTTACCTGCGCCTGTATGCGCTCGGCCTGGCCGGCGGCATGCTGGGCAAGGCTTTCAACGACATCGCCACCATGACACTGGGAGACGGCGGATTCGGGATTGTTCCCTTCGTCATCATCCTTATCATCGGACACACCCTTAATCTGGCCATGTGCTGCCTGGGTGCCTTTGTGCACCCGCTTCGTCTGAACTTCCTGGAGTTCTTCAAGAATTCGGGGTATGACGGGAAGGGACGCATCTATCGGCCCATCAAGAAATAAATGTTTAAATTATAATTTGTTATGAACGAAATTCTCGGTTATCTCGGTCTCGGCCTCATGCTATCTCTGGCCGGTATCGGCAGCGCCTACGGCACCACCATCGCCGGCAACGCGGCAGAAGGCGCCCTCAAACGCGCTCCTGAAAAATCCAGCAGCTACCTCATCCTGTCGGCCCTTCCGGCTACGCAGGGCATCTACGGTTTCGTAGGATTCTTCATGTGGCTCCTGGTTTACAAGTTTGACTTCGCCGCCAACGGTCCCCTGCTGTTCGGCGTGGGTATCGGCGTGGGTCTTGTCTGCATGCTCTCCGCCATCCGTCAGGGCCAGGTTTGCGCCAACGGTATCGTCGGCATCTCCCAGGGCCACGACGTCCAGACCAACACCCTCATCTACGCCGCCCTCCCGGAATTCTACGCCATCCTGGGCCTCGTGGGCGCCCTGATGCTCACCCTGGCCATCTAATTCACCAGAGGCACCCTCACTTATCACCTCCCGGACCTTCTCCGGGGGGTGATTTTTTTTCTGGCTGGCGCCCCGTGCACCAAACAGGCCCATTCCGTGCACGGATCGGTGGCTAAGCACGGAAAGGGAAGAGGGCGGTGGCGAGGAGGAGGAAAAGGCCGAGGGCCAGCAACACCAGAACGCCTTTCCATACCCACTTCACCCACTTAGTGTAGGGGATGCGGGCCATGGCAAGGGCGGCCATGAGCACGCCGGAAGTGGGGGTGAGCATGTTGGTGAAGCCGTCACCGAACTGGAAGGCAAGGACCATGGCCTGGCGGGAGACGCCCACCATGTCGGCGAAGGGGGCCATGATGGGGATGGTGATGGCGGCTTTGGCCGATGCGCTGGGAATGAGGAAGTTAATAACGGCCTGAATGCCGTACATGGCCGATAAAGACGCCAAGGGTCCCTGGCCGTCAAGCCCTTCCTGCATGGCGTGAAGGATGCTGTCCACAACCTTGCCGTCCTGAAGGATGACGATGATTCCCGATGCAAAGCCCACCACAAGGGCAGCGGAAAGTATGTCGCGGGCGCCGGCAAGCAGTTCATCGGCAATACGGCCGGAATCAAAACCGGCAATCATACCGGCAACAATACCCATCACCAGGAACAGTCCGGTAATCTCCGGAAGATACCAGTTCCAGACCGTCACACCAACAACCAGCAGCACCACGGTGATGCCCAACACCACCAGAATCCACGCCTGACGCCTGCTAAGCGGCGTCTGGGGGGAACCGGTATCCCGGGGGGCTGAAGAGAGGGCCGATGCCCCACCGGGATACCGGTCCCCGTCCAGACGCACCCCATCCAGACGCGTCCCCTTGCAGCGCCGGGCATAGTGCAGCACAAAAAGAATCAGCAGCAGAGTCAGGAAAGCCCAGCAGAAGATACGGTAGCCCATCCCTGAGAAAAGGGGCAAGCCGGCCATTCCCTGTGCTATCCCCACTGTAAAAGGGTTCAGGAAAGCGCTGGAGAAACCCACATTGGCGGCGACATAGACGATGAGCATGCCCATGAAAGCGTCATACCCCATCGAAAGCATCAGCGGCACCACCATCCCGACGAAAGGGATGGTTTCCTCACTCATGCCGAAGATGGCGCCGCCCAGCGAGAACAACAGCGTGATGCCCGCCAGCACCCACTTGTCCCGCCGCCCCACACGCGCAATAAACCGGCCGATGCCAGCCGACACCGCCCCGGTCGCATTCAAAAGCCAGAACGCGCCCCCGACAACCAGAATAAAAATGATGATTCCGGCCTGCTTCACAAAACCATGGTAAATGGCAGTGAAGACCTGCCAGCTCTGCGGAACAGCCGCAACCGGCTCATAGGTAATACCCTCCGGGGACTGCACATACTGGCCGCCGGGGACAAACCAGGTAGCCGCTGCACACAGGACCAGCAGGGCGAAGATAATCACATAGGTGTGGGGAACGCGGAATTTCATAACACAAAATTAAGGAATAATTCGTACATTTGAACATGGGCTTTGAACATCATGTGACAAATGGGCTGCCTCCTCGTATCATCAGCGCGGAGACCATGCTGCAGACCATCCAGGAAATGGGAATCGTCCCCTTCTTCGAGAACGACATCCCCGGCTACTCCGTAGAGGAAATGACCTCCGTGGACAATTGGTTCGACACCCAGGAAAACCTGTCTTACACCCCCTGGGACTGGAAAATCCACTGCGTCCAGAGCGGGGAGATCGCCTACGGGAAGTTCCTCCAGGGGAAAGCGGCCTTCGCCACGGTGGAATGGTACGCCGAGCTCAGAAACTACCGCCGCGCCCAGGACAAATACAAACCCGACGAAGCCCAGCGGAAAGTACTGGATTACCTGAAGGAAAACGGGAGCATCGGCATCAAGGAAGTGCGCCTGCTGCTGGGCATCAAGAAAGGCGCGGCCGATACCATCATCGCAAAGCTGATGCAGCAGTGCCGCGTAGTCACCGGAGACATCACCCGCGTGTACCGCGGACCGGACCTGCACTACAACGGCTGGCAAACATCCTCTTTCTGTACCCCGGAAGCCCTCTTCGACAAGCCCGCAGTCCCCTTCTTCGCCGCCTTCGAGGCAGCCAGAGGATCGGACCTCGAAGTAAATCACAGCCCGGAAGAATCCTTCCGTCGCCTGCAGGAACACATCCGGACACTAATCCCCGACGTCACCGAAAAACAACTCCTTAAGCTTCTGGCGTAGGAGACTCAGTATTCCCGCGGACCGAAGATATCCGTGCCGATACGCACCATGGTAGCCCCGTGCTTCACAGCCAGCGGCCAGTCCCCGGACATACCGATAGACAGTTGATCGAAGCCCTCCACCCCGAGGGCTTTGATTTTATTATACAGCGCCTCTATCCTCTCAAAGTCCTTCTCCACCACCGACATATCATCAGTATTAGTAGCCATGCCCATAAGACCTCTAATTCGGACGCAAGTCAGTCCGGAGGGTATGTGCTCGCAAACCTGTGCCACCAAGGCCAAAATCTCACTCTCAGTAAAGCCTTGTTTGGTTTCTTCGGCACCGAGGTGAAGTTCCAGGAGCACGTCTATTACCTTGTTATTACTTGCCGCCCAATTATTGATCGCTTCCAGGAGATGGAAGGAGTCTACCGACTGCACCAGGGAAACGTACGGAAGCACCAGCTTGAGCTTATTGGTCTGGAGGTGGCCGATAAAATGCCACTGAACGTCGGACGGCATCTCAGGCACCTTGGCGGCAAGTTCCTGCGGCCGGTTCTCTCCGAAGACTCGCTGGCCGGCTTCATAGGCTTCCATGAGCCGTTCCACAGGGTGGAATTTGGAAACTGCCACCAGCGTGACTTCTGATGGCAGTTTCTTTAAAATATTCTCCAGATTCTGTTTAATCATAAGTTAGCGGCGACCTTTCTGGTTCTTCTGCATTTCCCGCTGCATCTTCTGGGCTTCCTCCAGACGCTGCTGCCACTTGCTCTTGGGAGCGGGCTTGTTCTCCGCTGCCTTGACCTTGGCGACAATCTCGTCCGGTTTCACCATCCACTTGCGGATGGCATAAGTTTCCGCGAAAGTGATGATGTTGGACAGGAGGTAATAATAGCTGAGGCCGGAAGAAAGGCTGTTGCCGATGAAGAACATCATGATGGGCATCACGTACAGGCTCATATTCTGCATCATCTTGGCATTGGGGTCGTTGCCGGCGTTCTGGCCCTGCATGGTGATCTTCGAATAGAAGAACATGGATACGGCCATCAGGAGAGCAAAGAGGGAGATATGGTCCATTCCCAGGATGCTGGTGTTCCAGTGGATGATGTCGTCATAGGCGCTGAGGTCCTCGGCCCAGAGGAAAGGCTGCTGACGCAGTTCGATGGAAGCCGGGAAGAAGCGGAACATGGACCACAGGATAGGCAGCTGGAGAAGCATCGGGAGGCAGCCTCCCATCGGAGACACGCCGGCTTTCCGGTACAGTTCCATGGTTTCCTGCTGCTTCTTCATGGCATCCTCCTGCTTGGGATACTTGGCATTGATCTTCTCCATGAACGGCTTCAGGGCCGCCATCTTGGCGCTGGAGGAGTAGCTCTTGTAGGCGAACGGCAGCACCACGATCTTGATGGCGATGGTCATCAGGAGGATGATGAGGCCGAAGTTCGCAATCCCCGTGTGCAGCCAGTCGAACATCGGGATGATGAAATACTTGGTGAACAGGCCGATGATCTTACCGCCCAGCGGGATCACTTTCTCGTAAGAGTGGCCGTATGCCTTGAGGCCCTTGTAGTTGTTGGGGCCGAAGTAGAACTCGAAGGGAACGTCGATGCGGTTTGCGCCGGGGGTGATATCGGCCCGCATGAGGGCCTTGCAGTGCATCAGGTCCGTGTCTCCCTTGGGCAGGAAGTCGATGTTGAACTCACCGTAGCTGAAGTTGCCGGGTGCGCGCATGATGGCGCTGAAGAACTGCTGCTGGAAGGCGAACCACTCGATGTTGTTGTTGAAACGCTTCTCTCCCTTCCGGCCGTTGCCGATGTTGCCGGGCTTGCTGTCGTCCGGGAAATAGTAGTTGAGACGGGAGTACTGGGTTTCGTTCTTGTAACCCTTCTCCATGCGGGGAATGTAGGCGTCGAAATCCACGTCGATGCTGCCCACATTACGGGGAATGAGGTTTCCCATGCCCACGAAGGAGATCTGCTCGTTGACGGAATAGGAATCGGGCAGGAGGGTGTACGTCTGCTCGATGTAACCGCCCTGGGCGAAGGGCAGGCGCATGACCACCGTGGTGTCCGTAGTCTGGACAACCTGGAAGTTGAACTTGCGGGTATCTACGGCCGTAGGGGCATAGACGATGTAACCCAGTTCACTCTTCCCGCCCTGCAGCAGATAGATCGGTTCTTTTCCATAAGTGAGGTAATCCTTCACCATCACGGAATACGGCTGGGCGCCGCGGGTGGTGAACGTCACTTCCAGTTTGTCGTTGGAAAGGGTGACAAGCTGGGCATCGGCGTTGGCGGCAGCGTTCAGCAGGGAATCGGAATAAACCTTCACCGTCTCTTCTTCCTTGACCGAAGGGATGTAGGTTACCGTATCTGCGAGGGCTTCCGCCGCAGCGATGGAGTCCAGCTGTGCCTGAATGGCTTGTTGTTTCTGTACTTGACGGCCCTGATACCCGAAGAACCCCAGCATGATGAGGAAAATCAGGACAAAGCCAATGATCGAATTCTTATCCATATCTTACTCCTGTGCCTCCTCTGCCTCTTTGGCACGGATCTGTGCCTTCAACTCTTCCAACTTGGCCTTGGCGGCATCTATTCTTTCTTGCATCTGCGCTTTCAGTTTCTCCGCGCCCTTGGAAAGGCCGAAGAAACCGATATTGTTTTCATAGGTCTGAATCTCCGACTGCAGGGCGTTGAACTGCTCCTTCAGGCGGTCGGTCTCCGTCATGGGACGACGCTCACGGCCGGCGCCACGCTCCGGGCGACGGGGTCCGCGGCTGCCGAAGCCAGGGAACTTGGAAGACATGGCTTCCTTGTAGGCGGCCTGGATGGCATCCTTCTCCTTGAAGGGAACAAAGCCGATGGCGTTCCACTTTTCGGCAAAAGACTTCTGGGCATCGGCATCTTTGTCGGCCGCAGGTTCGTAGGCCTTGATCTCCTCGATGAGGGCCTTCTTGGCGGCGAGGTTGGCGCTCAGGCTGCCCTGCCCGTCGGGACGGTTGTCGCGCGCGGTGAAGAAGGCGTCGCAGGCGGCACGGAAACGCTTCCAGATTTGCTCGCTCTTCTTGCGGGGCACGGCGCCGATCTCCTTCCACTGACGCTGCAGTTCGATGAGACGGTCGCTGGTAGCCTTCCAGTCGGTGCTGTCCTTGAGGGACTCGGCCTCTTCGATGATGGCCATCTTCTTCGAGAGATTCTCGTTCATGCTGTCCTTGAACTCGGAGAAACTGGCTCTCTTGCGCTCGAAGAACTTGTCGCAGGCAGCGCGGAAGCGGTCATAGATCTTCTGGTTCTCCTTGCGGGTGGCGAAGCCGATGGAACGCCACTTGGCCTGGATTTCCTCGATTTCCTTGCTCAGCGTGTTCCACTGGGAAGAAGATGTGATTTCGCGGCCAGCAATCTCCTCCACCTGCTCGCACAGAGCGGTCTTGGCCTCGAGATTGCCCTGCTGCTGGGCCTTCATTTCCTCGAAGTGGGCCTGATAGCGCTTATTGATGACGGAAGTGGCCACGCGGAAGCGCTCCCAGATTTCCTCGCGGAATTCCTTGGCGACGGGGCCCAGGTCCTTCCACTGCTCGTGGAGCTTCTGGAGTTCCTTGAAGGCTTCCACCACGTCTTCGTCCGCGGCGAGGGCTTCCGCCTGCTCGCAGAATGCGGTCTTGGCCTCGAGGTTCTTCTTGAAGTCCAGGTCACGGAGTTCGCGGTTGATATCCACCAGGTCGTAGAACTTGGTGATGTAGAGCTGGTAGGTGTCGTTTACGTCGCGGAAATTCTGCTGAGGAACGGGGCCTATCTCGCGCCAGCGGTTCTGGATATCGCGGAACTTGGGGAAGGCGTCCTTCATGTCTCCGGGCTCTTCCACCAGGGTCTTGAGCTCTTCGATGACGGCCTGCTTCTTGGCAAGGTTCTCTTCACGGAGGGCATCCTGCTCCCGGTTATATTCGGCCCGCTCTTTCTTGAATTCCATGTAAAGCGCCTTGAAACCGGCCTCGATGGCGGCGAAGGGGCTCACAGGGCCACTCTGCATGGGTACGGTGGCGTCTTCAGCGGGAGTGTTTTCATCGGGTTCCTCAACCTCGGCGTCTTCGCCGGCGGCCGCTTTCTCCTTGGAAAGCTTTTTATAGAAGGCAGACTTGATGGCTTCTGCCTCTTTGAACCGCTTCATGCGGTCTTCACTGTCTTTCAATTCCTGGAACAGGGTGGTGAGTTCGGCGAGGGTCTTTTCTGCAAAGTTCACCGTTTCTTCGACAGCCTGTTCTACGTTCTGGGCTACATCTGCGGCCACTTCCTGGACCACAGGCTTCAATTCTTCACTCATGCGTTAAATTGAGATTAGGTTAAACATTAACTCACAAATATAATAAAAATCCGCTAAAAAAATGCTACTTTTGCAGATACAACAGAAAAAGCATGCTCAGAATAGATATCATCACCGTCGTCCCCGAATTGCTGGACAGTCCGCTCAGCTACTCCATCCCCGGCCGTGCCGTCAAGAAAGGCCTGGTCGAAATCCATGTGCACGACCTGCGCAAATACGGATTGGGCAGCCGGCAGACCGTGGACGACTATTCCTACGGCGGAGACGCCGGCATGGTGATGATGGTGGAGCCTGTATTCAACTGCATCAGCGAGCTCAAGGCCCAGCGCCACTACGACGAGGTCATCTACATGGCCCCGGACGGAGAAGTGCTCACCCAGGGCATTGCCAACGAGCTTTCCCTCAAGGAGAACATCATCATTCTGTGCGGCCACTACAAAGGAATTGACGAGCGCATCCGCGAGCATCTGGTCACCCGCGAGATCTCCGTGGGAGACTTCGTGGTGAGCGGTGGCGAAATCCCCGCCGCCCTCCTGGCCGACAGCATCATCCGCCTGGTTCCGGGCGTGCTCACCGACGAGACATCGGCCCTGTCGGACTCCTTCCAGGACGGCCTGGTGTCCCCGCCCGTGTACACGCGTCCGGCGGAGTTCAACGGCTGGAAGGTGCCGGACGTCCTCCTGAGCGGCAATCCCAAGCTCATCCGCGCCTGGCAGGACGAGAAAGCCGTCGAGCGCACACGCGAAAGAAGGCCTTCCCTGCTGGGAGAATAAAGGCCGATATACAAAAAATCAGGCTCGCAATCACTGCGAGCCTGATTTTTTGGTTAGTTAGTAGTGTATTCTTACCTTAAGAAGAAGGTTAATTAGTTGGTTAGAAGATGCGTTTTAACAGGAGAGAACGGGAGGATTCTCCCGTCCTCTGATGCAAAGGTAAAATAAGTTTTTTAATCTGCAAAATTTTTTAAACTTATTTTGATTAAATAAAATATTTTAAAAACTATAACTCAACTCGAGCATGAAATTAATTGGCGCCTGAGGGTAAACGCCTGACCCTGTGGCAATATCGCCGGATGCCTCGTCATACGACTCCCAGCGCCATCCTGCGGCATAGTACTGGCGGTTGAAGAGATTGTTGACATAGGCCGACAGGTGCAGGTCTCCGTGGCGAAGCTTGAATTCCTGGCTGGCGGAAAGGCCGGCGACAAAATATTCCGGGACGGCCAGATTATCCCGACCCGTGTTGTCAAGATACTGCTTTCCCACATACTTTCCGTTCCAGGAAATGTCCATCCCTTTCCAGGGAAACACCGTCGCCCGGAACATGGCGATCACAGAAGGCGACATGAGCATGGTGGAACGGCCGTAATTCACCGGGAACGTCCGGCCCGAATCGTCCCCGTACGGGACATAGGAAGTATAATCCGCAATCTGATTCACCGAGAAAGTGGAATTGTGGTCCAGACGCAGCCAGCTGCAGGGCTTCCAGCCCAGGGCCAGTTCCACGCCGCGGCGCCAGGCGCGCGGGACGTTCTCCTTGATGGCATAGCCGGAAGAGGACAGGCGGCCGGTCTCCAGCAGCATATCATAGTATTCCATGGCATAGACATTGGCCGAGAAAACCACCTCGCGGCCGCTAAATGCATAACCGGCCTCGTAGTCCACCATGCTTTCCGGCTTGATGTCCAGACCGGAGCCTTTCACGTTCTCCTTGATGTCTCCCCTGCCCGGTTCGCGGTGACCCAGCGCCACGGAAGCATAGAGCCTGTGAGCGTTCCAATGGGCGGTGACACCGGCGCGGGGATTGAAGAAACCCCAGTTGCGGCGATAGTTCAGGCGGTCTTCCTCGCGGGCGCCGTACTCCAGCCAGTCGTCATCCACGCCGTTGAGCGCATAGCGGATATTGCGGTACTGGAAATCCGTGTAGGTGGTGAGCCAGGAGAAAGGGCTGTATTCGGTGCGCAGGAAAGCGCTCAGGTCCTCCTTCCGGCCCAGATTGTCATACCAGTCCACGCCGGGGCGGGACTCGCCCGTCTCCTTCACCCACAGGACCTCGCCCCAGTGGCCGCCACGGTACCAGCTGGCATTCACCCCGGCGGTCATCTTCAACCGGCTGGCCGTGAAAGCCAGGGAGGAATTCACCACAAAGAGGTCGTTGTCCATCTTTTTCTGATAGATCATGTCGCTCACCGCCGGCTCATAATCCTTAGGGAAGCCGAAGCGCTTCAGCTTGCGGTCCGTCTTGTAGTACTCGTCGTAGCCGTCTCCGCGCGTATAATTGAAGGTATTGGACCAGGTTACCCGCTCCCCGAAGGCACGCGTATAGCTGAGCTGGATGTGATGCTGGGCGTAGTTGTCGGTCTGATTGTCGTAGTAACAGGTATTCCCGTTCTCGTCCTTGTACTTACCGGCCCCATTGTATGTGGGGTCGATGTAGAACTGTTCCAGGTCAATTCCGTCCCAGGTGATGCCGCTCTTCTGGTTGCCCATCAGATAGGTCAGGCGCAGGGAACGGGGGCCGTGCAGCCAGCCCAAAACCGCAAACAGGGACTGGGAGTTCACTTTGGCGTTGCGGATGTACCCGTCCGTGTGGCCCAGGTTGGCCGCCACGTTGAAGTACCACCCGCCGGGCAGAAGCCCCGTAGAGAAAGCCGCCGAGCCGATTCCGGTGCCGAAGGAGCCGGCGCTGAGATTGACGCGGCCGGCAGGATCCGCCCCCACGAAGGCCGTGCTCATGTTAATGCTGGCGCCGAAGGCACCGGCACCGCTGGCCGATGTTCCCAGACCGCGCTGCACCTGCACGCTGGACAGCAGGGATGTAAGCGAAGGAATGTTCACCCAGAAGACTTCCTGGCTCTCGGCGTCGTTCAGGGTGATACCGTTGAGCGTCACGTTGATCTGGGAGCCCTTGGAACCGCGGATGGTCATGGACGAGTTGCCCAGCCCGTTGCCGCCCTCATGGTAAGTCACCACCGACGGCAGCAGGTTCAGCGCCATGGGCAGCGAATGGGAAGGGTCGGCCGATTCAAGATCGGCTTTTCCGACGGAAGTAAAAGTGACAGGAGTGTTTCCTGCGGCACGGGAGGCCGATACGACAACCGAGTCCAGACGCTCGGTCTTTTCCTGCGCCGCAGCGCAGAGGGGCAGCACGCTGAGCGCTGCCAGAAGCAGTGTTTTTTTCATTTGTTCCTTACGGCGGTATCAACCGCATCAAGTTATGAGGGTGTAATCTCAATCCGGAGTTTCCGGATACCCCTTTATTTCCTTAGATCTTACTTTACAAGCTCAATCTGATACATCTTGGGCCAGTTCTTTCCAGTCAGGTAAATCTTTCCGGCCGCATCCACGGCGATGCCGTTCAGGACATCCGTGGCGCTGGTGTATTCCTCGTCGGGCAGCAGGCCGGTGCAGTCCACGGTGGCCTCCACCTTCCCCGTAGCGGGGTCGATGATGGCAATCATGTCCGTGAGATAGACGTTGGCCCAGATCTTTCCTTTAATATATTCCAGTTCGTTGAGGTTGCGGAGCGGACGGCCGTTCAGCGTAACCGGGAGTTTCTTCTCCAGCTTCAAGTTCCTGTCCAGGAAGAAGAGCGTGGCGCTGCCGTCGCTGGCAATGAGCCGCTTCCCGTCCGTAGTGAGGCCCCAGCCCTCGCGCGGATAACTCAGGGTTTCCTTGAAGGTAAGGGTGGCGGCGTCGTAGCGGAAGGCGACCTTGTTGGTCCAGGTGAGTACATAGAGGTCCTTCCCCAGAATGGCGGAACCCTCTCCGAAGTACTTTTTGTTCAGCTTCTTCTCCACAATGGGTTTCCCCGACGCCAGGTCCACCGTGCGGATGGAGCTGGTACCGTACTGGCCGGTGGTCTCGTAGAGGACTCCTTCATGGAAGAACAGGCCCTGGGTGTACGCCATCATGTCGTGCGGATAGGCCTTGACCACTTTGGGCCGATACTGCTTCACCTGGGCCTGGGAGCAGGCGCAGACGGCAAGCAGGGAGAAGATGACAAACAGTTTTTTCATTTCGGAGTGCAAAGATAGCAAAAATTACATATCATCGGCCATTTCTTCCTCGCGGGTACGGTCGATTTCCTCGTCGAAGCCCTTCAGGGCGGCGAAAGGCGCGAACTGAGCGGCCCTGTCCTCCAGGGACATAGGCCTGTGCCGCTTCGAGACGGGATGCGGCAGATGGATGATATCGTCATAGGGGCCTTTCATGCCTTGTGTCCTCCAATTTGAGCGTTTCTTTCACGGGTGGTGGCTCCATCCTCAAAGTTCATGCCCTTGAGGATGGCGTTCTTTCCGAACTTGCGCCGGATTTCCAGGATGGCCTCCTGCTGGCGACGTTCCTTCTCCAGGTCCACGGGCATCTCGTCGAAAAGGCCCAGCTGCAGGCCATCGGCCCGTTCCTGCGGCAGGACGTGCGAGGCGACGACATAGATGCGCCGCACCGTGAGACGGGGATCGACGATGCGGTGGAAAAGCTCCATCGCCGCGCGCATGACAAGGGCGGTGGACGCCGTCGCGCCGGGAAGGTTCACCGAGCCGTGGGCGGGTTTCGGCGTCGGGCGGCCGTACCAATCGGCCACGATAGCCCCGGAATAGCCCTTCGGCGAACCGCTTTCATAGCCGACATGCAGGACCAGCTGGTCCGTGACGAGCCGCTTCTCCACCAGGTCCAGCGTGAGAAGGTCCGTCATCTCGCGGACGATGAGGGCGGCCTCCTCGAACTTGTAGGGACGCGTAAGCACCTGCCCGCTGGAGAGGCTGCTCGTGGAGGGCCGATAAGCCTTGATCTGCGCCATGGTGCAGGGCTCCCACCCCCAGGCATGGTCGATGAGCAGTTCCGCGTTCACGCCGAACTCGCGGTAAAGGGATTCCTCGTCGGAAAGGGAGCGCCGCGCGATGTCCCCCAGCGTATAGAGGCACATCTTCTCCAGCCTCGCCACCGTCCCCCGTCCGATGCGCCAAAAATCTGTCATGGGCCGATGCGTCCAGTATTTGCGCCGATAACTCTCCTCGTCCAGCGCCGCCACGCGCACCCCGTCCTTGTCCGGTTCCTGATGCTTGGCCTCTACGTCCATCGCAATCTTGCACAGATACAGATTGGGGCCGATACCCGCCGTCGCGGTGATGCCCGTCTCCCGCAGCACCTCCCGCACCAGGCGCATGGCCAGGTCGTGCGGAGTGGTTGAATAGAGGCGCAGGTACTGCGTGGCGTCGATGAAAACTTCGTCGATGGAATAGACATGGATGTCCTCCGGCGCGATGAAACGAAGGTAGATGCTGTAGATCCGGCTGCTTACCTCTATATAATAGCTCATCCGCGGCGGGGCGATGATGAATTCGACGTCGGTGCCTCTCAATTTCTGATACACTTCGAAGAGACGTGCACGCCCCGGGATGCCGTAGGCTTTCAGCGACGGGGACACCGCCAGGCAGATGGTCTTGTCCGTGCGGGAGGCATCGGCCACCACCAGATTCGTCGTAAGCGGGTCCAGCCCTCTTGCGACGCATTCGGCCGAAGCGTAGAAGCTTTTCAAGTCGATGGCGATGTATGTCCGGTCTTGACGGGAATCCATTTTCAAAGCCAAAATTAGCAATTATTGGAGAAAATTACTACCTTAGCCGCATCGTTTACCGTCCTATGTGTAAGAGTTTCATCCTACTCGGCGTTGTAACCACATTAACACTATCCTGTACGCACAGCCCCGTGTCGTCCAGAGATTCCGTACGAACCACCGACGCCATTTATACCATCGACACCGCTTACGACTGCTACGCGAAGGATCCCGAGCGTGCGCTTGCCATCGTAGATACCGTCCAGATGCTGGGCCTGGCCAGCGACTTCGCCGCCGACAAAGCCCGCGCCACCATTTACGCCCGCAGTTCCCTGGATCCGCAGACGGAAAAGGCCATCGAGCTTTGCCACAGCCTCCTCCAGAGTGATTCCACCAGTACCGAGACCCGCTCCGGCGCCATCCAGCGGCTGGATGTTCTCCGCGTCACGGCCGAAGCCTACCGCGTGCGCCGGGACTACGAGAACTGGCTCAAATACGCCATTGAAATCGCCGACCTCACCCGCGAGCTGGGCCAGGAGGTGGAATCCATCCGCACAGACGCAGAGATCGGAGTTGTCCTCACCCACCTGGGACGCGAGGAAGAAGGGCTGAACAAGCTCAATGATGCGCTGCAGGCCCTGGAGCCCCGCAGCGCCGTGAGTATCGACGCCCTGGACGCCTGGATTGTGGTAGCCAAGCGCAACATCAACGCCCTTGACGAGATGAACCGCCCCGCGGAAATCGTGCTGCTGGCCCAGGAAATCATCGACAAGCTCAACTATTATCAGCTCCATTCCGGGGATTTCGCCGAGGACAGCGACAGGCTGCCTCCCAGCCAGGACGCGCACGCCCACTGGTGTGATTTCTACCGCGCCCAGGCCCACGGGTTCCTGGCCCGCGCCTATGCCCTGCTGGGCCGCACGAAGGAAGCCCGCCGGGAGATTGCCGTCTTTGAAGCAACGGAACACGGGCAGAGCTATTCCGGCAAATGCATGATTGCCTCTGCCTGGAAAAAGGTAGGTTATTGGGATAAAGTCCTGGAGATAGACGCCGTCACCGAGCAGCGCATGGGAGCAGACACGCTCAACGCAGACTATGCCACCATCCTTCGGGACCGTTCGGATGCAGCCAGGGCCAGGGGGCATTACCATGAAGCACTCCTCTGGCTGGACCGCTATTCCAACATACAGGAGATGCTTTCGCAGCAGTTCCAAAGCAGCCAGGCGCACGAGTACGCCTCCAAGTACCACGCCAAGGAGCAGGAGCTGGAAATCCAGAAGGCCCGGGAGGACGCAAGGCGCAAGACATCGGCCCTGGTCGTGGTCCTCGTCGTATTCGTGCTCGCCGCCATCGCATCCGTGTACTATAGAGCGCAGCAGCGCCTCATCAGCGAGAAAAACCATGTGCTCGTACGACTCATCAACCGTTTCGCGCCCTCGGCCAAGCCCGTCACGTCCACAAAGACGGCTACGGAGGGCGTGGTGGAAGTCACCGAGCAGGACCGGGATCTGTTCAATGCCATTGACGAGACCATCCGCGGAGAACGGCTCTACGCCAATGTAAGCCTGCAGCGGCAGGACATCCTGGACCGCTTCAACATGCGTCGTCAGGTACTGAACAAACTCATGTCGGCCTTCGCCGGCGGGGAATCCTTCCCCTCCTATGTGAACGGCATCCGCCTGGAGGAAGCTGTGCGCCTTCTCCGGGACGAGCCGGACCGTTCCATCAGCGATATTGCCGAGACTGTAGGTTTCACAATAGCAAATTTCCGTGTTGCATTCAAACAATCTTATGGAATTACGCCGGCAGAGTTCCGGAACAACTTATAGATAAAATTGTTTCACTTTTCGTGGAAGCTCCAAAAGGGAATCGACCACTGTGCACGCTGCAGGGCAGATTCAGCACAGAAAATTTTGGTCCGTGTTTCATTTTCGGTGCAAGGTTCAAAAACGGCTCCAGAGCGCACCAATGTTAGTATTTGGCTCGCTGAACCAAATTGTAACGTCAAAAAACGTACAAAATCAAAAAAGTCGATTTATCTTTGCACTGAAACTTAAACACATAGAAAACTTCCCTAAACTTCCACTACGAAAAACGAATAAAGCAGCCGGGTACTTTTCCCGGCTGCTTTTATTATACACGCACGCTTCTTCGGCATTTGGCCAGAACCGTTTTCCGCGTTTTTGGTCCTGACCAACTTTCTCAGTAACCCGCCAGGGTCACTGCCATTGGGCCAACGGCCAAAGGAATTTATTTTTCGGGGCGGGACCCGAAAAACCAAATTTCTTCGGCCATCGCGACGCCCACGCGCAGCCCGGTTAAAGCACACTTTTGCCCTTCTAACCCCCATCACTGTGCTTTAACCCATCTTCGTACACCTGGTTAAAGCACACTTTCGCCATTCTAAATCGTATTAGCGTGCTTTAACCCCTCCTCTCGACCATAGTTAAAGCACACTTTCGGCCACTGGACCTCCATTACCGTGCTTTAACCCCGGCTCGACAAGACCGCTTTCCCGGCTTTTTCGGTCCAGGCCAGATGTTACTTTGTCATGCCCGGCCCCGACCGGGCATCTCCTTTCATTCTGAGCGTAGCGAAGAATCTATGCCCATTGGCCAACGGCCAAAGGAATTTATTTTTCGGGACGGGACCCGAAAAAACCAAATTTCTTCGGCCATCGCAAACCCCACGCGCATATTTTATATCTCAAGAATAATCGCTAAATTTGGCCCCTGTTTTAGCTGTAAAACAACACAAATAACGATAAACAATGATTAAAATTGACGTAAAAGGCTGCCAGTCCTTTGTTGACGCAGCCAAGTATGAGTCCTACGTAAACAAGGCGCTGGATGCCTTTGACACGCTGGATAGTGAAAAAGGCGCCGGAAACGATTTCCTGGGCTGGAAACATCTTCCCTCCGAAGTTCCCGCTTCCATGCTGGAAGATATCGACAACATCTGCAAAGACTGGAAATCCCGCGGAGTGGACCTTGTCATCGCCATCGGCATCGGCGGTTCCTACCTGGGCGCCAAATGCGTCATCGAAGCCCTTAGCCATAACTTCGCCAAGCAGCTCAAGCACGCTGACGCACCCGAAGTGGTCTTTGCCGGCAACAACCTCTCCGAGGATTACCTGGCAGAGCTGATGGACCTGGCCGCAGAGCGCAATGTCGCCTGCATCGTCATCTCCAAGAGCGGCACCACCACGGAACCCGCCGTCGCATTCCGCATCGTCAAGCAGTATATTGAAGAGCGTTACGGCAAGCAGGAAGCCGCCGTACGCATCGTCGCCATCACGGACGCCAAGAAAGGCGCGCTCAAAACCCTCTCCACGCAGGAAGGATACAAGACTTTCGTCGTTCCCGACAATGTAGGCGGCCGTTTCTCCGTGCTCACTCCCGTCGGCCTTCTCCCCATCGCCGCCGCCGGCCTGGATGTAAAGGGCCTGCTGGCCGGTGCCCTGGAGGCAGAGAAAGCGCTGGCAGTCAAATCGGCCACTAATCCGGCCGTCGTTTACGCCGCCATCCGCAACCTCCTGCACAGCGAGTACGGAAAGAGCACCGAAATCCTGGTCAACTACAACCCCAAGCTCACCTATGTGGCAGAATGGTGGAAGCAGCTCTACGGTGAATCCGAAGGCAAGGACGGCAAGGGTATCTTCCCCGCCAGCGTCAACAACACCGCAGACCTTCACTCCATGGGTCAGTTCATTCAGGAAGGCTCCCGCGTCATGTTCGAGACTGTCCTGCACGTAGAGAAAGCCCAGCGCAGCGTAGTTATCGGCTCCGATGACCAGAACCTGGACCAGCTCAATTTCCTCGCCGGCAAACACGTGGAGCACTGCAACCACATGGCCGAACTGGGCACCGTCCTCGCCCACATCGACGGCGGCGTGCCCCAGATTCAGATTGCCCTGGAGAAGATCGACGCTTTCAACCTGGGTAGCCTGCTGTACTTCTTCGAGTTCGCCTGCGGCGTTTCCGCCTACACGCTGGGTGTGAATCCCTTCAACCAGCCCGGTGTAGAGGCCTACAAGAAGAACATGTTCGCCCTCCTGGAGAAACCCGGCTACGAAGAGGCTTCCAAGGCCATCAAGCAGCGCCTGTAATCCATCCCGTCATAAAAGAAAAGACTGACCTTCCGGCCAGTCTTTTTTTGTTATCTGATCTCTTTACCGAAAGGCACCAGCGAGGCCAGCGCCATCTTGAAGTGCTGCAGGCCGAAGGGAATGCCGACGATGGTAATGAAACAAAGGAGGCCGAAGATGAAATGCATGATGGCCAGTTCCCACCAACCGGTCAGAATCCAGATGACGTTCATCACCACGGTGAGGCATCCGCCCCGGTCGGGGCCGTCCACCATCTCGTGACCGAAAGGCCAGACAGCGAACATTCCCAGCTTGAACAACTGCAAGCCAAAGGGGATTCCGATAATCGTGACGCATAACACGAAGCCGCACAGGAAATACCATCCGGCAATCAGAAGACCGCCCAGCACCAGCCAAAGAACATTACCAATACCGTTCATAAGTCGAAATTTTTGCTAATATACAAATAATTATAAAAACGGACGCCCGGCCGTAAGGTCGAGCGTCGTAGAGGATGGTAAGGCCGTAAGCCGCTTTCTGTTTTTAAATCTGTCATTTATCTTCGCAACCTACCCCCCGGCATCAGGCGGGCCGCCCTCGACTGCCGGTATATTTGGTCTTGCAGGCCCGGGTACCGTACCCGCTGCATGTCGCCATGCAACGTCGTGGGCTCTTACCCCGCGTTCTCACCCTTACCTTGCGGCGGTTATTCTCTGCTACAGGTACCTTGAAGATTACTCCCCACTGTGCTTTCCACAGACGGGTGCCCTATCCTGTGCGGACTTTCCTCAGCATCATCCCCGGCGAGCCGGAGATTGGCCGCGACAGATCGCCTTACCAGTATTTTTGGACGGCAAAGTTACGAATTATTCTTGATGCGAGCAAACGAGGCCTCTACCTCGTCATACGCGTAACCGCGCGAGAGACCGTATTTGAGCAGTTTCAGGCGGAACTGGGGATCTCCCTGAAGGGACTTGGCCTTTGCCGCCATCAGACGGTCCAGCCTGTCGGCGGCACGGGAGGGTTCGATTTCCTCCAGGGCGGCGGCAATTACCGTATCGGAAACGCCCTTTGCACGCAGCTGGAAGCGGATTTTGACCGGTCCCCAGCCTTGGATGCCAGCCTTTTCCCGGGCGTAGGCCGATGCATACCGCGTATCGTCCACATAGCGCTCGGCCACAAGGGCGGCGACTACCTCGGCGGCTGCGGCCTCGTTCCCGTCCAGGGACCTGAGCGCCTTCCGGTGGACATCGGCCTCACAGTACTCCGCCTTCGAGCAGAGCCTCTGCAGGCGCGACAGGCACTTTTTCGCGAGCTCGTCCATCGGCCTAGAAGTTATAGCCCAGGGCGATGTATGCGCCCAGCCGGCGGGTGGCGGTGGACCAGTGCAGCTGGAACTTGAACGGGCCGAAGATGGAATTGTAGGCATATCCCAGCCCTACGCCCATGTAGATATTGGAATGCGTGGTAAGGCGGGAGAACTCGTCAAAGTCGAGCGCGGAGTTGGCGACGGCGGACACATAGTGGTTCACACCCAGGCGATAGCGTCCTTCCAGACGCGCCACGAAGAGTTTCTGGTTCACGAGCATACCGCCCAGCACGCCCGCGAAGGGGATCTGATGATCCAGGTATCGGCCCGGCATATCGCCGCCTATCATGTTGGTATAGAGGAGCGGCACCTCGCCATTGCCGGTGAAGATAAGACGCCCGTATCCCTGGCCGATCAGCGTGAACCGTCCCATGCTCAGGGGGATGGTGATGTCGGCCGCGACGGTCCCCAGGAAACGGCTGCTGTTGTAGGGAATGAAGCCGGTGTAGGCGACCTGTCCGCGGATGCCCGTGCTGATACCCTTGGTGGGGAAATAGCTGTTGTCCAGCGTTTCCGCCCGGCCGTCAAGGAACAGTTCCGGGTAATCCTCCAGGGTATTGAATTTGGCGAATTCCAGTCCCGTCTCCGCCAGGATGCGGTAGATGCGATAAAAGACGTTGCGGAAGCCCAGTTTCACATCCATGTCGGACCAGTGCATGTTGGAGAAGAACACTTCCTGGTTGGACTGCAGGAAGGTGGCGCTGATGGGAGAGCCGTTCTGCAGCATGAAGTTTCGGTTCTGGTAGGTGATGTTGGCGCGGGCGTTCATGGTGGCAAACGTGCGTCCGTTGTAGGCATAGAGAAGGTCCACCAGCGGATGCGTGCTGAGCCGCGCGGTAATGTCCAGCGAATGGCCGCGCAGGGAATTGGTATTGAGGCCGACGTTGAACAGCAGCGAGACGAACTCCTCCGAATCCACGCGGGCGCCGAAGCCCAGCTTGTGCATGGGACCGCGCCGGCAGGTGATGCGCAGTTTATAGGGCTCGTCCGTACCGCGGAGCTCGTAGTTCACGTAGTCGTAGGCGCCCTTTCCGAAGATGCGGGCGATGTCGTCCTCGATGGCCGCCTTGTCCGTCACGCTGAAAGCCTTCACCTTCATGCCGCCGAGGATGTAGGCCGTTTCCTGCGGACCCACGCCCACAATCTCGATCTGCCCGATCCGTACTTTTTTAAGGCCGATATCCACGGCCGGCCTGGCATGAAGCTCACGTTTGGTATGACCCAGCCTCTTCTCCAGGACTTCGAACTGCGGCGCCGCGGCAGCGGCCGCTTTGTAGCCGCGGTCATAGAGCGTATCCACGGCCTCGGAGTAGAAACTGAGCATATTGTAGCCACTCATATCCGGGTGGATATGGATGTCGATCATGCGCTGGTTCAAACGGAAAGCGTCATTGGAGAAGAGGTCCATGCTGGCCATCATGACGTCTGCCAGGTTCTGGATTTCTTCCGCCTTGAGGCGGCGTTCGCTCAGGTCGATGGCGATGACAATATCGGCCCCCATTCGCTTGGCCAGGTTCACGGGGAGGTTGTTGCGCATACCGCCGTCCACCAGCACCATTCCCTCCGAGCGCACCGGAGCAAAGAGGCCGGGGATGGACATCGTGGAACGGAGGGCCAGGTTCACCGACCCGCTGTGCCAGATCTTGGCCTTTCCGGAAACCATGTCCGTGGCCACGCAGGCAAAGGGGATGGGGAATTTGAAGAAGTCGGTGGAATCGCTGTAGCCTACGGTGCGGGAAGTGATGAGATGGTTTACATTCTGCCCGAAGACGAAACCGGAAGGGAGGCTTCCAAGCAGGCTGCCGCGGGTGATATCGTCCTCGGCGGCACCCAGATGCAGTTCACGCGAACCGCCGCCCGTGAAGGGATCCTCCCCCGACAGGTAGTTCTTATAGTCGTCCTGCTTATAGTAGAACGGGAAGGACATCAGGTATTTCTCCCGGTTGCGGATACGGGAGTAAGGGAGATATTTCCTGTCCACACGGTCGCTCAGAACCATGCCCCAGTCCATGTTGTGGAAGAGGGAGTCCAGGTAGTCCGCGCTATATCCCAGCGAGTACATGCCGCCCAGAAGACCGCCGATGGACGTTCCCACCACCATGTCGATGGGAATGTCGTACTGTTCCATGTATTTGAGCACGCCTACGGTGGCTGCGCCCTTGGCACCGCCGCCGGAGAGGACCAGCGCCACGGTGGGACGCATCTTCCGGATTTCCGCCATCCGGACGCGGATCTGCTGGACGGCTTTGGCGTCCTGGGCGTCCAGGCCGAAGGTGGAAGAAGGAGCTTCTTCGATTCGCTGGGCCCATGCGACGGTAGCGCACAAGGCCAGCGATATAAGAACTAAGAGTCTTTTCATAGCGTCTTTTCTTTGTGCTTCCCGGCCAGGAGGCCGCAGGCGGCGAAGATATCCTCACCGCGCGATGCCCGGATGGTGGCCGTGAGCCCGCCGGCATTCAGGCGGTCCCGGAAAGCCTCCATCTGTTCCCGTTCGGCCGGGCCGTAGGGGAAGTCCGGAATGCGGTGGAAACGGATCAAGTTCACCCGGCACTCAAGGTGCTTGAGCAGACGGATTAATTCGTCTGCATGGGCGGGGGTGTCGTTCCAGCCATGGAAAATGGTATATTCGAAACTCACGCGGCGCTGGCCGGTGAAATCATACTGCTTGAGCAAGCGGATCACTTCTGTCTCCGACCAGGCTTTCTGGACGGGCATCATCTCCGCGCGCTCCTCCGGGAAAGGATTGTGCAGGGAGACGGCCAGGTGGCACTTGCACTCGTCCAGGAAGAGTTTCAGTTTGGGAAGTACGCCTATCGTGCTCAGTGTGATGCGCTTGGGGCTCCAGGCAAGGCCCCAGTCTGCCGTAAGGACTTCGATGACACGCTTGACCTGGTCCCAGTTGTCCAGCGGCTCGCCCATACCCATGAAGACGGTATTGGTAAGTTCGCCGGCCTCTTTAATGGCAAAGTACTGGCTCAGGATGTCGGCCGCGTCGAGGTTGCCGTGGAAGCCCTGACGGCCGGTCATGCAGAACTTGCAGGCCATCTTGCAACCGGCCTGCGAGCTCACGCAGAGGGTTTTTCGGTCGTCGTCGGGAATCATGACGGCTTCCACGCAGGAATCCTCCGAGCCGCAGGTGACCGGGAAGAGGTATTTGCGGGTGCCGTCCTGGGAGGTCTGCACGTCTATCGGCTCAATCACACCCACCTCGTAGCGTTCCTTCAGCACTTCCCTGCCCTGCTTGGACAGGTTGGTCATTTCGTCGATGGACTTCACGCGTTTCTGATACAGCCACTGCGCCATCTGCTTACCGGTAAAGGCCGGCAAGCCACAATCCAACGCAATCTGTTTCAGTTCCTCCGGGGTTTTCCCCAATAGACGTATTTTCATATCAATGCAAAAATAACGAATTCTCTCCACATAATCAACCGTCCGGGGCGGGGCCCTGTCTGTTCCCGACGCCGTTCTGGTGCGCCCAGCGTCCCAAAAAACGGGACGCTGGGCGCAAAATCGGCCTAAAACACAACCAGCGTCCCAAAAAACGGGACGCTGGTGACATTTCTTAAGGCCGGGAGCACTTATGCGTTGTCCTCCTCCAGGGCTTTGAGGTAGCACTCGCGGCAAAGGGGCTCGTAGGTATCCTTTTCTCCCAGGACCACGAGCTTCTTGGAGGCCGACAGCCGATGGGAGTGGTTGGCCAGGGAGCCGCAGCGGACGCAGATGGCGTGAACCTTCTGGACATCTTCGGCGATAGCCATCAGACCCGGCATGGGGCCGAACGGTTTTCCAAGGTAATCCGTATCCAGACCGGCGATGATTACGCGGACACCGCGATTGGCCAGTTCCTGGCAGACTTCGATGATGCTGTCGTCGAAAAACTGGGCCTCGTCAATGCCGACGACTTCTACGTCGGGCTCTATCTGAAGCATACGGGAAGGCGATTTGATGGGGGTGCAGGAAATGCTGTGGGAATCATGCGAGACGACGTCCAGGTCTGAGTAGCGCTTGTCTATGGTAGGTTTGAAGGTGGCGATTTTCTGTTTGGCGAACTGGGCGCGTCTGAGCCTTCTGATGAGTTCTTCCGTCTTGCCGGAGAACATGGAGCCGCAGATTACCTCAATGCAGCCCGATTTTTTTGCATTTTCCAAAAACATTTCCTTAACTTTGTTAGGTGAAGTACAGGTTATCTGTAGTGCAAATATACTAAAATTATGAACAAAAGTGAACAGGATTTTCTTCTGGAAACGCAAAACGAGATAGCGGCCCTGAAAGAGCGTCTCACAGCGCTGGAGGCCCGCGTCGCCGCCTTCCAGAAGAAGGCCGATGAAACCCCGGCGGAGGCCGACGAGGTGGACTTCACGGATGTGGATCTGGGCGTGGCAGAACCTGTTGCGGTTCCCGCACCTGAACCGGCGAAAGCGCCGGCACCCAAGCCGGAGTCCAAGCCTGAGTCCAAGCCCGAGCCGATGGCCGCACCCGTAGCCGCCGCTCCGGACTATGCCTGGCGCAAGGACAATCCCGGAATGCTGGTGAAAAACATCCGCAGCGGCATCTCGCTGCTTGACAGGGCCCAGTTCATCGGCACGCTTTTCAAGGAAGATTTTGCCCTGTACGACGCCACCATCGCGGCGCTCAACGAGGTAAATAACCTGGAAGAGGCCGTCTCCTACATCCAGGAGCACTTCCCGCAGTGGAACCTGGGCTCCGACGTAGCCTACCGCTTCATGATGGCCATCCGTAAAAAACTGGGATAGTGGCCGGCAAGCTTTATATCGTACCCACGCCCGTGGGCAATCTGGACGACATGACCATCCGTGCCGTCAAGGTCCTCCAGGAAGCAGACCTCATCCTGGCCGAGGACACCCGCACCTCGTCGGTGCTGCTCAAACATTTCGACATTCATCGGCCCCTCCAGAGCCATCACAAGTTCAACGAGCACCAGACGGTGCAGCTTGTGAAGGAGCGCATCCTGGGCGGCCTCAACGTGGCGCTCATATCGGACGCCGGCACGCCGGGCATATCGGACCCCGGTTTCCTGCTGGCCCGTACCTGCGCAGAGGAAGGCATCGAGGTGCAAACCCTTCCGGGGGCCACCGCCTGCATTCCCGCCATCGTTTCCAGCGGTCTCCCCTGCGACCGCTTTGCCTTCGAAGGCTTCCTGCCTCAGAAAAAAGGCCGGCAGACCCATCTGCAGGAACTCTCCCGCGAAACCCGGACCATGGTGTTTTACGAAAGCCCTTTCAGGCTGGTCAAAACCCTGGACCAATTCGCCGAATTCTTCGGGCCGGAGCGCCCTTGCTCCGTAGCCCGCGAAATCTCCAAAGTTCACGAAGAACACAGACGCGGAACACTGGCCCAGGTGGCCGACTGGTTCCGCGAACACGAACCGAAAGGTGAAATAGTAATTGTGGTGGGTGGGGCCCCGCCTGAAAAAACGCAGAAGAAAAAGCGTTATGGCCCCTCAGAAGAATCCGAAGAAGAATAACGGCCGTATCACGGCCAGCTTCACCACGGGCGCAATCGCCCTTGTTTTCCTCATCATCGGTTACCAGGTTGCCCTGTTCATACACAGGGCCGCCGTCACGCGGCTTGTCGCCAACCGGGACAATCCGGACACGGTGTATGTTTACGTGGAGCCGGATGCCGCAGAGAATGGTGCTGTCACCAAAGGGCGTCAGCCATCTGTTTTACCCATTCGGGGCAGCATCTCCTCTGAGGGGAGGATTGTCAGAAAAGAATCTGCACATTCGCAGGAGGCCGTCAAAGTCCGGGAAAAGGCGTCGCCCCGGAAGGTGGAGAGTTTCCGCTTCAATCCCAATACCGTAAGCGTGGAAGACCTGCAGCGACTGGGCTTCAGCGAGAAACAGGCGCTCTCGATAGACAATTACCGGCAAAAAGGCGGCCGCTTCCGCCGGCCGTCGGACTTTGCCCGGAGCTATGTGGTGGCCGATTCCGTCTTCGCCCGCCTGGAGAAGTTCATCGACATCCCCCGCATAGACATAAACACGGCCGACAGCACCGCGCTCCTGGCCCTGCCCGGGATCGGCCCCTTCTTTGCCGGCAAGGTGGTGCAGTACCGTTCGCAGCTGGGCGGCTATTCCTGCCCGGAGCAACTCATGGAGATCTGGCACTTCGACGAGGAAAAGTATGAAGCCCTCCGGGACCTCATCAGCTGTTCCGCCGCACCCGCGTTCGCGCTCTGGGCCCTACCGGAGGCGGAACTGTCGCGCCATCCGCACATCACCCGTGCCGAGGCCCGCGGCATCGTCCTCTTCCGGGAACACCATCGGCCCGAAGAATGCACCCTCGAGGCACTTCGCACGGCCGGCATCCTCTCCGATGAACATTTTCGCCAGCTTTCGCTCTGCCGCATTGCCCCATTCGAATAGAACTGCGACGAACAAAAATGTGCGCGGGCGTTGCGATGGCAGAAGAAATTTGGTTTTTCGGGTCCCGCCCCGAAAAATAAATTTCTTCTGCCGTTGGCCCAGCCGGATTCAAGCACAATTCCAGATAAATTCTGCTTAAGACCGTCACGCATGACGAACAAAAGCAGGATTTGGGCCGTATTCTGCTTAAGATCGTCACCGCTGACGAACAAAAGCAGGATTTGCCGCATATTCTGCTTAAGATCGTAACGCATGGCAAATGAAAATGCGCGCGGGCGTTGCGATGGCAGAAGAAATTTGGTTTTTCGGGTCCCGCCCCGAAAAATAAATTTCTTCTGCCGTTGGCCCTGCCAGATTCAAGCACAATTCCAGAGAAATTCTGCTCAAGACCGTCACACCTGACGAACAAAAGCAGGATTTGGGCCATATTATGCTTAAGATCGTCACCACTGACGAACAAAAGCAGGATTTGCCGCATATTCTGCTTAAGATCGTAACGCATGGCGGACAGAAGGCAGGCGTGACGAACAGAGACGTTACCGGATGCCGTAGTCTTTGGAGCGGATGGCCTGGATGATGGTAAGCTCGGACAGGTAAAATGCCTGTGCCATCAAACGGGTGTCAAGACTCAAGCTCTCATGCAACCGGACAGCCACACGGCATTTTTCCTCTTTCGAAAGCGATTTGAAAAGCCGACCGGGATAGGAGTTTCGCAGTTCTGTATTCACGATATCGCGGACCTCGCTCTGTGAGAATACCACTTCTTCACCCAGGGTGCGGGCAATCTTCACAGCCGTTTCGTACTCTTTCACCAAGCGGGTATGGTATTCCTTGGGCGAGCCAAACAGCCGCTCCACCTCCGTCACATCTATAAAGTTACTTGGCAGAACGCCCAGCACAGGATGTATGAGCCAATTTGGCGGCAAAGTCTCCCTTGAGCCGGTAATAGACCTGATATCAACTATTTGCAGAGAAGACACCTTTTCTCCGCCAAGCATCCCAGACAATTCATTGAAATACAAATAAGTACTACCCCATCTATGACCGCCCGGACAGCAAAACTCCTTCTCATAAGGATTCCGTGCCAGGTACAAGATCTCTGTCATCAGAGCCTCTTTGTTTGGTAGGGGTTTGAGAAGACAACCGTAATCTTCCGGGAGCGGAGCGCGGCCTTTTTTTAGGAGCTGCTCCGAATAACGCCGTTTGAAAAAAGAAAAAACTTTCATGCACTGCTCTCCAGTGCCGTTAAGAACAAAATGACCATGGTTGGGCATAAGTTCGAAAGCATAGAATTTCACTTCGAACTTAAGGGAAGCCAGCGCAACGCCGGCCATGCCCATGCGGTAGTCATCATCATCGTAGAACAGCCATCGGCCCTCCAGACGGTTCAGGCACAAATGGTAATCTCCCATGGGAAGGGAGTTGTATTCGACTCTCATGCTTCTATTCATAACCTAAAAGAATTAGAATGCGCCACACACTACGATCTTAAGCAGGATTTGCCGTATTATTTGCTTAAGATCGTCACACCTGACGAACAAAAGCGGGATTGAGGTCATATTATGCTTAAGATCGTTACGCATGGCAAATGAAAATGTGCGCGGGCGTTGCGATGGCAGAAGAAATTTGGTTTTTCGGGTCCCGCCCCGAAAAATAAATTTCTTCTGCCGTTGGCCCAGCCGGATTCAAGCACAATTCCAGATAAATTCTGCTTAAGACCGTCACACCTGACGAACAAAAGCAGGATTTGGGCCGTATTCTGCTTAAGATCGTCACACCTGACGAACAAAAGCAGGATTGAGGTCATATTATGCTTAAGATCGTATGCGCCACAGACAGGGGACACAATGCAGAATAGCCACGCTCAAAAAACGTGGCTATTGACGATTAAAGAGTCGAAGTGTTAGTCCTGCACAGTAGCCAGGGCCTCGCGGATCTTGGCCTCGATTTCCTCTGCCAGTTCCACGTTGTCCAGCATGAGCTGCTTGACAGCCTCACGGCCTTGGGCAAGCTTGCTTTCCCCATAGCTGAACCAGGAACCGGACTTCTGGATGATACCCAGCTCAACGCCCAGGTCCACGATTTCGCCACTGCGGGAGATGCCCTCGCCGAACACGATGTCGAATTCGGCCTTCTTGAAAGGCGGGGCCATCTTGTTTTTGACCACTTTTACTTTTACATGGTTACCAAGAGCTTCGTCGCCATCCTTGATCTGGGTGGTACGACGGATATCCAGGCGCACGGAAGCGTAAAACTTCAACGCGTTACCGCCTGTAGTGGTTTCGGGGTTTCCGAACATGACGCCGATCTTCTCGCGCAACTGGTTGATGAAGATGCAGCAGGTATTGGTCTTGGAGATGTTGGCCGTCAGTTTGCGGAGAGCCTGGGACATGAGGCGGGCCTGGAGGCCCACTTTGTTGTCTCCCATTTCTCCTTCAATCTCGGCGCGGGGGGTAAGGGCGGCGACGGAGTCGATGACCACAATGTCCAGGGCGCCGCTGCGGATGAGATTGTCCGCGATCTCGAGCGCTTGCTCACCGTTGTCCGGCTGGGAGATGAGGAGGGTGTCCAGATCTACCCCGAGGGCCTTGGCATAGGTACGGTCGAACGCATGCTCTGCATCAATGATGGCAGCGATGCCGCCGTTTTTCTGCGCCTGGGCGATGGCGTGAATGGCAAGCGTAGTTTTACCGGAACTTTCCGGACCATAAATCTCAATGATACGACCTTTGGGGTAACCGCCGATGCCCAGGGCATGGTCCAATGCGATGGAACCGCTGGGAATCACCTGCGAGGCATCCCATTCGGGCTGGTCTCCCAGTTTCATGATGGTACCCTTGCCGTAATCCTTCTCAATTTTGTCAATGGTTGCCTGGAGTGCCTTGAGACGGGCTGCTCCCTGCGTTGCGTCAACTGCTTCTTTTGCCATAATCTTACAAATATAGTTCGCGACGTCCTGTAAAGCCGCATCTACAAAGTTAAGAAAAATTTCGTTATTTTTGCAATATGGCAAAACTTGAATCTCTGACCAGGAAGTGGGCCCAAAGCAGCCTCATCCTCCGCATCCTCGGAGGGCTGATCATCGGCGCAATCCTGGGCCTTGCAGCGCCCGGGCTCAGCGGCATCGGCATCCTGGGGAAAGTATTCGTAGGCGCCCTCAAGGCCATCGCTCCCCTGCTGGTCTTCGTGCTGGTCACCGTTTCCATCGCCAAGGCGGGCTCCGGACTGGGGCCGCGCTTCCGCACGGTCATCGGCCTGTATCTGGTGAGTACGCTGGGGGCGGCGCTCGTGGCCGTCACCGGCAGCAAACTCTTCCCGGTGACGCTCCAGCTGAGCGATGTGGCCGACGGTAGCGCGCCCAGCGCCCTCGCAGACGTGTTCTCGATCCTGCTCACCAACCTGGTGGCCAATCCGGTGGGGGCCATCGTGCAGGCCAACTACATCGGCATTCTCTTTTGGTCTGTCCTGCTGGGACTGGGGCTGAGGATGGCCGCCTCCAAGGAGACCCTCCAGGTCTTCACGGATTTTTCCGAAGTGCTCTCCCGCATGGTGAGATGGATCATCCAGTTCGCGCCCTTCGGCATCCTGGGCCTGGTTTTCTCCGCCGTCTCCGAAAGCGGCATGGCGGTTTTCACCACTTACGGGAAACTGGTTCTGCTGCTGGTGGGATGCATGCTTTTCAATACGCTTGTACTCAACCCCTTCTGGTCATTTCTCGTTACCAGAAGCAACCCCTATCCCCTGCTGTGGACATGCCTGAAGGAAAGCGCCATCCACGCCTTCTTCACGCGCTCCTCTGCAGCAAACATCCCCATCAACATGCAGCTATGCAAGAAGATGGGGATGGATGAGGATTTCTATTCGGTGAGCATTCCGCTCGGCGCCACCATCAACATGAACGGAGCGGCCGTCACCATTACGGTCTTTACCCTGGCCGTCGCCGCCACCGTCGGGATTCCGGTGAATTTCGCCACGGGACTGCTGCTGGGCGTCGTCGCCACGATGGGGGCCTGCGGCGCTTCCGGCATTGCGGGGGGCTCGCTGCTGCTGATTCCCCTCGCGTGCTCGTTCCTGGGTATCGGCAACGACGTTGCGATGCAGGCGGTAGCGGTGGGATTCATCATCGGCGTCATTCAGGACTCCGTGGAAACGGCGCTGAATTCCAGCGCGGACGTCTTCTTTACCGCTACGGCAGAACGGAAGGAACGCGCTAAGCTTCGCTGACGATTTTCTGCGCCCTCTCCAGTGCCAGAGAGATGTGGCTGCAGATATTCTCCTTGCCCACGACATCTTCCATGCCGGCTTTCTTCAGCACTTTCATCACGGAAGGGTTAACCCCGGACAGGACCACCTTCACACCCAGCTGGGAGCACATCTTGCACATGTTGGAAAGGTTGTGCACACCCGTGGAGTCAATGAAAGGCACCTTACGCATGCGGATGATGCGCACCTTGGCGCGGCCGCCCATGTCGCCCATCATTTCCTCGAACTTGTTGCCGATACCGAAGAAGTAGGGGCCGTTGATTTCGTACACCTTCACGCCTTCGGGGATGATGAGGTGCTCCAGGTTGCCCTGGACATCGGTGTCGGCCATAGGGTCTATCTCGTCGCTGAGGACGGAGACATTGGTGGTCTCGGCCATGCGTTTCATGCACAACAGGCAGGCGATGATAACGCCCACTTCGATAGCCACGGTGAGGTCGAAGATGACGGTGAGGAAAAAGGTCACCAGCAGTACGATGATATCCGACTTGGGATTGCGCAGGATGGCGCGGAAGCTTCTCCACTCACTCATATTATAGGAAACGACCACCAGGATACCGGCCAGGCAGGCCATGGGGATGTACTGCACCAGCGGCATCAGGAACAGGTAAATCAGCGCCAGCACGATGGCATGCGCGATACCTGCGACGGGCGTGCGGCCGCCGTTGTTGATGTTGGTCATGGTACGGGCGATGGCGCCGGTGGCCGGAATGCCGCCGATGAGCGGGGATACCATGTTGGCGATACCCTGTGCGACGAGTTCCTGGTTGCTGTTGTGACGGTCGCCGATGACACCATCGGCCACGGCGGCGGAAAGCAGCGACTCGATGGCGCCCAGCATGGCGATGACCATCGCAGGCTGCGCCAGGTGGCGGATGCTCTCCCAGGTAAGCTCGGGAACGGCGGGCTGCGGCAGGGCGCTGGAGATGGAGAAGCGGTCGCCGATGGTCTCGATGCCCTCGACGCCGAGATACTTAAGGCCGAGGGTCGCGAGCGTCATCACGACAATGGCGACGAGGGAGCCCGGGATGCGGCGGCTCACCTTGGGGGTAAGGACGATAATGAGTATGCTCACCACGCCCACCAGAAGGGCCCACCAGTTGATGGTGCCGATATTCTGCGCATACACCACCCACTTGTCAAGGAAGTCCGCCGGAACGCTCTCGACCTGAAGGCCGAAGAGGTCCTTGATCTGCGTAGCGAAGATGGTGAGGGCGATACCCGAAGTGAAGCCCACCACGATGGGATAAGGGATATACTTGATAATCGTGCCCAGATGGAGCACGCCCATCAGGATGAGGAAGGCACCGGCCATGAACGTAGCGATCATGAGGCCGTTCATTCCATACTCCTGGATGATGCCATAGACAATGACGATGAAGGCGCCGGTAGGACCGCCGATCTGCACCTTGCTGCCGCCAAAGAATGAGATGATGAAACCGGCCACGATGGCCGTCAGGATACCGGCTTCCGGAGAAGCGCCCGAAGCGATACCGAAGGCGATGGCCAGCGGAAGGGCTACGATACCGACAATAATACCTGCAAGCAGGTCCTGTACAAGCGTCTGCTTGTTGTAACCGTTCTTGATAGTTGTGAACAGTTTAGGCGTGAAATCTCCCTTGATTTCCATACGATAAAAATACACTAATAACTTTTCGGCCGCAAAATTACATAATCTTGCGGCCGAAAACAAACCTTTTGCAGGATATTATTAAAAAATTTCAAAAATCAGAGAACCAGGTCCATCAGACAGGAAAGCAGCTTATTGGCCACCTCTTCCGGGTGGTCTATGAGAAACTGGCCGTGATTCATGCCGGGGAACACCTCGACGTGCGTGTCCGGATGAAGGGCGCACAGGTGCCTGGCCTGCGGTTTGGCGACGAAGGCTTCCTTGGTTCCGTACCAGAAGTGGATATCGGCCCCGTCGATGGATTCCAAACTATGCGTATAAACATCCTTATATCCGTCCCTTACGGATTTCACGCCGCCGTAAGGAAACACTTTCACACATTCGTCCAGCAAAACATCGAAGTAATGGGAATGGAACACCCGGCGCCAGAAACCTGTCCAATGGTAACAGGTCCAGACATTAAAGCCCTGATAGTAACGAAGGGCGTCCACGCTCCATGCGGGAAGCGCCAGCAGCGGCGCGGCATCCATGACCGCATGGTCAATGACAATCTCACGGCGCTCCATCATGCGGGAGAGGATTTTACCGCCCAGCGAAAGACCGTAGGCGACATCCAGGTGGCCTCCGAGGTTCTCCCGTACATATCCGTTGATCTTCCCGGCCTGGTCGTCAACGGAAGTGAAGGCCGATACCTTCCCGGGCAGGAAGCCGTCAATCCCGGCCGCGATAATATAGAAACGGTCTTTCAGGATGTCGATAAGCGGCAGGAATATCCCGCTGGATACACCAAGTCCGGGGATCAGAAGCAGACGGGGATTCCGTTTGTCACCGTAAGTGTCGAAAGTCATTGCCTGGCCTTTAGATTTAGTGGGGTAAATATAAGAAGATTTCTCTGAAAAATGAGTAATTTTGAAGCATGGAATACCTGTCAAAACAAAGATACGACGAGATTGCCGCCGAGTTGCAGCATCTTATCAGCGTAGTCTATCCCCAGGTGCAGGACGACCTTGCCGAGGCCAGTGCCCAGGGGGACCGGAGTGACAACGCCGGCTACCGGGAAGCCAGGCGCATGCAGGGGAAGACCATCAGCCGCATCCGTTTCCTGCAGAGAATCCTGGAGCACGCACGCGTTATCAACCCCGACGTTCTCCCCAAAGACAGGGTTTCCCTACTGAGCCAGGTGGAATTCACAAATCTCGCCACCAACGTCCGCATGAAGTTTGAGATCGTCAGCCCCCATGAGATGGACCTCGAGGCCGGCAAGATTTCACTGAAATCGCCCATCGGCGCGGCCCTGATGGGCAAGAAGGTGGGAGAAATCGCCGAGGCGCAAGTCCCCTCCGGAATCCTGCGCCTGAGAATTGAAAGCATTACCCAATAGATAGCTTTGTAAAGTTTATTTGTCTTTTTGGAAATTTGTTTTTACATTTGTGGCGGATACATAATTGTAAATGCCCTATGAAAAAAACTAATTACCTTCTCCCCTACTCCTACAAGAAAGTAGGAATGTGGATGTTTCTGCCCTTTGCCGCATTAAACGTTTGCATTTTGTTCAGCGTAAAACTTCCAGAAATCATGGTTCCCTGGATAGCCATCGGAGACGATTTCTTTTACAAAGGAGAAGCAGATCTGGTTTCAACGCTGGGAATGCTGGCCTTGCTTGTTTCACTCTGCTTTATAGCACTGTCCCGCGAAAAGGACGAAGATGAAATGACAGGACAGATCAGGATGCAGTCCTTTGTCTGGAGCCTGTGGGTTACGGCCATCGTCCTGGCTCTGGGCATCCTGTTCATCATGGGCCTGAATTTCCTGGCTTTCACATGCGCGGCCATCTACCTGTACTTCATGGTGTACATCCTGAAGTTTAATATTACCATGAGAGCAATCCGGAGGGAAGGAAAATGAAAAACACAGTTAAAGTAGAACGGGCGATCAAAGACATCACCCAGCAGGAACTTGCCACCGCCGTCGGAGTGAGCCGGCAGACAATCAACTCCATCGAGGCGGGCGGCTACATCCCCTCCGGAGTACTGGTACTGAAAATCGCCAGGTATTTCGGCAAACCCGTCGAATCCATCTTCGAGCTGGAAGAGAACGAGTAGCAATCAGGCGCCGACTCGAGCACCAGAAGGGCCTGTTTCGTGCTCGAACCTGCCAAAACCAGGAAACCCAGCAGCAGGTAGGGCGCCATTTCGCAGACTACATTCAATAAAGACAGCAAGTATGTGTTCATTTCTTTTATCCAATAGGATTATCGTGTCAGGAAACACCCCAAAGCCAAGAATACTCTTGATCATTGAATTTCGATTAATCAAACAATAATACCAATTATTTCGAAACTTCAAGCGCGGCTAAATGGCTGGTCTTTTACAATTGTCTTATAACCTTGCAAGGGTTGCCGACGGCTACAACGTTCGCCGGAATGTCCTTGGTGACGACGGAACCTGCTCCAATGGTGGTATTGTCTCCGATGGTCACTCCCGGAAGAATCGTTACATTGCCGCCAATCCATACATTGTTACCAATGGTCACAGGCTCGGCCCATTCCTTCCGGCTATTACGCTCTACTGGATCCGTGCTGTGGCAAGCCGTATAGATGTTGACATTGGGGCCGATAAAGCAGTCGTCCCCGATGGTCACAGGCGCCTCGTCCAACACCGTGAAATTGAAGTTGGCAAAGAAGCGTTTCCCCACACTGATCTGCTTGCCATAATCGCAGTAGAACGGCTGGTTAATACAGATATGATCGTCGCCGATATGGCCCAGCAAGTTTTTCAGGATGGCCAGTAATCCCTCTGTCTGCGAAGGCATCAGGGCGTTGTATCTGTGAATCACATCCTTGGTGGCATTCAACTCTCTTAAAAGCTGTAAGTCAGTCGCCGAATAGGGGAGCCCGGATTGCATCAGTTCCTTTTCCGTCATGGGATTTGTACAAATAACGATTAATTGAGCAAAATTACCATTTATTTTTCGAAACTTAAAGCACAAAATCGGCCTTGTGTGGCCCAAACTGTGCTTTAGGCTTTGAGCCCTGATTCAAGACCATGAACGGTGAAAAGCAATCCTATAAACACAACAAAAGCGGCCCGAAGACCGCTTTTGTTTATGGTTTGCCAGAACTACTTAGAATGCGAGGACGGCGCGGACGTACCAGGAATTGCTCGTGAATCCGAAAGACGCCGAGGCGTCGGTGAAATCCACGCGGGCGCCTTCCTCACATATATAGCGATCAGACATCAGGATGCCTCCGGCGGCGCCCAACGCCGACTGAAGACCACTGCAATCGATCGAACCGCTGGGAGAGTCGGTGTATGTCCAGCTGCTGCCGCATCCGATGAAAAGATACTGCCAGTCCTTGCGCGACGGCAATCTCCAGGTGCCGTCCGGGACGGCGTCCTTCGCGGCACAAGCTGCAGTAGCCTCACTCAAATCCATTTTCGTCCTGTTACTCTCGTCATCCAGAGCGACAGCAACGCCATGCGTGCAGTCCGATTCATCTCCCACATAGCCGATCATGGCCACGCCGGAGGTGCCGAAGGCTGTTGCTATGTCGGCATTCGGATAAATGTTCCCGTCGGCACCAACCAACTGGCCGATATCGTCTGCCACGGCGTTTGTGATGGCTGCCGACGTCAGGGCGAGACCGGTGGAGGTGTACGTAATGCCGGAAGCCAGCGTGACGCTCGCCGCCGTCTTGCGATAGACACCCAGGTCGGTCTGGGCAATGACGCTGACGGGCTGGCCATTGATGATGTCGCCGTACATGGCCACATAGATGTTGTCCAGCGACGTGGGGGTGACAGCGTACGTCGTGCTGTTAGCGGGGAAGTCGACGACGAGTTTCGTGACAGCGCTGGTGATGTCGTCCGTGCCGTCGGTGAACGAGAACTTCCAGATGCACATGGCAGGCATCATCGTCACGTCAGGCAGGGTGACTTCCGAATCGAAGACGAACATCGTCTCCGTGCCGGAGATGATGGCGAAGTTGGCGTTGATGTCGTCCAGCGTGCCTGTCTGGTCGTTGCAAAGATCCTTCGGGTCGTTGTAGAAGCCGGCGGGGTAACCAAAGCTGATGCTACCGCCATTCTTCGGGTTGGTCAGCGTCAGCGAGATCCTGGCGGCCTTCGTTGTAGGATCGACGGCGGTTACCGTTGCCGTAGTCTCTTCCGGGGCATCGCCGATGTTGGTGTACCGCACCCAGATCTGGTCGCCCTCCTGCCACTCGGCGCTGATGGAGCCGTCGCCGTTGTCGGTCATCGTGCTGCGGGTCTCGACCCCGCCCTTCGGCGAGAGCGTCGTGGTAACGGTAAAAGTGCGGGACTGTACAGGCTGATCAGAGACTGTAAGCTCATCCTTGTTCGAGCAGGCCGACCATGTGGCTGCCGTCAGAACGAGGGCCGCCATCCAAATGATATGTTTCATTGTTTTCATCATCTTGTCGGTTTAGGGGGTTAAAGAAGAGTAGAACCAAAAGGGTCTCCGCCGCCGGGATAACCGGGCATGCCAGGCAAGTCACCACTGACGCAGATGACGCCCTCTTGTTTTACCTCTACGATAGTGATCGCAGGGGCTTCGTAAAGTTCGTTTTGTTTAGTATCCATTATTGTAATTGTTGTAAAGCGTTGGTTGGTTGCGAGGAACGACAAATCCTGGAAAAATAGTGTATAAGGTAAAAGCGCTCACTACTAATTCTTTGCTTTGCACAAAGATAGTGATTGTCAACTTAAAACACAATAGACCGATTGCTTTATTATTCCCCAATAAAGGCTATATAGATAGACTACTGTTGAAATGGCCCAATCCGCTGATAATTGGACGTGAAAATCTTATCTAAAAGGATAGACAGCAATTCCGAGACCCCCATTCCGCAACTATCCGTGGAAGAGGAAATCGAAGTCTTGGCAGCCCCTTCAATAACCCCACCGGGGCAGCCGCAAAGCGGCGGGGGTTGGACCGAAGGTCCTGCCGGAGCGCACAAAGCAAAAGACCAGCCTCAAAAAGGCTGGTCTTTATTGCTTTGTAGACCAAACACTCCGAATCTCGAACCTCTCGCTCATCGAAGGGCTGCTCCAAATACAAGCCTTCATCGATTGGCCTGACCGATAAATTGGAATTTATTCTGTAGGAACGAAGTACTCCTTTTTGAAAATTAACGGCCAGAAAACCCCGTCATAATGTCCGTCAGAAGGGTTTCGGTCACGCCAGAACCACCTGCCATCGGCACAGTATGTTTGACAGTCGTATTGCAATAGTTCTTTCTTGAACGCCGCCGTAAGCCTGTCTTGCACTCCTGGTTCTACCTCTTCCGGCCATTTCAGATACTTCACGGTCCAATCTAGGATTCTCCCGGTTCTATCATATTTTGACGGAATAAGCTGCATTGGTATCCGGAATCCTCTCAATTCCGGGAATTCCCTGTAATTAAACTTCTTGAGTAATTCCTGAAACATTACATCCCTGTTTATCGTCCCCTTGTGTTGTTTATTGCGGTATTTGCGGGAGGCCGTCACAACACCAGATTTGATGATTAGTTCAACCTCGGTCTCATTCAAATCGTCCCATCCATTCCCCGATGCACAAAGGAGGGAGCCTGTGCCACAAATGACGGTCCCGCTGAACCAGGACGCGAAAACGTTACCGCGACTATCTTTGAAATCCTTTAAGACATCCCTAAAATCGGCCTTATCTGAGCTCCCCCTCAATGTTTCAAGATAGAGTTTATTGCCATTGACACGCCAAGTGGCCACATAGCCCCGGAAGTTCCAGGAAAAGACATCATCAAACCCTACCTCTCCCCTTAAATAATTATAATGCCTGGAATCCAGTTGACCAAGCGGGGCGGTGTTGATTGCATACTTGACATTACCCATAATGAGCGTATCACGTACCTGACGAGTCGTGCTGCTCCAGCCATAAAGCGGGAGAAACAATAAGGCCCACAGGCACACACAAATATGCATCTTTAGCTTCATATGTTTAAATTCCGATTTATATGCCTAAAGATAGAAGTTTTTGAGGATTTCCCCAAACAGGGGCAAGCGCAGAAAAGCAGAAAGTCAACCTTAATTGGCTGACTTTCAATTACTTCGTAGAAAACGATGATTATTTATCGAACTTTCTTGAGGGCCTTGTGAAACTGGACAGGTTTAAGGAAAGTGTCTGGAAGCATATCTTTTAGAAAATCTGCCCGATCAGTTCGTTGGTCTTCTTGTGTAGTTTCTTCAGGACCGGAAGCAAGATGAACAACTCGGCCAGGAGGATGCCATAGGTCAATCCGGAACTGAAGTCAATCAACCAATGGGAAAAGCTGCTTTCAGGAAGATGCCTTCCCACAGGCATAAGAACCAGGAAAGCTACCGCTGCGATGAGGGTAAGACCGATGAAACTGTTCAGATGGAAGTTGAACGCCTTGCTGGTCAGGCGCAGCTTAGCGGCGACGTTATTCTCCGCTTCGAACGGGCCGGACGCCGTTTCCCGCTTCCAGTAGATTTTACGTTTCCACTGATGGACGAACTGGTCCCCACAGGATGAGCGGAATGCGACATAATCACCGACTCCTTCCTTAGACTTCTTTTCGTCAAAGTCGATCTGATAGATGAACTCTTCGGGTTCACACCGTCGGAAGCGGTAGATGACCCCGTTGGTACGCTGGAATGCCCAGCCTTTCTTGGCCATGTCGTTCAACCACTCTTCCTCTTTGTCAAAATCAACGAACCAGTTGATGGTAATCTTGCTTGTTTTCATATTTACTTACTTTTTGATGTTCATTCTTCCGTTCTCCACAAGTTCCTCGAGGCGTTCGAATTCGGCCAGGAGGATTTCCTGCCCCTTATCTGTAATCTGATACAGTTTTCTTCTGCCATCGGTGTCGGAGGATTCCCCACAAGGAACAATCCATCCTTTTTCCAATAGATTGGAGATTGCTCCGTACAAGGTGCCTGCCGACAGGACCAGGCGGCCCTTGCTCATGGAAGAGGTCTTCTGCATGATGCCATACCCGTGCAGGGGTTCCTGCAGGGCCAGAAGGATGTAGTAGATCGCTTCTGTCAATGCTGCTGTTGTGTTTTTCATTTCTTATATTGTTTTCCGTTATATCGGATTCCGATACAAAGGTAAGCGATATATTTTAATTTGCAAAACTTTTTTAGAAAAAAAAGCATTCGACGCTTGAACGGATCACTCGAACCCAAAAGAAGCCGTGTTCGAGATATGGTCCAATGAAGCCCCACAGGGCGTTGAATGGAACTGGTTCAAGGTCAATCAAATGTGCATAATTGCCTGGACTTATCGGTCTAGTCAAACACAAAAAAGAGGACAAATCTTTCGATTTATCCTCTGTAGTAGCGGAGGCAGGACTCGAACCTACGACCTCCGGGTTATGAGCCCGACGAGCTACCAACTGCTCTACTCCGCGATTTGGGATTGCAAAGGTAAGGAGTTTTTTCGAAACTACCAAATTTATTTCAAGAATTCCAGAATGGAGGACAGGTCGGAGGCAGCAAAAGCCTTCTGTTCTCCGGAAACCAGATTCTTGATATTCACCGTGCCGGCCTCAATTTCGTTGGATCCGTTGATGGAGATGAACGGAATGGTTTTCTTGTCGGCATAGTCGAACTGCTTCTTCAGTTTGGACGGCTCCGGATAGACTTCCACGGCCACACCCGCCTCGCGGAGAGACTTGGCGACGGGCAGCACGTAGCGGAGTTCATCGGCCCCCATGACGGCGAAGAGGAGCGTGGTGGCGCTTTCCAGGCCGGCGGGATAGAGGTCCAGGCCCGTGAGGACGTCATAAATGCGGTCCGCGCCGAAGGAGATGCCTACGCCGGAGAGGTCCGGCAGGCCGAAGATGCCAGTGAGGTTGTCGTAGCGACCGCCACCGCAGATGGAGCCGATCTCCCAGTCCAGCGCCTTCACCTCGAAGATAGCGCCCGTATAATAATTAAGGCCACGGGCCAGGGAAAGATCCATCTCCACAGGGGCCGATACGCCTGCGGCGCCGATCAGGCCGAAGAGTTCCTCGAGCTCATCGAGGCCCTTCAGGCCGATCTCGGAAACCACGGCAGAAGCGCTGCCGCCATTGAAGAGACCACGCATGGCCGCGAGCTTCTCCTCGAAGCTTCCGCTGAGGGAAAGGATCTGCTCGATGACGGCGATGCCATCGGCCGACAGGCCTTTCTCGGCCATCTCAGCCTTCACATTGTCGAGGCCGATCTTGTCCAGTTTGTCGATGGCGACGGTGATGTCCACCACCTTGTCGGGAGCGCCGGCAATCTCGGCGAAACCCGTGAGGACCTTCCGGTTGTTGATTTTGATGGCTACGCGCACGCCCAGTTTCCCGAAGACGGCGTCCACCATCTGCACCAGCTCCAGTTCATTCACCTGGCTGCGGCTGCCAATCACATCCACGTCACACTGATAAAATTCGCGGTAGCGGCCCTTCTGGGGACGGTCGGCCCGCCAGACAGGCTGGATCTGGAAACGCTTGAACGGGAAGGAAATCTCGTTCTGGTGCTGGACAACGTAACGGGCGAAAGGCACCGTAAGGTCGTAGCGGAGGCCCTTCTCACATACCTGGGACACCAGGGGCTTCTGGAAATCCACATCGGCAAAGGCATCGCCGGAATTGAGGATACGGAAAAGAAGTTTGTCCCCTTCTTCGCCGTACTTTCCCATGAGCGTAGAGAGGTTCTCCTGGGCAGGCGTCTGGATTTCCTGGTAGCCGTACGTGCGGAACACGTCGCGGATGGTGTTGAAAATATAGTTGCGGCGGGCCATCTCTTTCTGGCCGAAGTCACGCGTACCTTTAGGTATGGAAGGTTTCTGAATAGACATCTGTTTCAAAATTTCCGCAAAGTTAAGAAAAAAGTGTTATATTTGTAGTCCTCAATGCGAGATTAGCTCAGTTGGTAGAGCGTTGGCTTCCCAAGCCGAAGGTCGCGAGTTCGAGACTCGTATCTCGCTCAAAAGATTGTCAGCCAGACGGCTGACAATTTTTTTGCACTCCATTCCTAATATTTTACGGAAAACTCCTAAAAAGATTAGGAGATATGAAAAATAACATCTATATTTGCTGCAGACAAACTGCAAATAAGATGAAACAGAAACTGACAGCCAAGGAAGAAATGCTGATGAACATCTTCTGGAAACACGGGAGCATGTTCATCAGGGACCTGATCGGCTATATCCCCGAACCCAAGCCGCACTACAATACCGTAGCCACCCTGGTCAAATTCCTGGAAGAAAAAGGATTCCTGGAGCGCGAGCCGATGGCCAACTCGTTCCGGTATAAGGTGAAAATAAGCGAGCGCGCCTACCGGGGGAATACCGTATCCGAAGTCGTCGCCCAATACTACAACAACTCCTACACTTCGCTGGTGTCGCAGTTCGTAGAAGAGGACAAGATTGAGTTGGATGAGCTCAAAGCCCTCATCGCCTCCATTGAAAACAAGAAGTCATGAACGAATTCCTTTTATATATAGGGCGCAGCGGCCTGTATCTGGGCCTCTTCTATGCTTTCTACATGCTGGTGATGCGGCGCACCACCTTCTTCCGCTTCAACCGGGTGGCTCTGCTGGCAGGCTCGCTCACCTGCGCCCTCCTTCCGCTGCTGAAAGTACGCACGGCGCCCGTGACGACGGCGGCCGGCCCCCTGACGATGACCGCAGTAGAAGAGAAGGCCGATGCCGACAGCGCATCCACCGCCTCTTGGCCCGAAGCCGTCCTGCTACTGTACGCCGCAGGAGCGGCGGTCATCATCGGCCACACCCTGTCCAGCGCACGGAAACTGCGCCGGAAGACCTCCGGCGGCGTCCGGCAGCGGTTGGAAGGCATCGACACCGTTGTCCTGGAAGAGGACATTCCTTCCTTCACGTACGGGAAGACGGTTTACATCGGCCGGAAAGACCTGGAGGAGAATCCGGCCATCTTCCGGCACGAGGTCATGCATGTAAAGTGCCGCCACTATCTGGACCTTTTCCTTTTCCGCGCCTTCCAGATTGTCTGGTGGTGGAATCCGCTGGTATGGATGGCACGCACCGAACTGGGCCTCCTGCACGAATACGAGGCCGACGAAGGCGTTATCAATCAAGGCATCGATGCAACACAATATCAACTTCTGCTTGTTCGGAAAGCCGTGGGGGAACAGCGTTTCTCCCTGGCCAGCGGCTTCCAGCACGCGCAACTTAAAAACCGTATTACCATGATGTTAAAACCCTGTACAAATGGCTGGAT
>JAEEXZ010000038.1 GCA_016288055.1 Bacteroidales bacterium
ACTGAGGAGCATGGCGGCCACTTCGGCCGCTTTCTTTGCATCCACCTGGAGGCTGAGTATATTGCTTTCGTTCTGGGTCATAGGGCGCTTATTTCTTCATTTCCGTATCAAAGAGTTTCATGGCATCGGCCTTGGTCTTTTCGGCGATGGCAATATAGGGTTTCATGGACTGGTAGTCGGAGTGGCCGGTCCATTTCATCACGACCTGCGGCGGAATACCGCTGGAGAGGGCGAAGCAGATGAAGGTACGACGGCCGGCGTGGGTGCCTATCATCTCATACTTCGGGAAGGTCTCCTCTACACGTTCCCCACCACGGTAGCAGGTACGGGTGACGGGCTCATTGAACCCAGCCAGTTCGCAGAGGTGCTTCAGGTAGCGGTTCATCAGCTGGTTGGGCAAGACCGGCAACGCCAGGTTGTCCGGGAAGGTCTGCTTCTCATATTTCTTCAGGATCTGCTTGGCGAAACTGTTCAACTCGATGGGCAAGCGGTCGTAGGTCTTCATCGTGGTGATATACATCACACCGTCCTTAATGTCGGTCCGTTTGAGGTTGGCCATGTCAGAATAACGGAGGCTGGTGAAAGCGCAGAAGCAGAAACAGTCCCTGGTCTTGGCAAGTCCGCCGGCGTCTTCTACCACCTTTTCGTATTCGTTGCCGTTCATGTCCGTCAGCGTCACCTTGGTTCCGTTCTTGGGGATTTCGAAATTATAAAGGTGTAGCAGCTGCTCCTTGGTCAGGAAGATGACCGGCTTCTCCAGCACCTTGAACTTGGGCCGGTAGCGCTTGATTGTGTCTTCTTTGGTGTAATTCTTCCGGAGCGCCCAATACATGAACCAGCGCAGATTATTGAACTGCTTGGTAACGCTCTTCTCCTCCAGGCCCAGGTTGCGGAGGTAGATGACAAATTTATTGATGCCGGATTCGTTGAAGAATTCGAAGGTCACTTTGGGATTGAACTTCTCAACGTGATTCTTGAAAGTTTTCCAACACTGGTGCGTGGCATACGCCCAGCCGTTGGCCGCCCCCTCTTCCTTGGTGAATTCGTCCAGGCGCGTGAAGAAGCCGACACGCTTCACCTTCACCGGAATCGGATTCTCCTCCGTCTTCATCTCCAGCGCCTGCTTCAGGTGCTTCTTGATGTCTTCTTTTGTGGGCTTCTCCTTCAGGTCCATCTCCCACTCCGTGAAATGGGACTTAATCTTCTGCAGGTCGGCATTGATCCTCTCGGCGGGGACTTCCTTGGCATTCTTATAGCTCTTCGGCTTCACCTTGTTTCCATCCCAGTTATCAGGATTGATGGAGTGGCCAATCGTGGACTGAAGGGTAACACCCTTCACCGACAACTGGACGCGGATTGCCTTCTCCTTGGTACGCTTACTTTCGCGATTTTCGAGGTATACTGTAACTGGCATAATCAGTCTAAGTTTAAAAACTACGCATAAAGTTACGCATAAAATTTTGAAAATCCAAATATACTTCGATTTACTATTCTTTCGCTAAAGTGGCTATAATCAAATACTTATAAAACTATTTTTGAATATTATTGTTCTTGAAAATGGAGTCCTATGCTCCACTCCAAGAGGTTTCTCTTTCACGAGAAACCTCTTTTTTTGTTGTTTTGGTGGCGTGCTGGGTGATGCTGTCCAGGACCGAAAACCTGGATTTCGGGCTTCGCCAGAACAAAATTGAACTGGCCAGGACCAAATTTGGCGATTTTGGTCTTGGCTACAATCGAAACAACCATCCTGCCCTCCCACCGCCATTTTACCACAAATGTTACCGCCAAATTGCCGCAAATCTTACCGTCAATTTTTGCGGGAATATTTGGTAGAGTGCTGTAAAATGCCTATGGCTTGTCTGAATCCTCAGCCCTAAGATACCCGTGCCGGACCAAATCTTCCCGGCATCGTACGGGGTTGGTGTAGCCATCGGCTATCACGAAAAGGTTATCCGCCACGGAGGAGATGGCGTCATAGTTATGGTCGGTGACAATGATCCCGTGATCCCTGCTCCGTTCCCGGATCAGAGCCTTGACTTCATCAATGCTTACCGGATCCACCTGCGTAAACGGCTCGTCCAGAATGTAAAACGGCGCCTCGCTCAGCAGCACAAGGAACAGTTCCGCCAGGCGGGCTTGGCCCCCGGAAAGTTCGTAGACGGGGGTATCGTAGAGGCTGGAGTATTTGGGGACGCGGTTGACAAAGGTCCAGTAGTTTACCCCGTATAAGTCAAAGGCCCGGTGAAGTTGCATCCCTTCCGGAATGAGTCGGCCTTGAGGCAAGTACTTGATATATCGGCCGATAGTCTGCCTGTCGATAGGTTTCTCATCCATGCTCACCATCACGTTATCTACCCGGAGGCCGCCCATGAGGGCACGGAACATACAGGATTTGCCGGCACCGTTGCGGCCCAGAAGACCGGTAACCATTCCTGTTTCTGATGTGATATATCCTCCGGTCAGGACCGTCTTCTGGCCAAATCGGACCACCACACTGTCCACTATGAGTTTGTGCTTATCCATAGATGAGATGCATAATAGCCATTAGGACGGCAAGTGCCAGAAAGTCTATCAGAATGACGCTGGTGAGCAACTTTCTGCGTGAAAGACCCAGGTTGATGTAGAAGAAGATAGCATCCCTGTCGCGGAAAAGCATCACCAAATACAGGGTAATGGCCATAAGAACCCCTTTCAGGATAAAAGAATCCACCATGAAAGTGTATGAAAACCCCAAGGTTTGAAAACCTGCGCATACCAGGTTATATACCGCACCAATCAGGAAAATGCCTTTTCCATAGCGCCAAGTGAGTGATATGCGGTCCCGGAGGGTCATAATGCCGAATGGCATACTACGCAAAAATCAAACCAACAAATACACCCTCCTTGCCGTCATTCTTCAAGCATAATCACTAGTGTATCGGGATATTGAAATAAGTGTCAGGGAAGGGCTCGTCGCGAAGCGTGAAGTGCCACCATTCCGTATCAAGGGGCTTGAAGCCGTGGGCAAGCATGGCCCGTCGGAGAATCATGCGGTGCTCAAATTGCTCGGCGGTGATACTGCGTCCTTTCGGGGACTTGCTGTTGTCGCCGGTGTACTGCCCCGTCTCTGGATTGCCGCAGAAGTCGGGATGGCTCTCGGGGCCGAACCAGTCGAAGGTGCCGCCCATGTCAACCTCTTTCTCCGTCGCCATGTCGAAAAGCGTCAGGTCAACGGTGGAGCCGCGCGTGTGGCCGCTCTTTGCCATGATATATTCCTGCTCGAAGAGGACGCTCTTGGCAAGGTCGGGGTAGAAGTAAGGTTTCATATCCGTGGCAGAAAGGTCGGCAGCCCAGCGCACGAAGTGGTCCACACCCTTCTGAGGACGGTAGGCATCGTAGATTTTGAGGCGATAGCCCTGTGCCATCAGGTCGTCGCTTACGGCTTTCAGGCTGTCTGCCGCCTGGCGGGTGAGCAGAGCGATGGGCGCCTCATAGCCGTCAATGCGTGCTCCCACGAAGTTGTATGTGCCGTAGTAGCGTATCTCCAGTATGACATCCGGCACCACGTCTGTGATGGGGACGAGGACGGCGCTGCGAAATTCATCCTTCGCCCTTTCCATCTGGGCACGGAACGCAGGGCTGGTTTGCAGGATGCCGTAGCCGATTCCAGCTGCCACGCGGCTCGCATCGACATCGCTCTGCCAATGCGCTCCGGCAATGACGCGGCTCTCGCCGTAAGCCCAGGCGCGGGCGTATATTTCATCGGCCCGGGCGGGATTCACTTCGGCGAGAAGAAGGGCTGTGAGAAAGCCCCGGATGGTATGGCCGGAGGGATAGCTGCCCTCGCCGCTCAGTTCGGCGTCCTCTCCTGTGGATGTGGGTTCCTTGAAATATTCGAAGGGACGGATGCGGTGGTAATAGGCCTTGGGGGCCACGCGGATGGGGTCTATCGTGCGCAGGCTGTTTTCCAGAAGGCGCCAGATCTGGGGCGTCGTCTCTTTCGACAGGACCATCCCGAAGGCCGGGGACAACTGACCGATCAGGGCCTCATACGTCCAGACGGCATCGCCCCTCGCCATTTCCAGCCGGGATGGGTCCTTGCGCTGCTCTTTGCCCCATTTGTATCGTTCTATATCATACTTGAAGGCAGGAGTTCCCTTTTCGGCCGGCGCCGGAAGGCACTTTATTAAATCCGGAAGCTCGGAAGGATCCAAATAGGTCTCCTGCGAGAATGCGGCCGTGCAGCAACACAGCAGGGCAATGATGACAAATGTTATTCTTTTCATTTACTTGAAGTTTGTTAAAAGTAGTAACCGGCACCTTTCCACTGTTGCCCAAGTTTAAGGGCTTTTTCGCGGTCGGCATGGTCGCAGGCATGTGCAGTTTCCATAGGATTATCTTTCAGAAGGATGCAGTTTCCCGTGGAATTTCAGGCCGCGGAGAAGGGTCCCGAAGTCGGACTTGGAGAGGTAAGCCACCCGCTCGTAACCGTCACGCTCTATTACAAACTGAAGCTGATTGGTCAGGAGGGGCTGATGCTTGTACACCCGGATGGTCTCAAGCTCTTCTCCGGGGAAGAAGGGCTTGAAACTACCCTGGATTTCCCGCATGGTGCCCTTGGGCTCCTTGAAGAGCGTTTTCAGCTCTTCCATATATGCGACGGCATCCGTGATGTTGTCGCCTAAGGGAATGTAGAGCTGGTAAACGGGGTCCAGGTCAATCTGGACAGTTTTGTTGCCGATGCCCATGTTCCCCACGTGGAGCCAGTAGTGGTTGGTGCCATCGACGGGGATGTTGACGATTTGTACTGTCTCGGAGGTGTTCTCGTTCTCTACTGAGATAATCTCCTTGATGGTGGGGAGTTTGCTTGTCTGGGCAAATAGGCCAGTGGCGCAGATGAGTGCAAGGATGAGGGAAGCAATTCTTTTCATAGTCTCAATTATTTGCAGGTTTCTTCCTGCAAGATGAGCATTTTCTGCAAATAAATCAAGTACTTTTGAAAACTATTTCATTGAACTTTAATCATTTTCGACTATTGCAGGATGGGACTGAAACAGATGCCAAAGAGTGCGAGATTTTACTTAAGCGTATTGACGGGCAGATCTTCATTAGTATCCGGATTTATTGGGAAGGTTGAAATTGACTGGAATAAGCATCGAAAGGGCTATCGGCTCACCTTTGGCGTTCAATCCCGGCTTCCATTTGTCAGGTGCGGAGCTGATTACACGAAGCGCTTCCTCTTCAAAAATCTTGTTGGTGCTCCTATACACAACAGGATTTACCAGCTTCCCTTTCCCGTCGATTATTACTGACACATAGACCCGTCCTTCCAATCCGGCTTTTTTCGCTTCCTCCGGGTAAACCAGATGCTCTCTGATCCACTTGGCAAACTCGAAATAGCCGCCATTGTTAAAAGACGGTTTTCTCTCCTTTACACCGAAATCGAAAGAGACGAACGGCGCTGAATCCACCTGGGCACGCTCCTCGTCCGTCAATTTAAAAATGACCGGGAAAGTATATGTTAAATCTATCGGCTCACCCTTTCTCTCGCCAGGTTTCCAGATTTGCGGTGCCGATTCAATTACGCGGATAGCTTCTTCATCAAGCAGAGGGTGAACGCCCCTGAGAATCCTCACGTTAATGAGTTTCCCCTCTTTTGTGATAGTGAATTGAGTTGTTACTCTCCCTTCAATCCCAGCCTTCTTTGCCTCTTCCGGGTAGTGCTTATGCTCGTTGACCCATTTCGAGAAGTCATTGGCATCACCACCATTGAAGCTGGGATTTTTCTTCTGGTAGGTCATCGGTATCGCTTCGAATTCCTCTTGCTCCTGTGCTATAGCCGGAACAAGAGGGAGCAACAATAAGAGTAACAGTATGATAGCGCGGGTTTTCATATGGCCGATTTGCCTGCAATTATAGTGCCGATGATTTGGGCCGATGGTGCTCGCGCTGGCACTGCGGTCTCCCGGGCTGTTTGGTTCTCCGCAGCGCTGCGCACCAAACGGCCAGACCAGCAACCGCCCCTGGGAGAGTTTATTATGATAAAACTCAACAATTGGGCGAATATCTGCAAGTTGGAAAAGCGAAATTTATTTCGAAAATCACTTTTTGAAAAGCGAATCATCCGTTTTACCTCTCCATCTCCTGCTCGCTTCATGATGCCCGTGGACCGCTACCGACTGGGGAGTCACCCGGGACGGCGCCGTCATCTGATATCATATCGGCATAATAGTTGCGCTAAGGAGGGGCGTATAACCACTACGCTCACTCCGGTGAGCGTTTTTTGTTTTATACACTCTCTCCAATAGGGAACGCCGTTCCTCAAGTCGACAAAAAATACGGACGGATTTCCAAGAATTCTTCATACCTTCGTATTTGGTTCGAACCGTGCGGGTATGCAGCGATGTGTGCCGATAAATAATTGATGTTATGAAACGCTATCTTTTTTATTTGGGCCTGATTGTATCAGTTATTTCCTGTGGGCAGTCAAAGGTGGACCTCTCTGAGAGGACCTTGGAACTTTGCCGATTTATTCCGGATCATGTGCTGAAACCGGAGGCAAAGGATGCCATGACGCCGGAGTTCTTCCAGGCTCTTTCCGAGGCCTATGATGCACCAGTTGCCGATTATATGGAGATTGGCGACAATGAGTGGCTTTGGTACTTCGTTACCGGAAACGATGGCAGCGAACCCGTTTACGGTGTGAAGTCCGTTTCCAAAACTGCTAAAAACAAAGCGCAGGCGCTGATCACCGTCCGCCAGAAGGCCGATGACCGCGAGGAGCCGGACGCAGAGGCCAAAGAGTACGAGGTTCAACTAAAACTCGTTGACGGTCAATGGCTTCTTGACGATTTCGACAACAAAAAAGCCGCGTGCCGCGCCTATGTACGTGAGGTACGTGAGAAATATGCCTCGGGAGCGTATGTGAAGTATCTGGAATCGTCGGAAGACCTGAAAGAATTTGTTCCGGACTTCCTGAGTAGAGTAGATGCTTTCTACGCTAAGTACGGGAAATAATCAGCGTTCAATCTTGACGAGTTCCAGCGTGAAGACAAGCGTGCTGTGCGCCGGAATATCGGCCATCTTAGTTGCGCCGTAGCCCCACTTGGCGGGGATATAGACTTCCCATTTATCGCCCTCGCGCATGCGTGTGAGGGCGATTTGCCAACCCATGATGAGGTCGCGGACTACGAAGAGGGCCGGCAGGGACTCCCCTTCCGTTGTGTCGAAGACGGTGCCGTCAATTAATCGGCCCGTATAGTGAACGTAGACGATGCCGTTGGGCTTGGGGCATTTGGAGCCGTGGCCTTCTTCCAGCACGCGGTACATGACGCCGTTGTCCAGCACGTGCATGCCTTCCTCCTGCGCTTTCTCACGCAGAAAGGCCTCGTTGGCCTCTTTATAGGGGTTGGGACGTTTGATTTTGCTCATGGGTTACCAGGTCTTGGCCAGTTCCAGTCCTTCGGAGATGGCCGATGCTATTCTAGATTCAATCTCTTCGGGAGTGCTGTAGTCCATGTTTTGGGCGGCAATTGTCGTCAGCTCGCCAAGGTTCCAGAGGTGGCCGATGGCACGAAGATAGGGCGTAGCCTGCTCAAAGGGGTCCCCCGTCGCGATGTCCATACCTCGGGTGGTAAGATAGAGAACCTTCGGTGATTTGCAGAGGCCTTTGCAAGTCTTGCCGGTGTCCGTGAACGTAATGTCGAAAAGGGAAACCTGTTCGAAAAATGCTTTCAGCGCTGCCGGGAAACTCATATCCCAGAAAGGGGCTGCGATAAGGAGGCGGTCGGCATCGGCCATTGCCTTGGCGGCATCAAGGGCCCATGTGGGGATCTTTCCCCTGCCGCGCTGGGCAAAGAGCGCCGGCGTGAGCGGAACGATGCCTTCCATTTCCGGGAGGTCATATCGTTTGACCTCATAACGCTGCGAAAGCGATTCGATAATAGGTTCTGCTATGCGGAGCGTGCGCGAGTCACTCTGACGGACGCAGGCGTTGATGATCACAAGTTTTTTCATACGGCAAAGGTACTCCCTTTTACCGCAATTTCAAAGCTGTCGCGGCGCAGGCGAGCACCAAACAGGCCCAATCCGTGCTCGAGCCGGAGTCTAAGCACGTGGCCGGTCAAAATAATAGCATTTTCTTGTCCCGGTAGATGCTGGAGCACGTGCTCGGGCAAAAATACGACGAAATCTTTCCCCGCCACGTGCTGGGTGATGCTGGCCAGGACCAAAAACCGCGATTTCTGTCTTCGCCAGAACAAAATTGAACTGGCCAGGACCAAATTTGGCGATTTTGGTCCTGGACACAATTGAAACAACCATCCTGCCCTCCCACCGCCATCTGTCCCATATTCAACACCCCATACCCAATCTGTATGTACAGTTGGAATGCACTGTAGGGCCGGTTTTCTTTACATACAGCAGGGAAAGAGATGCCCGGTCGGGGCCGGGCATGACGGAGTGATCAGGGTCGGGCATGGCGTAGGTCAGGTGGTTTTGTGTCGCAGGTGGTGAAGCAGACACTACTTCTTTATTGCCAGGAAATAGACGATGGAGCCTTGCTTGTGGTATTCCTGCAGCTGGTAGGATTGGGAGAGGCGTGCCCGCAGGGAGTCGAAGGTCTCGAAGGGCGGCGTAAACCATCCCTTGCGGGAGAGGACCTTCTTCATCAGCCAGTCCGTTATCCGGGATTCGCCCTGTATACAGAAACAGCCGGCCAGCATTCCTCCATCGCGTAAAACTCTGCCCATCTCGGCATAAGCCTTTTCCTTGTCGGGGAACGCATGGACGCCGTTCATCGTGAGTACGCAGTCGAAGGTACCATCGGCAAAAGGGAGCGCGCCCACATCCCCCTGCATGAGATGGACATTCCAATCGAAACGTTCCCTGGCCTGTTTAAGCATATCGTCGCTGTAATCGAGGCAGGTAATATCGGCCTTGTTCATCCGGGCATACTTCAAGGCGGTGAAGACGCCGGTCCCGACAGGAACGTCCAGCAGTTTGCCGTCAAAATCGTCGGAGATATAGGAAAGCACCTTGCGGGCAATCACGTTGTCGTCGACTCCGCCCCAGAAGATGTCCATGTAAAGGCGGCTCCACCAGGTAGACCGTGTGAGGACATCGTCGTAGATATCCCTGGACTGACGATAGGACTGCTGGATTTTATCGCTCTCCGTCTTGGGGAACCAGGGCCAGGTGCGGTTGACGCGCTGGCAGTAGGCATCGTATTCGGCGCCGTGGAGCTCGTGCAGCCACTTCTCTTCCGTGGGCCGGAGCATCATGCCCATCAGCGCCCAGAAGATGAAGGGCAGGACCAGTAACCAGAGGTTGCCGAAGCAGAGGACAATGCCGATGATAACGAACATCCAGCCGGTATAGAGCGGGTTGCGCATCCAGGCGTAGATGCCGTCAGTCACCAGATGATTGTGCAGGATGCCATCATCGATCCGGGAGCGGAAGATGGCGTACCCCCAGATGAAAAGGCCCAGCAGGGCCAGCAGAAGGCCGATAATAAGCATGGGCGTCTTCAGCGCGGGGATGAGGCCGCTGTCCAGATAACCCTTCCTGGAGAGGAAGATGCCAAAGGCGGCAAGGGCGGCAATCGTGCCGATATAAACCGGGCCGATGCCAAAGATAGGAAGATGTTCTTTCTGTTTCATACCGCTGCAAAGGTACAGCGGAATCCCTGCAACCGGGTTGCAATACTTACATGGACTTGAACCGGGCGATCTCCCTGGTAAGGGCTTCTTCCGGCAGAACAACGTCTTCCTTGAAAACGGAAACGCCACAATCGGCCTCTGAGGGCCGCCAGTTGCCCACGATTTCTCCGTCAAGGGCAACGATGCTATAGAAGATGCCGGAATTGTTATGGGCCTTGGGCGCATGACTGGGATGAAGGACTATGTGCCGACTCTTGTAGCCGATAAGATATTCGTCAAAAGCAGGTAGGAGCAGGACATTGCCGCCGCGGAAACCCCTTGTCCTGGCATCCTTCATGAAATAGTACTCCTTCCCTTTGTGCCACAAACTGGACATCTCGTCCCTGATGATCTCCATCCCTCGCCTGCAATCGCCCATGTTGAGACCGGACCACCAGACGAAGTCCTCCAGCATCGCAGGCCCGTGGCTTCTGAAGTACTTCCTGGTTATGAGAGCAAGTGCCTCATCGCGGTCCATGGCAGGCCTGGGGCCGATCTTTTCAGAGGTCAGCGCGAGCGTCCTTTTGCTGGGATGGAGGTCTCCGGAGCAAAGAAGCCCGTCATATTCGGCCAGACGGAGATGATACGAGAGGCGCTGGTCTGTCATGACAACGCCTTTTTCTTTTAAAGATTCGGCGAATTCTTCCTTGAGGACAGACCTCTTTCCTGTGGCAATATCGGCCAGTAACTCCTGGATGCGGCCCTTTTCTTCGTCGGGAATGTCGATGCCGTTGGAATGCATCCAGCCGCGAAGCCCGGTAAGGGCCTTGGAGCGGCAAAGGTCCAGCATCCAGCGATAATCCTCCCCGGAAACCAGCTGCCAGGTAGTGCGCAGCAGATGCGTCCTGATGATGCGCCCGTCGTTGAATGCAGCCTCGAAGGCTTTAAAGGAAGGCTTTTTCGTCCTCATCGCCACGGCCCATCGCATGGCTTTGTAATCCTGCCCCTGCATGGCGCCGAACCACGACACCACATCCGCAGGGTCTTTCCACTGCGGAACAATGAGCTGTTGGCTCAGGAGTCGGGCCGATACAGGATTTACCATTTTATGCCTTTGTAGATGGCCTCGGCAAGCATCTTTGCGCCTTCGCGCTGGGGGTGGACGCCGTCCATCATATACGTAGAGTCGGTGAAGAGATCCTTTAGGTCAATGAGCGAAAGGATCTTTTCTTCAGCGATTTCACGAATAGCCGGACGGACGCCTTCTTCCATGGTAAGAGGAATGACGCCCAGCAGCGGGATATTCATGCGAAGAAATATCCGGATAGGCGCAACGAGGACAATGCGCGGATGGGAAGGCAGCTGCTGGTAGGATTCCACAATCTTCGAATAGTCCTTACGGAAGATTGCGGGATCCCAGTTGTGGGACTTGGTATCATTCGTGCCCAGCATAAGCACTACGATATCCGGATTCCAGTCCAAGCTCTCACGATATACGCTCTTCCTGACGTATGGTGTATCGGCATCAAAGCGGGCCGATGCATCGTTATACCCATAGTTCCTGACCTCGTAATCCGGGCCAAGCTTCTCCTGGAGAACAGACGGGTAGCTGTACTTCCGGCGATTCACGATGGTGAATCCCCAGGTTATGCTGTCCCCTATGCATGCAACGCGTTTCATATCATGCAAAGGTACGAAAAGACCCTGAAGAAATCCTAACCTTCCAAAATCTGCGAAGCGGCGTTCTTGGTATCGACTTTTTCGATGATACGGGTGAGGATGCCGTTTTCGTCAAAGATGAATGTGCGGCGGAGCGTCCCCAGGACGGTTTTGCCGTACATTTTCTTTTCGCCCCAGGCGCCGAAGTCCTGGAGCATCTGCGTGCTGGTGTCGGCCAGGAGGCGGAACGGAAGGCCGTGCTTGGCGCGGAAGCCGGTGTGGGACTTGGCGCTGTCCTTACTCACGCCGACGACGTTGTACCCCGCAGCCGTTAGGGCCGCGTAGCTGTCGCGGAAGGAGCAGGCCTCGGCCGTGCAGCCGGACGTGTTGTCCTTGGGATAGAAATAGATAATGGTTTTCTTGCCGATAAAGTCGGCCGATTTCACCATCTGCCCGTCCTGGTCCATGACCTCGAACGAAGGCATTTTGTCTCCGAGTTTTAGCATAGTGTCATTCTATAGGATAGACAAAGGTAGTGAAAAAACATGTATATATCATCGGCACGCCTTCGCGTTGCGGATGAAGCGGCCGGCGGCGAAAAGGAGCATCGGCCCTAATCCGGAGTAGAAGGAGGCGGTGAATTCGGCCGGGACGCCGGGGATGAACTTCAGGGCCATGCCCAGGCAGGACATGCAGACGATCAGAATCCACCCACGGAGCGGAAAGGCCTGCCATAACGTCGTCTTCTGCGGCTGGGAGGCAATACGGGCCGAGTATTTGTCCACGATTTTGCGGAACATGAAGAAGAAGCCGGTCAGGACGAAAGCGGTGATGACACTATTCATTGCGAAGAAGATGTTGCAAGAAGCGAAGAAAATGACTAACTTGGCTTGGATTAAAAATAATCGTATGAAAAGGATCTCCATTCTTCTGTGCGCTCTGGCGCTTGTCGCCTGCGGCGGCGATCAGGCAACGTCCCCTACCCTTGACGAAGTATTCGCTTCCCGGCGCAGCATCCGGGCCTACGAGGCCGGAAAGACCATTTCCGAGGCCGAGGTCCGCGAACTGCTCACGGCCACGCAGAACGCCCCTTCCTGGGCCAATATGCAGCCCAGCAAGTATTACGTAGCCATCGGCGAGGAAAAACGCGAAGCTGTCCTGGATCTTATCGGCGGCAACAAGGACCGCGTGATCAATGCGCCCGTTTTCCTGGTTTCCACGTTTGAAACGGGCAAATCCGGCTTCTTCCGGGGTAATCCGGTTGACGCCACGGGAGACCTCTGGGGAGCCTATGACAATGGCCTCAGCAATGCCTATCTCATCCTGAAGGCTCGCGCCATGGGTTTCGACACTCTCATCATGGGCATGCGCAATGCCGATGAATTGAGAAAGCTGTTTGAGATTCCGGACAATGAGACCATCCTGGCCGTCATCGCTTTGGGTTACCGTGCCCAGGATCCCAATACCCCGGTCCACAGACCCCTGGACGAAATTGCCAAGTTCTATTAATCATGAAGAACGCTTTTGGATATATTCTGGGATTCCTGGTCTTTGTGGCCGGGATTCCTGCTGTTATGTGGTGGGTGTCCGGAAAACCCTTCCCCTGGGCCCCGGGACTTCTGTGGTTCATCCCGTCCGTGATCCTGATGGTCCTTGGACTGGCTCTCAGTATCTGGTCCATCGTACATATGAAAAAGGTGGGAGAAGGCAATCCTTTCGATGCCTACAACCATGAAGTGGCACCCAGGACCAAGCATCTGATGACCGACGGCCCCTACAAATACTCCCGCAATCCGATGCTTGTGGGCATATATGTCTTTGACCTTGGCGTTCTGCTCTGGCTCATGAGTTGGTGGGCATGGGTCGTATTCGTCGTAGAAGTTTTCTTCCTTACACTTCAAGTCCGCTCCGAGGAAAAGCGCCTGGCCGCCGATTTCGGTGAAAAATACCTCCACTACAAAGAAAACGTTCCCCGCTATTTGTAGGGAGAATGCTTTAATTTCTTAAGATGGAATTCAAAATCAAATCCTTCTACGTATCCGCTTGACGAGCCTTCTTCGATTGCACTGCGTAGGGCGGCAATCTTTTGTTCCTGGTCATTGTGAAGAACCTCAGAATGAGGACTGTGTGTAACAGGGTGTGTTTTCATAATCTTGACCTTTTGTTACAAATATACCAATTATTTCCTTTTTTATTCTATGCACATTTTTTTACTTGTGCAGGGGTTTGGCACAAGCGGGGTGTAGCTTTGCAGTGAAATTTAAAATGCAAAGCTATGGTAGAGATTGTTTTTTCTGTTGGCCTGTACATCGGCGCCCTGGTGCTTCTGGTGAAAGGGGCATTCGCTTTCTGCAATATCAGCCATGATAATGTGGTCACGGAGCCGTAACCCCGTCCGGTCAGTTGGGCAGGAATGACTGAAAAGCAACAACATGTTTCTTGACACCTATCCTTAAACTCCGTAACTTTGCACCATCAACCAAACGATGATGACAATGGAAGTAAAAGACATCTTAAGGAATCTGCGCGAGAAGAACGGTCTGACGCAAGAGCAGATGGCAGAGCGCATCAGTGTAACAAGGCAGGCAATCAGCCGCTGGGAAACCGGCCTGACGCAGCCCAATCCCGAACTGCTCAAAGTCCTTTCCCGGGAGTTTGGAGTGTCTATCAATACGCTGCTGGGCTCGCCTCAGACGCTTTACTGCCAGTGTTGTGGGATGCCGCTTTCTGACGATTCGATGATTAGCAAGGAGAAGGACGGCACCTTCAATGAGGATTACTGCAAGTGGTGCTATGCGGACGGACAGTTTACCTACAAAAGCAAAGAGTCCCTGCTGGACTTTCTCGTTGCACATATGCCGAATCCGGAGAACCAGCCGGAGAGTGAACGGAGGGCGTTGTACGACAGTCATCTCTCCCAGTTGAAGCACTGGAGATAGATTTCATCGGCGCAAAATTCCATCCAAGCCAGCCAGGAGGCTGGCTTTTGATTTGTTTGCACCCGGCTCAGGGCGCATGGATTTGATCGCGATAGTGGGCGTTTTTGTTAAAGTGTTAATAATGAGCAATCTACGCGATTTCCTGTAGGATGATTAGCATATAGTAATTTCGTTAAATTACTCACTGTCAAGATGTTAGCAAAAACGCTTTGAAGCGGGTCACGCGGCGCGGGTTACCTGCCGCAGGAAAGGATATCCTGCGACACAACCGTTTCGCAGCCCTTGCGGCTGCACTTGGCGAGTCGGAGCATGGCGGCGGCGACGGACTCGGTGGGCATGGGCGTGTAGGCGCGCATCAGGCCGATCCCGTTAAGGGCCTTGAGGATGACGACGCCCAGCTTCTCGCCCAGGCGGTCACTCCCCTTCCGGATCAGGGACGGCGGCTGGAGGATGAAGCAACTGTCGAAGCCGAGCGCCTGCACGGCATCCTCCAGGGCGCCTTTCATCTTGGAATAGAAGATCTTGGACTTGGCATTGGCGCCCACGGAGGATACCAGCACATAGGTGAGAACGCCGTTCTTCCGGGCCGCCAGAGCCGTGTTGTACTGATACGTGTAATCCACCTTCCACTGCGCCTCCTGGCTTCCGGCGGCCCTGATGGTGGTGCCCAGACAGGAGAACAGGACGTCGCCGGAGAGCAAGCCGGCCCACTGCTCCGGATGGTCGAAGTCCACCACGTGCACCGCGATTTTGGCCGATGAATAACTCACTTCCCGGCGGACGAAGATGTCAATGCGCGTGAAGTCGTCATCCTGGAGCAGCTGCTCCACCAGGTCTTTGCCGATGGCGCCCGTAGCGCCGATAACCAGTGCTTTCATGGGAGCAAAGATAATCAATATACCGGAATTCTTCGTACCTTCGCGCAAAAGAACGGAACATGACAGATTTTGCAGCGATAGACTTTGAGACCGCGAACGAATGCCGATGCAGCGTCTGCAGCGTGGGCGTAGTGATTGTGCGCGGGGGTGAAGTGGTGGACTCTTTCTATTCCCTGATTCATCCGGAGCCGGACTACTACCAGTGGTATTGCCGGAAGGTGCACGGCCTGGGGCCGGAGGATACGGAGGACGCGCCGGTGTTCCCGGATGTATGGGCCAGGATTGAGCCGATGATAGAGGGCCTGCCGCTGGTAGCGCACAACTCCCCTTTCGACGAAGGATGCCTGAAGGAGGTCTTCAAGGTGTATCGGATGGATTATCCGAACTACGCGTTTTTCGACACGCTGGCAACGGCGCGCCGGCACTTTCACGGCACGCTCCCCAATCATCAGTTGCAGACGGTTGCGGCCGCCTGCGGCTACGATTTAACCCGGCATCACCATGCCCTGGCCGATGCCGAAGCCTGCGCGGCGATTGCACTGAAAATCCTGTGATCTACAGGAGTTGTACCTTTTCAAACTTGTAGCCCATTCTATTGAGCCAGATGGCGGCGCCCATCTTATACATTACCTCGATGCTGATGAGGAAGAAACGGTAGGCCTCGGCCGTGCCGGGTTCCGCGCCGGATTTCATGAGAAAATGATAGGTTTCGGCCGACAGGGACTGCATGGCGGCGACGCTGTGCCGGCTCTCCTTGATGATATTGCCGGTGATGTAGTCATCCATATCGTCGAATCCCCTCTCGCTCTGGAAGAAACTGTAGGGCGCGTCCTGATACCTGGGCCAGTCCTTGTCCCAGAGGTGCGCGACGGCCATTCCCAGATAACCGGCACAGGCCAGACAGTACTCAGGATAGCGGTTGAACTCCTTGACGGCTTCCGGGTAGAAGGACGTCGCATAGCGCTGCCAGGCATCGTCCAGGTCTGGCGAGTTCAGCAGCGTCCCTTTAAGATACCCGTTTCCGGTGGCTGCTTCCAGAAGGTAATTCGTGAGGTCTTCTCTGTATTTTTCGTTAGTTGTGCTCATTATAGATATTCTTCCAGGAATTCAGAGGCATCGGCCACACAGTCGGGACAGTCGCGGAGAACGATGCCGGTTCCGACGCCCTTGAGCAGTTTGCACTGGGTGGCGCCGTTGCGCTGCTGGAACCGTGTCATTATCTGTTTCATGCGGGCACGGGACTCGTTGCGGTCTTTGGTTGCCAGCCCCAGGATCATTCCGGCGCCGACCAGGGCGCCGCAGGTGCCTTCCATATTACCCATGCCGGTTCCGTATGCCCCTGCGATATCCAGGGCCGTCTGCTCCGGGAGGCCGACCAGGTCGCAGTAAGTACACACCACCGCCTGGGCGCAGTTGTGACTGTTGCAGCGCTTCTTTTCCGCTGCCTGATTTTTCCTTGTAGTCATGCCTGCAAAGATAGCGGAATAATATGGAAAACCCCGAAAGTAAATGAAAATACTTTCGGGGTTGACATTTCAATTCAGCTAAGCCAGTTACTTCGCGGCCAGGGTATCAGACAGTTTGAAGTCGAGATTACCGCCTTGAAGGAGTTCCTCGTAGGTGATGAACATGGTCTCCAGTTTCTTGCCGTTGAAGCTGACCTCGGAGATAAACTCTTTCTCCGGGTGGTCTGCGGTGATCGTGAGGGTCTTTCCGTTCCCCAGTTTGACAGTTGCCTTGCTGAAGAGGGGCGACGTGAGCACGAACTCGCAGGAAGCCGGGCAGGCCGGGTAGATGCCGAGGGCCGACATGACATACCAGGCGCTCATCTGGCCGCAGTCCTCGTTACCGGAAATACCGTCGGGAGTGGCCGTGTACAGTTCGGAAAGGATTCTGCGCACATAGTGCTGCGTCTTTTCCGGCTGGTCCAGGTAAGTGAAGAGGTAAGCCATGTTGTGGCTGGGCTCGTTGCCGTGGGCATATTCGCCGATGAGACCGGTCATATCTACGATGTCGTCGGTGAGTTCCAGCGCCTCGTAAGTGAAGAGGGAATCCAGAGCAGCCTGCGTGTTTTCGCGGCCGCCCATCAGTTTCTCCAGACCGGGCACATCGTGCGGGACGAAGAAACGGAACTGCCAGGGAACTGCCTCGGTGAAATCGTCGGTCTTGATGAGCGGATCGAAGGGCTCTACCCAGTTCCCCTTGCTGTCCTTTCCTCTGAAGAAGCGGGTAGCAGGGTCAAACAGGTTCTCATAGCGCTTGGCACGGGCGTAATACTCGTCGGCCACATCCTGACGGCCCAGATCCTCCGCCATGCGGGCGATGCACCAGTCGTCGTAAGCCATCTCCAGCGTCTCGGATACGGCCTGTCCGTAAAGGTCGGAGGGGACATAGCCGTATTTGTTGTAGCCGGGAGAGGTCCAGTCCTGGTTGGAGGAAGAGACCATGGCATCGAGGGCCTTGTTGCCGTCGAAGGTACGGATTCCGCAGAGCCATGCGTCGGCGATGACGGGAATGCTGTGATAGCCGATCATGCACCAGGTCTCGCCGTGGGCGAGCGGCCATACGGGAAGGATACCGTTACGGTCATACGAATCCAGCATGCTGTCGATCATGCCGGAGATGAGCTGGGGATCGATGAGGTTCTGCAGCGGGGCCCAGGTACGGAACACATCCCACAGGGAAAGCGTGGAGTAGAAGGGCTTCTGGTCGCAGTCGCTGATCAGGTTGGGGGCGACCATCGTATGGTATAGCGACGTGTAGAAGATCTTGCGGAGATCCGGGCTGCCGCCTTCCACTTCAATGACGCCGAGTTTGTCTTTCCAGGTCTGGGCTGCTTCGGCCTTGATCTGCTGGAAGGATTTGCCTTCCGTTTCCTTGATGCGGTTGGCTTTGGCGGCGGCCTCGTCGGTCATGGAGATACCTACGATGGCGTTCAGGACCTTGACGTCCTCTGCAAAGGTGAGCAGCACCTGGGTCTCCCCTCTCTTCTCGAATTTCTCGATGGGAGCGGAGAACGTGGCGTTGAAATATACACCGCGCTGGGGTACCCACCAGGACTGTACCTTGGTTCCGGAAATCTCGTTCTCGGAGTGCTGGGTCACAGCCACCTCGTGAATCTCGGGCTCGCCCATTCCGTGGACGAGGTTGATGAGGATATGGCGTTTTCCTTTGCCCTTGAAGCTATACTGATGGGCGCCGGCATGGGCCGTAGCGGTAAGTTCTACGTCCACTCCCCTGGACGGGAAGCTTACTTTGTAGTATCCGGCCTCTGCCTTTTCATCGCTGTGGGAGAAAGGAAGCGGAGCGATTGCGTATTTCCCGTCAACCTCATTGACATCCCCGACGGCAGGGATGAAGAGGAAGTCTCCCAGGTCTGCGCAGCCGGTGCCGCTCAGATGGGTGTGGGAGAAACCCAGGATGGCATTGTCGCTGTAGTGGTATCCACTGCAGGCATCCCAGTCTTCGGTACGGGTATCCGGGCTAAGCTGGACCAGGCCGTTGGGCGTGGTGGCTCCCGGGAACGTATGTCCATGGAATCCGGTTCCGATGAAGGGATCAACATCTGTGTTGCCCTGTTGCACACAGGCCGCCGTGCCGGCGACAAGCAGGCAGAGGGCAAATAATGATTTGTTTAAATGCATAAAATAAATAATTGATTATTCTCTTGCTCTGAACCAAAAATCTGTGGTGGGACTGATGAACCAATAATACGAGTAGTCTTCTCCATCGAAATCATGGACCAGGATGAGGCCGTCCTTGTGGAAATAACCGTTCATGAATCTGGGAAGGTCGTTCTGGATTTCCTTCGCATTGTCGAATTCTCCCCCGTTGCCGTCATCCCATCCACCGAAAGGCATGT
>JAEEXZ010000039.1 GCA_016288055.1 Bacteroidales bacterium
CTGGGCGGCACCAACGCTTATGTGCTTCCCGTTCCCATGATGAACATCATCAACGGCGGTGCACACTCCGATGCTCCCATCGCTTTCCAGGAATTCATGATCCGTCCTATCGGCGCCAAGAACGAGGCCGAGGCTGTCCGCATGGGCGCCGAGGTGTTCCACGCTCTGCAGAAGGTGCTCAAGGGCCGTGGCCTCAGCACCGCAGTGGGTGACGAAGGCGGTTTCGCTCCTGCCCTGAAGGGTATCAACGACGCCCTCGACTGCATCATCGCCGCTATCGAAGGTGCCGGTTATGTTCCCGGTAAGGACGTGACCATCGCCATGGACTGCGCAGCTTCCGAGTTCTGCTTCAAGGAGGACGGCAAGTTCTACTATGACTACAAGCAGCTCAAGGACGGCAAGAAGAAGGATCCTCGCGGCCGCAAGCTCACCACCGACCAGCAGATCAACTACCTCAAGCAGCTCATCAGCAAGTATCCCATCGACTCCATCGAGGACGGCCTCAGCGAGGAAGACTGGGAAGGCTGGGTGAAGCTCACCAAGGCTATCGGCGACAAGTGCCAGCTCGTCGGTGACGACCTCTTCGTGACCAACGTGAAGTACCTGCAGAAGGGTATCGAGATGGGTGCCGGCAACAGCATCCTCATCAAGGTGAACCAGATCGGTTCCCTCACCGAGACCCTCGACGCCATCGAAATGGCCCACCGTCACGGTTACACCACCGTTACCAGCCACCGTTCCGGTGAGACTGAGGACACCACCATCGCCGACATCGCCGTCGCTACCAACAGCGGCCAGATCAAGACCGGTTCCCTCAGCCGTACCGACCGTATCGCCAAGTACAACCGTCTCATGCGCATTGAGATCGAGCTGGGCGAGGAAGCACGTTATGGCTATAAGAAGCTTCGCTAAATACCCGCTTGCAGCCCTTCTGGCTGTAGCGTGTACGGCGAAAGGCCCTACTGAAGATACCCAGGCTCCGAGCGAATCGGAGCCTGTGGCATCTTCATATACCGTCCCCGGACAGGCCACCATCCAGTTTACGGAAGAGATGGCAGCCTTCGTCGAGGAGGGCCTCCAGGCTGCTGAAGGCACGCCGTTCACCAAGTCGGCCGAGGTGAACGCCGTCCTATCCGAACTGGGCGCCGTCTCCCTGAAACGCGTTTTCCCGGACGCCGGACCTTACGAGGGACGCACGCGCCGGGCCGGACTCCACCGTTTTTACGAGGTGGTCTTTTCGGACCAGGCTCCCATGACCAAAGCGGTCGTAAGCCTTTCCGAAATGCCGGGCGTGGTTTCCGTCACGCCCCATCACCGGTTTGAGAAGCGCGCTGTCTTCAACGACCCCTACCTGAGCAGACAGTGGGAGTTCGTTTCCACGTCGAACAGCAATATCCATGTTCAGGAAGTGTGGCAGGAATATACCACCGGCAGCAGCAAAGTCATCGTGGACGTTGTTGACGAGCCCGTCGATCCCACCCACGAAGACCTGAAAGACAATCTTTGGAAAGATGCATCCGGCCATACGGGTTACAACTTTGCCCGCGATTCCTGGGACCTGACCATCCGTCCGGAAGGCGGATATGTCGGCTGGAATTGGGTGGATGGAGACATCGGCCACGGTACGCATGTGGCAGGCACCATTTCCGCCGTGAACAACAACGGAAAGGGCCTCTGTGGCGTGGCAGGCGGCAATGCCGCCAAGGGAGCAGGCGGCGTCCGGCTCATGTCCAGCGCCATCTTCTCCGGCTATGACGCTTCTGCCGATGATCCGGAAACCGCCCGCGCCATCAAGTACGGCGCCGACAACGGCGCGCTCATCTCCCAGAACAGCTGGGGATTTTCCTATGATGAAACGCCCATGAGCGAGTGGATGAGCTATAACATCGATAATTCGTGCCCGGTAATCAAGGCGGCCGTCGATTACTTCATCCGCTATGCCGGCTGCGACGACAACGGGAATCAGCTGCCCTCTTCCCCGATGAAGGGAGGCCTGGTCATCTTTGCCGCGGGGAACGACAATATCAAGTGGGATATCATCTCTTCCTACGAGCCCATCATTGCCGTAGGCTCCTATGGCGGGACGGCCGGCAAGGCCAGCTACTCCAACTATGGTGACTGGGTGGACATCGCCGCTCCCGGCGGAGATGGTTCCGCCTACGTCTGGAGCACGCTTCCCAAAGTCGTCGAGGACGGTACGGGCTACGGTGGCCCCGGATGGGTAGGCACTTCGATGGCCTGCCCGCACGTGAGCGGCGTCGCGGCCCTCATCATCTCCTATTTCGGCAAGGAAGGCTTTACGGCCGATGATGCCAAGAAGATCCTTTTCGGAGGTCTGGGCGCTGCCATCGGCGGCAACAAGCCCATCGGCCGGAAGCTGGATGCGGCGGCGTCCTTCAGCTGGGCGCTTGCCAACGGTTATACGGGAGAGGGCGGCGGAACCGTTGTTCAGAACCCGCCCGTGATTACCCTCAAGGAGACTGAAGTGAGCGTGAAGGCCCACGAGATGGTACGCGTAGGCATCGAAGCCTACGACCCCGACGGCGACAATATCACCCTCAGCTGCAAGCCCGGCTCGGATGCGCTCACCCTGGACAAGAACGGCAACCAGCTTCTGATCAGCGGCTGGAAGGCCCGCCCCGGCACCTACAAGGCCATCGTCACCGTGAGCGACGGCGTCCGTACGGCCGATGCAGAGCTCACCTACACGCTCCTTCCCAACCACGCCCCCACTGTGGCCGGCAAGGTAAGCGACGTGCTCATGAGCGGCCTGCAGAAAGTGTCCTCCGTGTCGCTGGATGGTATTTTTGCCGATGAAGACGGCGAGGAGCTCAGCCTCTACGCCGACCGTGGAGATGCCCTGTGCGTCCGCGCCACTGTCTCCAACGGGCAGATCAAGCTTGCGCCCATCACTCCCGGCATAGCCACCATCACCGTCACGGCCACGGACTTCATGGGCGAGAGCGCCGTCACAACCTTCCGCGTTGCCGTCATAGACCCGAAACAGCCTGTCCGCGTTTCCCCGGAGGTCGCTTCCACGGAAGCCGTCATCAGCATCGAAACCGAGTCGCTGGTGCCGCTGAAACTCTCACTGTATGCCTCCTCCGGCTCCCTTGTCCACAAGGAAGAAACGGAGGCCAGCGCCTTCGACCCCATTATTCTGGACGTCTCGGCGCTGGCACCCGGCCGTTACACGGCGGTATTGGAATACGGCGGGGCAACCCACCGGGTAAGAGTAATCAAATACTAGAGCAGATCCTGCTTCAAGTTCTCGATATACCGGGCGATTCTTCGGAGTTGGCCCGGTATTGCTATACTCTGGGGGCAGTGGCTCAGGCATTCGCCGCAGGCGATGCAATGGTCGGCCTGGCGGACGGAAGGAACGGCGCGGTCGTAGCTTACGAGGTAGGCCTTCTTGAGTCGGGCATAGTCCTTCTGCTCCCTGCTCTGGGCATAGGTCCCCTCTGTGACGGCGCGGTTGTAGTGCTGGAACGTGCCCGGGATGTCAATTCCCCAGGGGCAGGGCATACAGTACTTGCAGTCTGTGCAGTTGACCAGCGGATACTCTTTCATCTGGACGGCCATCTGCTCCAGGAACGAGAGTTCCTCTTCCGAAAGCGGCTTGAAATGGCAGAAGGTCTGGATGTTGTCCTTGAGAGGATCCATGCCGGTCATGCCGGAAAGGGTACAGAGCACGCGCGGATACGTGCCGCAGAAGCGGAAGGCCCAGGAAGCGATGCTCTTGAGCGGTTCCCGTTCCTTCATCTGGCGCGCGATACCGGCCGGAACGTTGGCCAGGCGGCCTCCCAGCAGGGGTTCCATGATTGTGATGGGAATCCCGCGCTTGTCCAACTGGGCGTAGAGGTAGTCGGCGTTGACGTTGCGCACACCGTCGGCATGCGTCCAGTCCACGTAATTCATTTCAATCTGCACGAAGTCCCACTGGATCTGGCCGCTGTCGTGCAGCTCCATGAAGTAGTCGAATTCGTGCCGGGCGCCGTGGAAGGAGAAACCCAGGTTGCGGATACGTCCGGCTTCTTTCTCCCCGAGCAGGAAATCCAGCATGCCGTTGTCCACATACCGCTGGTTGAAGGCGTCCTTTCCGCCGCGGCCGATGGAATGGAGCAGGTAGTAGTCGAAGTAGTCGGTGTTGAGCTGCAGGAAGGAGTTCCGGTACATCTGGATGGAGGCCTTCTTGGACTGGTCTCCGAAGTTGGACAACTTGGTGGCGATGTAGTAACTGCTGCGCGGATGGCGGCTGAGGGCGATGCCGGCCGCTTTCTCGCTCTGTCCCTGCAGGTAGGCGGGGGAGGTATCGAAGTAGTTGACGCCGTGGGCGATGGCGTAATCCACCATCTCGTTAACGGCCTCCTGGTCAATCACGTCTTTCCCCCCTGCATCCTTGACCATGGGCCAGCGCATGCAACCGAACCCCAGCAGGGAAACCTCGTCCCCGTTCTTCGGGTTCTTCCGGTACACCATCTGTTCGGGGCCTTCCTCCGTCACGCCCGACTTTTTTCGCGCATCTTTCGGCGCACAGGCCGCCGCCAGGGCTGCCGCGCCGCTTATCTTGATGAAATCTCTTCTATCCATGGCTATACATGTTGATGTTTACCATTCACGGTAATGGCGCTGATGGGACGCACCGGGCACAGATACTCGCAGGCGCCGCAACCCGTACATACCTCTTCGGCAATGGCGGGGATGCGGTGCTCTCCGAAGGGAACGAGTTTGATGGCGCCGGACGGGCACGCCTGGACGCACTTGCCGCAGGTGGTCTTGCCGGTAGCCATGAAGCAGAGCTCCGGGTTCACGCGGGCCGTGCCTATGTGGTACTGCGTCTTTTCCTCGCGGGTGATGCGCCGGATGGCACCGCTGGGGCAGAGCTCGCTGCATCGGGTACACTCCGGCCGGCAGAAGCCTTTCTCGTAGCTCATCTGGGGCTGCATCAGGTGTTCCAGGTTGTCGGAGGGACGCAGCACGTTATTCGGGCATTCCGCCACGCAGAGCTGGCAAGCCGTGCAGTGCCGGTAAAAATCTTTCGGGCCGATGGAACCCGGGGGCGTAAGGGGAACCTCGCGCTCCGGGGCCTGCTTGGGAAGGACGGCCGCGAAGCCGCCGTCCACCTTTGTCAGGGACTGGGCTTTGGCCTCCACGCCCTTCAGCGCGGCCGCACCGAGCGCCACCGCCGCTCCGCTCATGAATGCCCGTCGGCCCGTGTCAGCCTTGTCATTCTGAGCCGAAGGCGAAGAATCTTTCTTGCCCCAGGCGAAACGGTATTTGATTCCGCCCTTGGGACAGGTGTCGATGCAGTTGAAGCAGTCCACGCAGCGGCTGTAGTCGATGCCGACGTGTTCCTTGGTGATTTCGATGCACTGGGCCTTGCATTTGTGTTCGCAGCTGTGGCAGCGTACGCATTGGCTTTCGTCAATCACGGGGCGGAACATGGCAAAGCGCGAGAAGAAGCTGAGCGTGGTGCCCACCGGACAGATGTCGTTGCAGTATGTGCGCCCGCCCCGGAAGGCGAGCACGGCAATCACTACGAAGGTGACGGCGGCAACGATGAAGGTGGGAAGGCTGCGCAGCCAGACCTCCTTCTCGTAGAAGGCATAGCTTCCGGCGCGCTCGGCGATCCAGGCCAGCAGGTTGTTCCCCCAGAGGTAAACCGGCTGGAACAGGTTCTGTACGATTCTGCCATATGAACTGTACGGCGCCAGCAGGGAAACGATGACGTTGATGCCGGCGACCAGGGCGACGACGAACAGGACCCAGATACCGTAGCGCAGCCATTTGTTCTCTTTGCGGAACGCGTACGCTTTCTTGCTGCGGTGAGCCCTGAGCCACGCGATGCCGTCCTGAAAAACCCCCAGCGGACAGATGACCGAACAGTACACCCGGCCGAAGACCAGGGTGAGCAGGATAAGGCCTGCGATGACGCCTGCGTTGAGTGCCAGCACGGCCGGCAGGAACTGCACTCTGGCCATCCAGCCCAGGTACGCGTGCAGCGTTCCGGTGAAATCCAGGAGCAGGAGCGTGACTCCCAGCCAGAAGATCACTGCCAGGGCGATTCGAAGTTTTTTAAGCATAATGAATTATGTGTTGTGGTGCTGCAAACATACAGAAAAAAACGGTATTTCTCCAAATAAAATTATTATCTTTGCAAATACGCAAAAAAGAAGATTTATGTTACCGCAAGCTAAAGAAATAGTAGAGGCCCAGTCTGCAAAAATGCAGGGCGCCGTGGACTTTCTGGAAGAAGACCTCAAGAACTACCGTGTAGGCAAGGCTTCTCCCACACTCCTGAACCCCGTACTCGTGGACTACTACGGTACCCCCACCCCCGTCAACCAGGTAGCTTCCGTTACCACGCCGGATGCCAAGACCATCGCCATCCAGCCCTGGGAGCGCTCCCTCATCGCCAAGATCGAGAAAGCTATCATTGACGCCAACATCGGCCTCACTCCTTCCAACAACGGCGAAATCATCCGCTGCATGGTTCCGGCCCTTACGGAAGACCGCCGCAAGGAACTCATCAAGAAGGCAAAGGCCCAGGGTGAGACTTCCAAGGTAACTATCCGCAACGCCCGCCGCGATGGAATCGACCTCCTCAAGAAAGCCCAGAAGAACGACGGCCTCAGCGAGGACGGCGAGAAGGAAGGCGAGGACGAACTCCAGAAAGTCACCGACAAGTTCGTAAAGCTGGTGGATGAGATGATCGCCGCCAAGGAAAAGGATATTCTTACCGTTTAATGCCTGATAAAGTAGCCATTTTAGGACAACGGGGCAGCTTCCATGAGGAAGCTGCCTTGGCTTTTTACGGCAGCAGCCTTTCGACAGTAATAGGTTATGATAGTTTTGAACAAATGCTGGAAGCCTATGATTCGGGAGAGGTAGACGCTGTCGTCATTGCTGTAGAGAATACGCTTTCCGGGGGGCTTATCCGTAATTGGGAGTTGATTCATGCCGGAAGATACCAGGTGGCGGGGGAAGTGCTTATTCCTATCCATCAGTTTTTAATGGCTCTTCCCGGGCAGAAATTAGACTCGATCCGAGAGGTACGTTCCCATGAGATGGCGTTGAATCAAACGCGTAACTTCTTTAAAACAACCTGTCCTTGGATGAAACTTACTAAGGCATCCAGTACGGTGGCTGCAGTTCAGGAGATTGTTTCGGAAAAACTGGAAGGAGTTGGTGCGGTCGCTTCCTTACTGGCTGCCAAGATGTATGATTTGGAAATACTGGCAAGTAACATCGAATCCTACAGCGAAAACTTGACTCGTTTTTTCGTTTTGGACAGGAGTTATAAGGCGGAAAACCCAGACAAGGCATCCTGGTGCTTTACCCTTCCGCACAAGTCGGGAGCCCTTGCGCAGATTCTTACCATCTTGTCTTTTTACGATATGAATCTTACGCGTATCCAGTCCCTACCCATCCCGGGTTGTCCCTGGGAGTATTTCTTCTACATTGATATCCGCTTCGGGGATTTCCAACGTTACCTTCTTGCGTTGTCCGCCGTTAGGCCGCTTATCGCTAATCTGGATATATTAGGAATTTATAAGGGAATGGCGTGATGAGACTCTTTTCTGATTCACAGGTGGCGTTGCAGGCAAAGCGTTTGAATATCGCTTCTGTTGCTCATGCCGGTATAGCAGAGATACTGTCCCTTGCACAGTCTTTGGAACACGAGTATGGTATACCCTTTGTCAAGATGGATCAGGGCTCTCCCGGACTACCTCCCAACTGGGTTGGTATTCAGGCCGAGATAAAGGCCTTGGAGTCGGGTGTCGTTTCCATATATCCTCCTTCAGAGGGGATCGATGTGTTGAAAAAGGCGGGAAGCCGCTTCTTGAAAGCATTTTTGAATGTGGAAGTGGATCCCCGATTCTGCATCCCTACGGCCGGGTCGGTTGAGGGCTCTTTCATCGCATCGACGATCTGCACCCAGATGAAGCCCGGAAAGGATACCATTCTTTTTCTCGATCCGGGATTCCCCATCCAGAAAGCCCAATTGGCAATTACCGGTGCTCGATGGCGTTCTTTTGACATTTATCGTTTCAGGGGAAACGCTCTTCGTGATAAACTTGAAGCCATTCTGTCCGAAGGGAACGTGGCCGCCCTGCTGTATGCTAACCCCAGCAATCCGGCCTGGCTTTGTTTCTCGGAACGCGAACTGCAGATTATTGCCGAGGTGGCGGCAGCCTATGACGTGGTAGTCATTGAAGATCTCGCCTACTTTGGTATGGATTCACGGGTTCAATATGGAACACCAAATCAGGAACCATACATTCCTACAATTGCCAGTTATACCGGCAATTATATATTGCTCTTGTCTTCTTCGAAAATATTTAGTTATGCGGGGCAGCGCATGGCGCTTTTGTGTGTAGGGGAGCCGCTCTTTGAAACTGTTTCCCCTGCTTTGACCGAGCGTTATCACAATTCCGGTGTTTTTGGTGCGACGCTGGTGAATAGTATGCTTGAATTGCTGACAAGCGGCTGCTCTACCTCGGCACAGTATGCGTATGCTGCCATGCTTAATGCTGCCTGTGATGGCGCTCTGGATTTTTCTGCCGACATGTCACTCTACGCATCCCGTGCCAGAAAGATGAAATCCCTCTTCCAGAAGAATGGATTCGAAATTGTGTATGGCTTGGATGAGGACCGGGAAATCGGAGATGGCTTTTTCTTTACCATAGGCTATGGCGCATACTCCAGCGAGGAACTGGTGATGGAACTGCTATACTATGGGATTAGCACAATCCCTTTGGGTAGTACCGGTGCCGAACTAGCCGGCGTCCGTTGTTGCTCCAGCCAGATGACGGAGCCCATGATGTCCTTATTGGAAGAAAGACTCGATCTGTTCCGACAAGATCATCCTACTTTGTAAGGAACTCACTTTGCTGGATATCGTTGAATTCCTCTTGGGAGATCCTGTAGAAGGTGAAAGATCCAATTTCTTTGCTTTTGATCCCACAATAATCTCCGTTCATCTTATTGATGACAGACCAGGGATGCTTCTTATACCAGTTGAGGATGACGAAGCCGGAGACATCCACCCTGTCGCGTTCCATCGCCCTGTATTCGTATGTGAACTTTCCGCGTGATCTTCCGGTCTCGAAAACGTATCCGGGTTCTCCGATTACGCTAATCTGTCCCTTCCCTTTCATGCTGGTGTAGATATGAAGGCGGAAGTGATCTTCTGTATGGCGGATTTCCACCACACGAGGGATGTGGTATTGCTGGCGTTCGTCTACATTGTTGTCCGGTTTCGAGTAATATTTCCAATAACCCTTGATGGCGCGGATACTAAGGGCATTTCTTACTCTCTTGTATATGACGTAAACGGCAAGTAGGTAACCCGTCAGGGTGGAAATCTTAACCAAAGGAGTTCCATCTATATAACTAAGCCCCCAGAGAGCCAGGGCCAGAACGACTATGATGGCAAACTTCCCAAGATACTCTGTGACGAGACTGTCTCTTGTAATGGCATCGTCAAATGCCTCCTCTGTGACCAGGTCTGCCTGCGGAAGCCGGAAAAGGCGGAACTCAGTCTCATTGTCCTTCTTGTCCTCGATATTCTTCTGAATGAGGCACAGACCATGATTTATACCCGCTTCATAGGAACAAATGACGGCGCAGTGAGAGGAATCCAATTCGCCGCTTGATAGTTTCATGGCAGCACGGGCCGTATCTTTCTCTTCGATTGTTTCGGCCAAAGGGAAGGTTTTTTTTCTGAACTGCTCGGTTTGCCGCAGCGCCTGCTCATGAGATGCGATGTGGGTGATGTCCGCGTTTGAGACATCCGGATTCTGCTTGAAGAGACATTGATGGATGGGCATGACGTGGGCTCTTTTCAGCTGAAGCTGGGAGTCTCGTATCTCCCTCATGGTCTCTTCTACATTTCCACCAATGCTGTTTCGTGTGGCCACTAGGGCATAATCAATGGTGCCACGATGCAGATTATGAATTACGGCTGAGGCGGTTTCGAGGGGGATGTACTCAACATCTTTCAAGCCGCAATCCTTGGCAACTTCTTTGGCGGCTGCCTCGGAGAAACTGCCCTCTAAACCTTGATATCCAATCTTAACAGGCATGGCTTCGGTGTTTTATGCTTATTTCAAAGATGCTAGCGCCTTTGCAATTCGTTTGGCGGCCTCCGTAATCCTTTCCTCAGAGGTTGCGTAGGAAAGGCGGAAATAGTCTGGCGCTCCGAAGGCGTCTCCACATACGGTGGCCACATGTCCCACCTCAAGAAGGTAAAGGGAGAAATCTGTAGAAGATTTGATGACTCTGTTCCCGTCAGTCTTTCCAAAATAGGCGGAACATTTAGGGAATAGGTAAAATGCTCCTTCAGGGGCACTTACTTCCAGCCCGGGAATGGCACGGATCATATCTACAAGAAGGTCCCTTCTGCGTTTGAAAGCCTGGCGCATTGTCTCAACGCACTCCTGGGAACCTTCCCATGCCTCTTCCGCCGCCTTCTGGCTCACGGCGCAGGGGCCACTGGTGTACTGGCCCTGGAGAAGGTTGCAGGCTGAAATAATCCATTGGGGGGCGGCGATAAACCCAATTCTCCATCCGGTCATGGCATAGGCCTTCGATACCCCGTTGACGATGATAGTGCGCTCCCGCATGCCGTCACAGGTGGCGATGGAGGCGTGATTTCCCACGTAGTTAAGGTGCTCGTAAATCTCGTCTGAAAGGACAAACAGGCCTTCGTGTTGGGTGATAACCTTGGCCAGGGCATCTAATTCGTTCTGCGAGTAGACGGCTCCGGTCGGGTTGCTCGGGGAGCAAAGGATGATTAGTTTAGTCTGTGGAGTGATGGCTTTTTCCAACTGCTCGGGGCTCATCTTGAAGCCCTGCTCCATGTTGGTCTCGATATACACAGGGTTTCCCCCTGCTAATAAAACCATCTGCGGGTAGCTGACCCAATACGGGGCTGGGACGATCACTTCGTCACCCTGGTCCACAAGGGCCATGATAACATTGCAGATGCTCTGTTTGGCTCCGTTGGAAACAAGGATTTCATCCGCTTGATAATCCAGTTTGTTTTCTTTCTGGAGTTTGGCGGCGATAGCTTTCTTTACCGATAGAAGGCCGGCAACGGGAGTGTAATGCGAGAAATTATGGTGGATGGCGCTAATGGCTGCGTCCTTGATATGCTCGGGGGTGTCAAAGTCAGGCTCTCCCAGACTCATGTTCACAACATCAATCCCTTGGGCCTTTAAATCATTGCTTAATTGATTCATCGCGAATGTCATGGGGGGTGACAGACGCCTCATTCGGTTAGATACACTATTCATATCTACAAAAATAAAAAATATTTATTTTATCTCAAAGCCAAAACGATGGGCATGATGTTGGAACCATTATTTTTATTATTTTTGCGTTTGCGATTTTTTAGAATGGAAAGATGAGTACTGTAGGAATTGTGGGCCTGGGGCTTATCGGTGGGTCTATGGCCGTGGATTTGCGCGCCCGGGGATATGCCTCCAAATTAGTAGGGACAGACCGGAATCCGCTCAATGCCAGTGCTGCATGCCGCTTGGGGCTGGTAGACCGGGAGGTTTCCCTTGAGGAGTGCGTTTCGGAGAGTGACCTTATTGTGGTTTCCGTTCCGGTCAGTGCGGCGACAGATATGTTGCAGAGAATCCTTGATATGTTCAAGGAAGGGAATTATACGGAAAAGGTTGTCATCGACGTTTGTTCTACAAAGGCCCAGATAGCGGAACGGCTAAAATACCATCCTTGCCGCAAACGATATGTCGCGACACATCCTATGGCCGGGACAGAGCATTGCGGGCCCTGGGCTGCGATGCCTGGGCTCTTTGACGGTCGCGCTTGCATTATTGCCGATCAGGAAGAGTCGGATGCGTCGGCCGTACGGGAAGTGGAGGAAATGTATAAGACGCTTAATATGCGGATTGTCTACATGAACTCAGACTCTCACGATGTCCATACGGCCTACGTCTCCCATCTCTCCCACGTCACTTCCTTCGCCCTGGCGCTCACTGTGCTGGACAAGGAAAAGGACGAGAAGCATATTTTCGACCTGGCCAGCGGCGGCTTTTCCAGCACCGTGCGCCTTGCGAAATCCAATGCGGACATGTGGGTCCCCATCCTCACCCAGAACCACGACAATGTGCTGCAGGTGATGGACACCTATATAGAGAAAATGAAAGCCTTCCGCGAAGCGGTAGCTTCTTACGACGAAGATAAGATCAGGGAGCTCATTACAGAAGCCAACAAGATCAAGAAGATTCTTCGCTAGCGCTCAGAATGACAATGATATGGCACACGAATTAGATATCATACCCGGAACAGAATGGGGGTTCTTTACCCTTCCGCGTCCCATGTGCATCGCCGGCCCCTGCTCCGCAGAGACCGAAGAGCAGGTGATGGAGACGGCCAGAGGCCTGAATGATTTTGGCATCCACGTTTACCGTGCCGGAATCTGGAAACCCCGTACGCACCCGGGCTCCTTCGAGGGCGTGGGCACGCAGGGCCTGAAGTGGCTGCGACGCGTCAAGCAGGAACTGGGCATGAAGGTGTGCACCGAGGTTGCCTCCGAAAAGCATGTGCTGGAGTGCATCAAGTACGGTGTGGACATGATCTGGGTGGGCGCCCGCACATCGGCCAACCCCTTCCTGATGCAGGAGATTGCCGATGCCCTCGAAGGCACCGACATCCCCGTGCTGGTCAAGAATCCCGTGAACCCGGACCTGGACCTGTGGATAGGTGCCCTGGAGCGCCTGAACCGGGCCGGTCTGAAGAAGCTGGGCGTCATCCACCGCGGCTTCTCGACATCGGCCAGCATTCCTTATCGCAACGATCCGGGCTGGAAGATTGCCATCGAACTGCGCACCCGCTATCCCCAGATGGCCTTCTTCGCGGATCCGTCCCACATGGCCGGGAAGCGCGTCTATCTCCAGGAACTCTCCCAGCGGGCCATGGACCTGGGTCTGGACGGCCTTATGGTGGAGAGCCACTGCAACCCGGACGCCGCCTGGTCCGACGCCGCCCAGCAGCTTACTCCCGCCGCCCTGAAGGAACTGCTGGAGAAACTCATCATTCGTGAAAATACTTCCGACAACGAGGCCTACAGGGAAGGCATCGACGCCCTCCGTGCCCGTATCGACGTCATCGACGAGAATCTCCTGAAACTGCTGAGGGACCGCATGGGCGTGAGCCAGGCCATCGGCCGTTACAAGAAAGAGCACAACGTCGCCATCCTTCAGGCGGGCCGATGGGAACAGCTCCTCGCCGACATGGTCTCCCGCGCCGAGGCGATGGGCATCTCCGCACAGGCCATCACGGCCATTATGACCGCCATCCACGACGAGTCCGTACGTGTGCAGAATAATGTTTTGGAAAGATAAAGAACTTAAAGTATGATTTACTCTCTGGCACTGGCCCTCCGCCACTGGGCGTACGACAAAGGCTTTAAAAAGACATATAAAGCCAAGGTGCCCACCATCTGCGTGGGAAATATCACCGTGGGCGGCACGGGCAAGACGCCCCACACCGAGATGATTCTCAGGAAACTGCTCGCCAGCGCCGAGTGGGGCCGCAGCCAGCTGGCCGTTCTTTCCCGCGGGTACAAGCGCAAGAGTCATGGCTTCCAGTATGCGGGGTCGGATGCGTCGGCCCGGCAGATGGGAGACGAGCCTCTGCAGATGGCCCGCAAGTTCCCCACGGTTACCGTCGCCGTTGACAAGAACCGCGTCCATGGCTGCGAACAGCTCAGCGGCGTGGATCTGATTATCCTGGACGACGCCTTCCAGTACCGTAGGCTGGAGGCGACGCTCAATATCGTGCTGGTGGATTACAATCGGCCCATCTTTGAGGACCGGCTCATGCCGCTGGGCCATTTGAGGGATTTCCCCTCCCGCATCCGCAAGGCGGAAGTGGTCATCGTCTCCAAGTGCCCGGCCGAGCTGGACGAGTACGAACGCCAGCAGTGGAGGGACCGCCTCCATCTTGCCGACAACCAGAAACTCTTCTTCTCCACCATCAGCTACTGCCCGCCGGAGCCGGTTTTCCCGGAAGCGGATGCGCACTACATCTATTCACACCGTCTGGTGCTGGTTTCCGGAATCGCGAACAATGCGTCGCTGCGCATGTATCTGTCAGATTCCTACAAACTGGTCCAGAAACTGGAATTCCCGGACCATCACCGTTTCTCTTCCGGCGACATCCGTTCCATCGCCGCTGCGGTCAAGGCCAACCCTACGGCCTGTATCATGACTACAGAAAAAGACGCTCAGCGTCTGCGGGATTGTAAGCATGTACCCCATCAAATCCGTGAGCGTCTGTTTTTCCTGCCCATTCAGGCAACCTTCCTCACGCCGGAGGAAGATCAGGAGTTTACGGAAACTCTTCTCGAGTCCCTTACATCGAAAGAACGTTAAGGACGGAAATCAGTTCCTTGTTGATGGGCTTGTCCATCTTGATGGCGCGGGAGATAGGCACGTAAACGATTTCGTCGTTCTTGATGCCGATCATCACGTTGCGCTGTCCTTCCATGAGCGCCTCGATGGCGGCGTATCCCATGCGGGAGGCCAGGATGCGGTCGTAGGCGGTAGGAGAACCGCCGCGCTGCAGGTGACCCAGGATGGTGACACGGGCGTCGAACTGAGGATACTCTTTCTGGATGCGGTCGGCGTAATAAAGGGCGCCGCCCACTCCGTCTTTCTGGGCTTCGCTCACCAGCACGATAGCGCTGTTCTTGCTCTTGCGCTTGCCGCGTTCGATGAACTCGGCAAGCTGGTCCACGTCGGTCTTGCCTTCGGGGATGATGGCGGCCTCTGCGCCGGAGGCGATGGCGCTGTTCTGTGCCAGGAAGCCGGCGTCGCGTCCCATAACCTCGATGAAGAAGATGCGGTCGTGGGAGTTGGCGGTGTCGCGGATCTTATCCACGCAGTCCACAATGGTGTTCAGGGCCGTGTCGTAGCCGATGGTGGAGTCCGTGCCGTAGAGGTCATTGTCGATGGTGCCCGGCAGGCCGATGATGGGCAGGTCGTACTCGCGGGCGAAGAGCTGGGCGCCGGTCAGGGAACCGTTGCCGCCGATGACCACGAGGGCGTCGATGCCGGCTTCCACCATGTTGTCGTAAGCTTTCTTGCGGCCCTCGGAGGTGAGGAAGGCCGTGCAGCGGGCCGTCTTGAGGATGGTTCCGCCGCGCTGGATGGTGTTGGAAACGCTGGAGGAAGTGAGTTTGATGAACTCTTTCTCGATGAGACCGAAGTACCCGCGCATTACGCCGATGACATTGATGTCATGAGCCCGGGCGCTGCGCACGACGGCCCGGATGGCGGCGTTCATGCCCGGTGCGTCACCGCCGGACGTAAGTACGCCGATTGTATTGATATGTCTTTCCATAGACTTTTTAAAAATTTTGCAAATATACTACTTTTTGGGGTAATTTCACTAACTTTGCGCCATGAAAATCGGAGAAGTCGATCTGGGAGAGCGCCCGGTTACCCTGGCCCCCATGGAGGATGTTACGGATGCCAGCTTCCGCATTTTGTGCCGGGAAGCAGGGGCGGCCATGGTTACCACGGAGTTCGTCAGTTCCGACGGCCTGGTGCGTGACGTCCAGAAGACCATCGCCAAGATGCATACCCTGGAAGAGGAGTCCCCGGTAGCCGTACAAATCTACGGCAGCCTTCCCGACGCCATGGTGGACGCCGCCCGCATGGCCGACAATGCCGCCGCCCTGGCCGGAGGCCACGGGGCGGACATCATCGACATCAACTTCGGCTGCCCGGTGTCTAAAATCGCCGGCAGGGGAGCGGGCAGCGGCATGATGCGCGAACCCGACAAACTGGTGGCCATCACCGAGGCCATCGTAAAGGCGGTCCCCGACAAGCCGGTTACCGTCAAAACCCGCCTGGGCTGGGACGACAACTCCAAAATCATCGTGGAACTGGCCGAACGGCTGCAGGACGTGGGCGTTGCCGCCCTCACCATCCACGGCCGTACCCGCTGCCAGATGTACAAAGGGGAGGCGGACTGGACCCTTATCGGCGCCGTCAAGGAGAATCCCCGCATGCATATACCTATATTAGGTAATGGAGACATCAACAGTGCGCAGAAGGCAAAGGAGGCCTTCGACCGCTACGGGGTGGACGGCATCATGGTGGGGCGTGCTTCCTTCGGCCATCCCTGGATATTTACGGAAATCCGGCATCTGCTGGATACCGGCGAGGAACTGCCCCCGATGCCCGTGGCTGCGCGGGTAGCCCTTGCCAAGCGCCACTTCCAATTGTCCCTGGACCTGAAGGGCCCTGTCACCGGTGTCTATGAGATGCGCCGTCACCTGTCCTGCTATTTCAAGGGACTGCGGGATTTCAAGGATACCCGGATCAAACTGGTGACATCCAAGGACCCGGCCGAAATTCTTGCCACATTGGACTATGTGGCAGAACGATGGGGGGACGAGGCGCCTGCCTCCGAAGGCGTTTATGGGCTATAATTTTTGGTAAATTGCCGAAAAATTCCTACCTTTGCGGTCCCTCTGATTATAGGGGGATCGCAACTTTTATGTTAAACCATTAATAATCAAGACAGTGGACACACTTAGCTACAAAACAGTCTCCCTGAACAAGGCAACTGTGAACAAGGAGTGGCTCGTCATTGATGCAACCGACCTCGTGCTCGGTCGCCTGGCTTCCCGCGTGGCTCTCGTGCTGCGTGGCAAGAACAAGCCCGGCTACACCCCGCATGTGGACTGTGGTGACAACGTCATCATCGTCAACGCCGACAAGATCCGTCTTACCGGCAAGAAGATGACCGACCGCGTTTACGTTCGCTACACCGGCTATCCGGGTGGCCAGCGCTTCACCACTCCCCGCGACATCATGGCTTCCCGCCCCGAGGAACTCATCCGCATGTCTGTGCGCGGAATGCTGCCGAAGACCCGTCTCGGCGACAAGCTCATCAACAACCTGTACATCTACGCAGGTCCTGAGCACAAGCAGCAGGCACAGAACCCCAAAACCATTAAGTTTAACGAAATCTAAACAGAGCACATGGAACAGAAACACGCCCTTGGAAGACGTAAATCAGCTGTCGCTCGTGTTTATGTAGTACCCGGCACGGGCAAGTTCGTGATCAACGACCGCGCCATGGAGGAGTACTTCAAGGAGGATACCCTCCAGTACATCGCCAACCAGGCCCTCGAGGTTACCGGTACTGCAGGTCAGTTTGACATCAAGGTCACCCTCGTAGGTGGTGGTACCAAAGGTCAGGCCGAAGCCGTTCGTCTCGGAATCGCCCGCGCACTGTGCGAGGTGGACAAAGAGGCTTACCGCTCCACGCTGAAGGCCGCCGGCTTCCTCACCCGCGACGCTCGCGAAGTTGAGCGTAAGAAGCCCGGTCAGCCTGGCGCACGTCGTCGCTTCCAGTTCAGCAAACGTTAATACTGGAAATGCGTCTGCACGGTTCGGGTTTTCATCAAATCCTGAGATCCCGGTGAGGATGAGAATCTTCCCAGGCTACAAGAAGGATTGCCCGGCCGCGAAAAAATCCCGGAGACCAATCAAGGATTGCTACTCCGGATTGATGAAAGAGTTAAAAACAAAGACAAACGAAAACCCATGTCTAGAACAAATTTCGAACAGTTGCTTGATGCAGGTACCCACTTCGGCCACCTGGCCCGCAAGTGGAACCCTAAGATGGCTCCGTATATCTTCGACCAGAAGAACGGCATCCACATCATCGACCTGCACAAGACCGTCGTAAAAATCGACGAGGCAGCCGAGGTCCTCAAGGAAATGGCCCGCAGCGGTCGCAAGGTCCTCTTCGTTGCCACCAAGAAACAGGCTAAAGACGTCGTCGCCGCCAAGGCCGCCGAGGTCAATATGCCTTCCGTGACCGAGCGTTGGCCGGGTGGTATGCTTACCAACTTCCCCACCATTCGCAAGGCCGTCAAGAAAATGAATACCATCGACAAGATGAAGGAAGATGGCACCTTCGAGAAGCTCGCCAAGCGTGAGCGTCTCCAGGTAGAGCGTCAGCGTGCCAAGCTGGAGAAGAACCTCGGTTCCATCCGCGACATGTCCCGTCTGCCCAGCGCCCTCTTCGTGGT
>JAEEXZ010000040.1 GCA_016288055.1 Bacteroidales bacterium
GGGTAATGAAGCGCATCTTGCCGTCTCCCTGCTTGGCCATGAGGATCATACCCTTGGACTCGATGCCGCGGATCACGCGGGGAGCCAGGTTGGCAAGGATGCAGATCTGCTTGCCCAGCATGTCCTCGGGGCTGTAGTATTCGGCGATACCGGAGACGATGGTGCGCTGGTCGATACCCGTGTCGATGGTGAGCTTGAGGAGCTTGTCCGTCTTGGGAACGCGCTCCGCGGCCAGTACCGTAGCGGTGCGGATGTCCATGGCGCCGAAGTCGTCAAAAGTCACTTCGGCCTTCTGAGGCTCGATCTTCTTGGCGGCCTCTTTGGCGGCACGCTCTGCCTCTGCAGCTTCGCGGGCGGCCTTGATGCCCTCCAGACGGGCTATCTGGGCGTCCACCACGCTGTCTTCAATCTTCTGGAACAGCAGCACGGCTTCTCCCAGCTCGTGTCCGGCAGGAATCAGCTCGGCGTTGCCCAGCATCTCCCAGGTAAGGACAATAGATTCTTCGCTGCGCTCAGAATGACAGTTTCTGGTGTGCACGGCCTTGCCTTCGCCCTCCTTATAGAAGTTCTCGGTAGGGGTGCCTTCACCGGCACGGTGGTCCCAGCCGGCGTCGATGCCCACGCGAAGGATGCCGCGCAGCTTCTCGGCGCTGAAGGGAAGGAACGGCTCGAAGGCGATGGCGCAGTCGGCGCAGAGCTGGAGGCAGGTGTAGAGGATGGAGGCCGTGCGGTCCATATCCTCCTTCGCCACCTTCCAGGGCTCCATGTCTGAGATGTATTTGTTGCCGATACGGGCGATATTCATGGCTTCCTTGAGGGCCTCGCGGAAGTGATAGGTCTCAATGTATTTCTCCAGGGCCTCGCGGCAGGGCTTGACGGCGGCGAGCGTTTCGGCGTCGATGGCCTCCGGCTTGAGGTTGGCCGGCACTTTGCCTCCGAAGTACTTCTGGGTGAGGACCACGGCGCGGTTCACGAAGTTGCCGAAGATGGCCACCAGTTCGCTGTTGTTACGGCTCTGGAAGTCCTTCCAGGTGAAGTCGTTGTCCTTGGTCTCAGGAGCGTTGGCGGTGAGCACGTAGCGCAGCACGTCCTCCTGGCCGGGGAACTGCTCCTCGTACTCGTTCACCCAGACGGCCCAGTTGCGGGACGTGGAAATCTTGTCTCCTTCCAGGTTCAGGAATTCATTGGACGGGACATTGTCCGGGAGGATGTAGTCTCCGTAGGCCTTGAGCATGGAGGGGAACACGACGCAGTGGAACACGATGTTGTCCTTGCCGATAAAATGTACCAGCCGGGTCTCGGAGTCCTTCCACCACTTCTCCCAGCTCTCGGGAAGGAGTTCCTTGGTATTGGAGATATAGCCGATGGGCGCGTCGAACCACACGTAGAGCACCTTGCCTTCGGCACCCTCTACCGGAACGGGAACGCCCCAGTCCAGGTCACGGGTGACGGCGCGGGGCTGCAGGCCGCCGTCCAGCCAGCTCTTGCACTGGCCATAGACGTTGGTCTTCCATTCCTTGTGCTGCTCCAGGATCCAGTCCCGCAGCCAGGGCTCGTACTTGTCCAGAGGCAGGTACCAGTGCTTGGTCTTCTTCTTCACCGGCGTGGAGCCGGACAGTTTGGACTTCGGGTCCAGCAGTTCCTCGGGGCTCAACGTGGAGCCGCACTTTTCGCACTGGTCGCCGTAGGCGTGCGGGTTGCCGCACTTGGGGCAGGTGCCCTCGATGAGGCGGTCGGTGAGGAACATCCGGGCTTCCTCGTCATAGAGCTGTTCGCTCTCCTTGGTAACGAAGTCGTCCTGGTCGTAAAGCTTGCGGAAGAACTCGGCCGCGTTTTTCTCATGCACGGCAGAGGACGTACGGGAGTAGATGTCATAGTTGATGCCCAGACCCGTGAAGGCGTCCTTCATTACCTTGTGGTATTTGTCCACGATATCCTGCGGGGTGACGCCCTGCTCGCGTGCCTTGATGGTGATGGGTACGCCGTGCTCGTCGCTGCCGCAGACAAAAAGCACGTCCTCCCCGCGCATGCGCAGGTAGCGGACATAGATGTCTCCGGGAATGTAGGCGCCGGCCAGATGGCCGATATGTACGGGACCGTTGGCATAAGGCAATGCACAGGTCACAAGGGTTCTCTTATAACTCATTTCTTCAGTCTCCCTAGTTTGATATTGATACTCTTCTTGATTTCTGTCAGTTTGCCAAGCTCCTGCATGAACTTGATCACATCCTCGGGGGAGTTGGGCTCCCTCAGTTTGCGGGACAGTTCGTTCTGCCTGGCGGTAACGCGCTTGTCGTGGAATACCAGGATTGCGCGGGGTACATAGGTGACCAGCCACGAATCCGTGGTGGTGAGGGCGTCGGAGAAGTTATGGACGGAGAGTTCGTACTTCTCCGTAGAAAGGTCTGCAACCACACTGGCTACGCTGCGGTCTTCCCCGTCGAGGAGGGCTTTCACAATGTCGTCCTGGGCCTTGCCTTCGTCATACTGGCCGAAGTAGGCCTGGTAGGTGGCTTCGTAAGGAGCGTTGACAAAGTGGACGTCGTCTGCCGCCAGGGCGGAGTCGATGAACTCGGCCACTGTCTGGGGCGTCTCTCCGTCGTAAAACTCCGAGTCGGTTTCGAACTTCAGTTCGTTCCTTCCATATTGCAGGATGAATCCCAGCAGCTCCCGCTCCGACGGTCCCATGATCTGCTCTTCCCGACTAAGCGTGGAAACAGCAGCGGCGGCAGATGATGCATTTTCGGGAGCATCGGCCCTATTGTTTGCGAGCGAAAAAGCATCATTTGCCGACGCAGAGCGGGCACGTTCTTTCGCTGCATTCTGCAAGCTATGCTCGCGCGTTTTGCGAACGCGGTCCTGGATGATATCTTCCTCGATGCCGAACTGCTTCGCCACGGTGCCGATGTACACCTGCCGCTTGATGGCGTCGGGAATATCGGCCACTGTGTCGGCAATCTCATTGATGAGGTTGGCCTTCTTGAGCGGGTCGTCTCCGGCTTCCTTCAGCAGGAGTTCCGTCTTGAAGGCGATGCCGTCCTTTTCGTTATCGGCAATGAACTCGCGGATCTCCTCCAGCGTGTGCTTCTGGGAGTAGGAGTCGGGGTCGTCCCCGTCGGGGAGGAAGACCACCTTCGGATTCATCCCTTCCTTGAGGATGAGGCCGATGGCGCGGATGGCGGCATGCAGGCCCGCCTTGTCACCGTCGTACATGATGGTGATATTCTGCGTGAACTTGCCGATGAGGCGGATCTGCTCTTCCGTGAGTGACGTGCCGCAGGAGGCCACCACGTTGGTGATGCCCATCTGGTGCATCATCACCACGTCCACGTTGCCTTCCACCAGGATGCAGCGGTCCTCCTTGGCGATCCCGCTCTTGGCGAACCAGATGCCCATGAGGTTGCGGCTCTTGATATAGATTTCCGTTTCCGGAGAATTGACGTACTTGGCGGGATTGTCGGCCTTGAGGGTTCTTCCGCTGAAGGCGATGACGCGGCCGCTCACGGAGTGGATGGGGAACATCACCCGTTCGCGGAACTTGTCAATGAGGGAACCGTCTTCCGTCTGGATGGCCAGGCCCGCCGCCACGAGGAATTCATCCTTGTATCCGGCGGCGCGTGCGGCGTCCACCAGGGTGGTTTTTCCGCCGGGGGCCCAGCCCAGGCTCCACTGCTCGATGGTGGCGTCCTGGATGTTGCGTTTGCGGTAATACTGGTAGCCCACGGCGCGGCCTTCTCCGTCCTTGAGCTGGTCGCAGAAGAACTTGCGGGCGAAATCGCTCACGGCCAGCAGGCTTTCGCTGCGCTGGCGGGCGGCTATCTGTTCGGCCGTTTCCTCTTCTTCCTTGACCTCGATGTTGTATTTCTTGGCCAGGTAGCGTAGCGCCTCCGGGTAAGTCATATGCTCATAGTCCATGACGAAGCCCACGGCGCTGCCGGCCTTGCCGCAACCGAAGCATTTGTAGATGCCCTTGGAGGGAGTTACATGGAAGGAAGGCGTCTTTTCGTTGTGGAAGGGACAGCAGGCGACATAGCTGGACCCGCGGCGCTTGAGCGTCACGAAATCTCCGATCACCTCCTCTACACGGGCGGTGTCCAGGATGAGGTCCACTGTCTCTTTGGGAATCATTATTCCTTCTCGAAGTTTACTTCCTTGGCGTCTCCCATGTGTACGGTGATTTTACCGTCCTCACGGGAGGATGTGTTTTCTGCGGGTTTATAGTGTCTGTCCTGCCACAGGACCTTGGCCTGGTAATAGGCATCCCTGCCGTACCAGAAAAGGCCCAGCACACCCAGAAGCACGGCGAAGAAGCCGGTTCTGGAGATGAGCCATATGCAAAATGCGGCGAAAAGGATGTCCTTCACAAGACGGACCCAGCGGTTGTTGTATCCAAAATTCATCATAGTCTGCAAAGATACAAAAAAGCTTCGGCATTCACCGAAGCTTTTTCTGAAATTGCCTGTTTGTTAGAACGGAAGGTCGTCGGATTCAGGGGAATCGGCCGGCATGTCGTCCAGCGTGGGGGCCGGAGCCTCGAAGGCCGGTGCAGGGGGCGCGGCCGGGGCCTGGGCGACGGGCTTCGCTTCTCCTGCAGGGGCTACGCGCCAGATCTGGAGATCCGTGTACCACCTGCCGTTGTATTCACGGCTCTTGATGTTGAAGGAAACCTTGATGCGGTCTCCTGCCTGATACTTGTCCAGTTCTGCGACCTTGTCCTGACCAAAAGCGGTGAAGACGGCCTGCGACGTGTAGTTCCCGTCGGGATATTCCAGGACGAACTCCTGTTTGGCCCACTGGCCGCGGGCCGATGTGCCCTGCTGTACGCCCAGCTTCTGGCGAAGCGTTCCTTCCAGTTCCAGTGCCATAGGCTTACTGCTCCACGTAGGGCTTTACTTCCAGGAGATCCACATCGAAGATGAGGGTGGAGTTGGCGCCGATTTCACGGGCACCGCGCTCGCCGTAAGCAAGTTCGGCGGGAATTACGAGGGTGATCTTGCCACCTTCGCCCACGAGCTTCATGCCCTCGGTCCAGCCCTTGATCACGCGGTTCAGGGGGAACTCGATGCCTTCGTTCTTGTCAAACTCCTTGCCGTCGATGGTGGTGCCTCTGTAGTTCACCTTCACGGTGTCGCGGTCATTGTAGGCGTGCTTGTCGCTGCCGGAATCCTGGATGAGATAGACGATACCGGTGGCGGTGGAGTCTGCGTTGTTCTTGGTGTAGAACTCTTTGCGGAACTTGTCGCCTTTCTCCTTGTTCAGGGCGCCTTCGTAAGCGGTGCGCTTCTGGAGGTAGCCGTTGATGATCATGTTCATCTCGGAGGGATCGATCTTGAACTGCTTTACGAAAACGGAGTCCATGGGCTGGCCTTCCTTGGCGGCGAGGGCGTCTGCCATACCCTTGCGGATCTGGGACATGTTCAGGTCACCGAAACCGTTCTGGGTGATGATGAGACCGAAGTTGACGCCCAGGAGATAGGAAGTGGTGTCCACCTGGCCCTTGGAGGGGAGCAGTTCGCGGACTTCTTTGGAGCCCTCCACTTTGGAGGAGCCGCAAGCCATCACGAGCACAGCTGCAGAGGCGATGGCGAAGAGTTTAACGATTTTCATCTTATTTAAATAATTTAGCGTTTCTAACGTTGTTCCAACTTACAAATATAAGAAATATTTGGGAGAAAGCGCAAAGTATATTCGCCAGGTGCAAATTATTCTTCGGAAGACTGGTTTTTGTTTGGAAAAATTAGTAAATTTGATTGTCCTAATAAAAAGAACTTTTGACGAATGGATTTGGTTGATACCTCCACCTTGCATTCGAAACTGAAAACTTTCTTCGGATTCGATGCATTCAAGGGAGACCAAGAGCGTATCATCCAGCACTTGGTTTCCGGCAATAACGCATTTGTCCTTATGCCAACCGGCGGGGGCAAGTCTCTCTGTTACCAGCTTCCCGCCTTGGTCATGGAGGGCACCGCTATTGTGATTTCTCCTCTCATCGCCTTGATGAAGAACCAGGTGGACGCTATCCGCGGTTTCGAAGCCGGGGATGACGGGATTGCCCACTTTCTGAATTCCTCTCTGAACCGTATCCAGATTGCCGAGGTGCAGGAAGACCTCCTGCGGGGGGTGACCAAACTCCTGTACGTGGCTCCGGAATCCCTCACCAAGGAAGAGAACATCGCCCTTCTGAAGTCGGTCAAGATTTCTTTCTATGCCGTGGACGAGGCGCATTGTATCTCCGAATGGGGGCATGATTTCCGGCCGGAATACCGCAAGATACGCTCCATCATCGACCAGATTCAGCCGGCTCCGGTGATCGCCCTTACCGCTACGGCCACCCCCAAGGTGCAGAGCGATATCCTCAAGAACCTGCGCATCCAGGACGCCACGGTGTTCAAGTCCTCCTTCAATCGGCCCAACCTTTATTATGAGGTACGCGATAAGGTGGAGCCGGAGAAGGATATCATCCGCTTTATCCGTCAGAATCCCGGCAAGAGCGGCATCATCTACTGCCTCAGCCGCAAGAAGGTGGAAGAAATGGCCCAGCTGCTGTCCATCAATGGTATCAAGGCGCGTCCTTACCATGCCGGCCTGGACGCCAAAACCCGCGCGGAGAACCAGGATCTCTTCCTCACGGAGGAGATTGACGTCATTGTCGCCACCATCGCCTTCGGCATGGGCATTGACAAGCCGGATGTCCGCTTCGTCATCCATTACGACATTCCCAAGAGCATCGAGGGCTACTACCAGGAGACAGGCCGTGCCGGCCGCGACGGGCAGGAAGGCCAGTGCATTACCTATTATAGTTACAAGGATATCCAGAAACTGGAGAAGTTCATGCAGGGCAAGCCGGTGGCCGAGCAGGAAATCGGCAAGCAGCTGCTGCAGGAGACCGTGGCCTACGCGGAATCCAGCCAGTGCCGGCGCAAACTGCTGCTCAACTACTTCGGCGAGGATTATCTGGAGGACAACTGCGGCGCCTGCGACAACTGCCTGCACCCCAAGAAGCGCTATGACGGCCGCGAGGACATGGCCCTTGTCATCGAACTCATCGAGTCCCTGCCGGAACGCTTCAAGCTGGAGCATCTGGCGGCCATCCTTTCCGGCGTGAGCAACGCCATGGTCAAGTCCTATCGGCACGACGAACTTCCGCTTTTCGGGGCGGGCAAGGAGCACGATATCCGCTTCTGGTTCGCCGTCATCCACCAGGGACTGCTCTTGCACTACCTGGAGAAAGACATTGAGAATTACGGCCTTATATCGGCCACGGAAAAGGGTCTTGAGTTCTTCAAGCATCCCCACGAAGTGATGCTGGTGGAGGACCGCACGTTCAGCGAGGGCGAGGACGACGAAGACGATGATTCGCCCGCGGCGGTGCACGGCGGTGGCGGCGGAGATCCGGTGCTGCTGGCCATGCTCAAGGACCTGCGCAAGGATGTGGCCCGGAAACGGCATCTGCAGCCCTGGATGGTCTTCGGGGATCCTTCCCTGGAGGATATGACCATTGTCTATCCGCTGACGCTGAAGGAATTGCAGGAGAAGTGCCAGGGCGTAGGCGAGGGAAAGGCACAGAAGTTCGGCCAGCCCTTCATCGACCTGATCGCCCGCTACGTGGAGGAAAACGAAATCGAGCGTCCGGACGACTTTGTTGTGAAGTCCGTCGCGTCCAAGTCCGGCAACAAGGTGTATATCATCCAGTCCATCGACCGCAAGATGGATCTGGGCGACATCGCTGCCGCCAAGGGCCTGGACATGGACGAACTTCTGACGGAAATCGAGGGCATCGTGTCCACCGGCACGCGCGTGAACATCAACTACTACATTGAGGAAGAGCTGGATCCCGAAGTCGTGGAGGAAATTTACGACTGGTTCAAGGAAGAAGCTACCTCAGACTCTCTTCAGGAAGCCATCGACGCCCTGAGCGGAGACTACGAAGAGTGGGAGATACGCCTGGTGCGCATCAAGTTCCTCTGCGAGGTAGTCAACTGATTATCCCCATCTGCCGCACGTCATGCCCCACCCCGGCTAAAGATAGATGAGGCTGGAGAGATTGTCCGGTGCAAAGAGCTTTTGCGCCATGGCTTGCAGTGCGGCGGGGGTGATGGCTTCAATGGCGGCCTTGGTCTGTTCCGGCGTCATGATGCTGCCCCAGGAGAGCATGCTCTTTCCCATGGAAAGGCATTGCGCCTCTCCGGCGTCGGAGGAGATGGCCAGCTGGCCCAGCAGCTGCTTGCGGTAGGCTTTGAGCCGGGCTTCGGTGAAGGGCGTTTCCCGCACGGAAGCAAGGATGCGGCCGATGGTTTTCTCGCAGTCGGGAAGATTGCTGCGGTCGCAGCCGAAGCTGATGGCGAAAATGCCCGTGTCGGCGTACTGCGTGTAGGAACATTCGATGCCGTACACCCAGCCGCGTTTCTCGCGCAGCTCCTTATTCAATAAAGAATTGGACGCCGGTCCGCCCAGAATGTTCGCGAGCATAGCGCATACCAGCCGGTCCGGCATCTCGTACAGGGACGGCGCCTTGCAGCCGATGACGGCGTTCACCTCGTGATGGCGCTTATCGATTACTTTGCGGAAAGACATGATCAATCATTTTAAGCACCTGTTTTTCCAGAACGGCCTCGTCTATATCGGCCACGACGGAGAGGACCATCTTCCCGGGGACGAAGTTCTCTTTCACGAAGCGGTGCAGCATGGGCGCTTTGATCTTTTTGACGCTGGCCGATGTCCCCAGGATGGGGGTTTCCAGGGGCGTCCCTTCGAACAGAAGGGTCTCGAAGCGGTCATAGACATCCTCGGCGGGGTTGTCCTTGTAGGAGATAATCTCGTCCAGAATGACACCGCGTTCGGTTTCTATCTCATTTTCGGGGAAGGTGGCTTCTGTAGCCAGCTCGAAGAGCAGGCCGGCCGCCTTCTTCCAGTCCTCTTTGAGGACCGTGGCGTGCAGTACGATCTCTTCCTTGGTGGTGTAGGCATTGAGTTCCCCGCCCAGTTTGTCCAGGTATCCGTTGATGACGTTGGCGCTCTTACGGCGGGTTCCCCGGAACATGGCGTGTTCCACGAAATGGGCGATGCCGGCGGGGTAGCCTTGCTCGTCCCGCGTTCCGCAGCCGATGGTGAGCGCGCAGAACGCTACGGCGCGTCCGTTTCGGCGCACGGCATATCTGAGTCCCTGGGGAGTAGTTCCTGTCGTCATCTTTTCCTGGCCAGGCGTTTCAGGTCTTCCGGAAGGAAACCGGCTCCCTTCCGGGCTGTGATTCTGTGTTTGGAGAAATAGTAAAGGGTATGCGTCTCTGCCTCAAAGAGCATTTTGTAGCAGTAGGAGCCCTTTTCCGCCTGCAGGGGAGCGACCACATAGCCCACCAGCGTGTTGTACTGTGCGTCGAGGTAATCCTGGTCGGCCTCCGTGGCGTCCTCCGTGATGATGAAATCCGAATCCAGATAGCGGGCCAGATCCTGCTCCGTGACATTGTCGGCCAGATCTTCGCGTGCGATACGGATCTGCTTGGTATGCCCCCACTTGTCGTAGTTTTTGTTCACCCAGGCTTCCATGCCATAGGCGACAATCTCCGACTCCATGGCTTCCAGCGTAAAGTCCTGTACGGTCTTGATGAGGCCGCTCAGGTAAGTGAGTTCCCGGCCGCTTCCAGCCGCGGCGGCCGCCAGCGGGAGGGATATCACTTCGAAGGAACCCTTGCGAAGTGTCAGATAACTCACGCCGCCGGTCTCGGCGATGATAAGGAAGTAGTATCGGTCCTGGTCCTTGATGGTCTCGAACCGTTCCAGAGAACAGAATTCGAAGGCCGATGCCGTCCAGCCGGCGACGACTTCTTCGCGCAGGGCGCTGGAGAGCATTTCATTGCCGGTGAGAACGACCTGGGTTACCTTGTCGGTGAAGTCTGCCAGGCGGTGCTTGCGGGTGGAAACCTGTCCCTGACCCTGCAGGAGCGGGGCCGACAGAAGGAGCGCGAGGGCGCAGATATAGGCTTTTTTCTTCATTGTGCGATAAACGAATATGTAATGGTACCCATCTGCCGGGCGGGCGCGTCCACGGAAGCCGAGAACTTCGAGAGGCGGGCGGCGCGGACGGCGAATTCCTGCAGGCAACGGTCCCGGGAGGAAACATTTTCGTCCACCTTCGCGTTGAGCACGTCCCCGCGGTTGTTCACCGTGATGATGACAGTGATCTCGCCGCCGCCGTAGCAGCGGTAGGCAGGGATGGGAAGGCGGGAGGCTTTCCGGCCGTCGAGGCTCCAGGAGAGTACGGAGGGACCGCTGTAGGGCTTCGCCTGCTCCGTCTTCTTTTCCTTCTTCTCCTCCTGGATGGCGGCGAAGCTGTCCTGGCTTTCATCGGCCCGGCTCTGCCCCTCCTGCAATTCCTTTGCCAGGCGCTCGGCTTCGCGGTAGAGCTCGTCGGCGTCGGTGCCGCGGTCGTCCTTGAGGGCGCTCCGGTCCACGGTGACGTTCCTGAGCGGGACGCCGCCGGGGTCTGAGATCATCTGCTCCAGCTGGGCTTCGATGCGCTGCTGCATGCGGATACGTTCCTGCAGCTTTTCGGCTGCTTCCTGGGCGGTGAAGTCCATGACGAAGCTGTTTTCGCGCTGCACTTCGTAGCCAATCCGGGCGGCCAGCAAAACGATAATCACCGCGAGATGGATGCTCACGGTGATATACAATCCTGCACGCTGGTCCGGAGTCAGCTTCATTTCTTGCGCTTTTTCTTCTTGAGGGCTTTCTCGACGGTATTGGTGATGATGTCAATGGCCACCTTGTTGTGACCGCCCTGGGGGACGATGACATCGGCGTAGCGTTTGGAGGGCTCGATGAACTGCAGGTGCATCGGCTTTACGGTTTCGCAGTAATGCTCGATGGCGGTTTCGATGGTGCGGCCGCGCTCGGCGATGTCGCGGACGATGATGCGCAGCACGCGGTCGTCGTCATCTGCATCGACGAAGATCTTGATGTTCATCTGGTCCCTGAGTTCCTTGCAGGTGAAGATGAGGATGCCTTCGACGATGATGACATCGTCCGGCTCGACGGTGATGGTATCCGTCGTGGAGCGCGAGCAGGTGATGTAGGAATAAACCGGCTGCTGGATGGTATGGCCGCTCTTGAGCTCGCGAATCTGCTGGCACATGAGCTTCCAGTCAATGGCGTCCGGATGGTCGAAGTTGATTTTCTTGCGCTCTTCCGGGGGGATATGGCTGGAATCTTTGTAGTAGGAATCCTGCGGGATAACCACAACCCGGCCTCCCAGCTGTTCGGTGATGGCTCTCACCACCGTCGTCTTGCCTGAGCCGGATCCTCCGGCGATACCAATTACTAGCATAATCCTGTCATTCTGAGCGGAGCGAAGAATCTCTTAGAACTCTGCATTCTTCGGAGTTCTGGGGAAGGGAATGACGTCACGGATGTTGGCCATGCCGGTGACGAACAGGAGCAGGCGCTCGAAGCCCAGGCCGAAGCCGCTGTGCGGAACGCTGCCGTAACGACGGGTGTCGATATACCATTCCAGGTTCTTGCGGGACATGCCCAGCTCCTCGATGCGCTGCTCCAGCTTCTCCAGGGAAGCTTCGCGCTCGGAGCCGCCGATGATCTCGCCGATCTTGGGGAAGAGGACATCCATTCCGCGGACGGTGCGGCCGTCCTCGTTCTGCTTCATGTAGAAAGCTTTGATATCCTTGGGGAAGTCGATGAGGATGACGGGCTTCTGGAAGTGCTTCTCCACGAGGTAACGCTCGTGCTCGCTCTGGAAGTCCGTGCCCCAGTGAACCGGGTATTCAAACTTGACACCATCGGCCACGGCTTTCTCGAGGATTTCCACGGCCTCGGTGTAGGTGACTCTCTGGAAGGCGATGCCAAGGACGCTCTTCATGCGTTCGATAAGGCCGTCGTCGTATTTGTCGTTGAGGAACTTCAGGTCGTCCATGCAGTTGTCCAGGGCGTACTGGACCAGGTATTTCACGAATTCCTCGGCCAGTTCCATGTTGTCCTGGAGGTCGTAGAAGGCCATTTCCGGCTCAATCATCCAGAACTCTGCCAGGTGGCGGGGCGTGTTGGAGTTCTCTGCACGGAAGGTGGGGCCGAAGGTGTAGATCTCACCCACGGCGGTGGCGCCCAGCTCGCCTTCCAGCTGACCGGAAACGGTGAGGGAAGTCTTCTTGCCGAAGAAGTCCTTGCTGAAGTCCACGTTGCCCTTCTTGTCCAGCGGGATGTTCTTGAGGTCCATGGTGGTTACCTGGAACATGTCTCCTGCGCCCTCTGCGTCGGATTCGGTGATGAGCGGGGTGTGCAGGTACACGAAGCCTTTCTGGTTAAAGAAGGTGTGGATGGCGTAGGCCATGGCGTTGCGGATGCGCAGGACGGCGCCGAAGGTGTTGGTCCTCAGGCGCATGTGGGCCACGCTGCGAAGGAATTCCAGGGTGGTGTCCTTCTTCTGGAGGGGGAAGCGCATGGGGTCGCAGTCTCCCAGGACCTCGATTTCGCTGGCCTGGATCTCCACGGCCTGGCCGCTGCCGACCGATGCGACGAGCTGTCCTTTCACGGACAGGGATGCGCCGGTAGTGATGCGCTTGATGAGTTCTTCGTCGAAGAGTTCGGTGTTGGCTACGATCTGGATATTATTGATGGTAGAACCGTCATTGAGGGCGATGAACTTGACTTGTTTGTTGCCTCTCTTGGTGCGGACCCATCCTTTGGCCAGCACTTCTGCGCCCGGCTCCGAGGCAAGCAGAGCCTTGATTTTGGTTCTTTTCAAAGTTTCCATAAATTCCTTTTGATACAATCATGCAAATATAGGAATTCTTACCCATTTAAAAAAATCGGCCCCCTTGAAAAAGGAGGCCGAAATTCATATGGAATATAGTCTTTTAGTCCTTCGCGGGTTTGCGGGCGGCGTACATGATCTTCAGGGCCGAGCAGCGGCGCAGCTCCTGTTTTACGTCGGAAACAATACCCATGCGGACATCCTGGTCCACGCGGAGGTTGACGGTCATGAGGGACTGTTCTGCCTCGTTCATGGCGTCGCGCTCGGCGGCGATAAAGTCACGGATGTCAGTAACGGTCTTGAAAGAGTCGTTGAGCTGGATACGGGCATCGGTACCGTACATGGCCTGATACTGCAGGGTAGGGGAGCCGATGTTGATATTGGCGCTCAGGTCTTTTCTCTCGAGCTTGGCGACTTCGGATGCCTCGGGCATGACCACTTTCACCTTGTTCTCGGTTTCACGCATCTGCGTGGTAACCATGAAGAAGAACAGGAGCATGAACACGATATCGGAAAGGGAGTTGGACGATGCCTGAGGGACTTCCTTTTTGTTGTTGGAATTTCCAAATTTTGACATAATCTATTTCCTCCTTATTTCCTTTTACCGGTGTCCTTAGGCTCTGCCTCGGAGATGTTCTGAGGTACAGCCTTTTTCACAATTTCCTGCTCGTCTTCGGTGAGCTTGGAGAATTTCTTGCCGAAGTTGGCGCGGGAGAAATCGTCGCGGAGTTCGTTCACGGCCTTTACCAGTTCGTTCTGCACTGCGATGTAGGCCTGGTAGCTGGTACCACGGTCGTTCTGCAGGGAGATAACGCCCTTGGAGACCTTGTAGGTCTTGCCTTCGATTTCCTTCTCTTCCTTTTCGGGGAGGTTGGGATCGTTGGTGGGGTTGGTGAGGAACTCTTTGATTTTATCTTTCAAGAAGGCAATGTCCATGGCTTCGCTACCGGCAAACAGCTTATCGGCGGAATTGATTCTGACGATGATGATGTTACGACGGTTAACCTTCTGGTCCTGGGCGGTTTTCTCGTCCGGGATCGGAGGAAGGCGGCGCTGCAGACCGGACTGGTCCCCCATGGTTGTAGTCATGAGGAAATAGCACAGCAGCAGGAAGGCGATGTCAGCCGTCGAACCGATTGCTTCAAATTTTCTTCTTGCCATGGTTTACTTTACTTTTTGCGGATGGTCATGAGTACTTCGCCGCAGATGATGGACAGGACGGCGGCACCGCCAACCACGTAAGCGAGGTTGAGGATGGTGTCCGTCATCTTGAGCTCAGCGGGCGTCGTGGGCTTGCTGCAGTTGATGGCCGGAGCGCCGGAAGCGAGCAGGTAGCAGACGCCGAAAAGGACGGCGGCAGCGACCACTGCGATTCCGATCTTGACGAGGCCTTTGGGATTGGTGGTAGCCGTAATATAAAGGCCCAGGCAGACCACGGCGGCAAGGGCAATACCAAGCACGCAGTATGCCCAGTAGAGCAGAGGAGCTACGGTACCGTTGTCCGGGGAGCCGGATTCCGGATAGCCCTTAATCATACCCCAAAGCAGAATCCCAACGCTCACAACTATCAGAACCACAAGCAGGATCTTGAATATTTTAGCGTATTTCTGGTTTTCCATTATATACTGGAATTAAAGGGGTTGATTAATTACTTGTTGTTCTTTACCATCAGGTCCACGAAGCGGATGGAAGAATCTTCCATGTCGATGGACAGGGAGTCAATCTTGGCAATGATGTAATTGTAGAAGATCTGGAGAATCATAGCAACGATAAGACCGCCCACGGTGGTGATAAGGGCAACCTTCATACCGCCAGCCACAACGTTCGGGGAGATATCACCGGCAGCCTGGATAGCATCGAAGGCCTGGATCATACCGATAACGGTACCAAGGAATCCGAGGGACGGAGCGATGGAGATGAACAGACCAATCCAGCTGAGGCCGTTTTCCATGAGGCTCATCTGAACTCCACCATAGGAGACGATGGTCTTCTCGATCACATCAACGCCCTGGTCGGCGCGGAGCAGACCCTGGTAGAAGATGCTGGCAACGGGGCCACGGGTTTCACGGCAGACTTTCTTGGCTTCTTCGATACCGCCCTTGGCAAGAGCCTCTTCCACGGCCTCGAGGAGCTTGGTGGTGTTGGTCTTGGAGAAGGCCAGGTAAAGGATACGCTCGATAGCGAGGGCCATACCGATGATCAGGCAGATGATGATCAGGGACATGAAGCCGGCGCCACCCTCGATGAACTTGGTCTTGAGGGCCTGGTGAAGGGGAACTTCTTCTCCGGAACCGGCAAACAGGTCAACGACCTCCTCGGTCTCTTCGACCTGCTCCGTTGCGGCAGGAGCGGCGTCCTCTTCTTCCTGAGCGGAAGCAATGTTTGCAGTGAAGGTCAGAAGACCGGCGACTGCCAAAAACATGAAAAACTTTTTCATAATCGTTTTTGTGTTGTTAGTTATTAATTGAATTTAAGATAATAAATATATCCACATATTTGGTCGCGCAATTTAGCAATAAAATTCGGAATGGCCAAAGATTATTTGCTTATTTCGCCACACAGGTCCTTTTCCAGCATGGTTTTTACCCAGGTGTTGTCGTCGCTTCTTCCCATAAGGCAGAAAAGCTTTCCGAGGGCGGCTTCCGTAGTGATGTCGGCCCCCGAAAGGACGCCCGCGTGTTTGAGGGACGCGCCCGTAGCGTAGAGGTCCATGTTGACGGTTCCTGATTTACATTGGGTTACGTTGAGAAGGATTTTTCCCATGCTGTCGGCATCCCGGAGGATGTCCAGGAACCACTCCTTGGAGAGGGCGTTGCCCGAGCCGTAGGTTTCTATGATGCAGGCGCGGATTTCCGGGGCGCAGAGGAAGTGGCGGGCCACCATGGGCGTTATGCCGGGATGCACCTTGAGGATGGAAACGCGCGTATCCAGGTGCGTCTGTACGCGAAGCGGGGCGTCCCAGCCGGCGGGCTTCCGGATGAGGTCCGCGTTGTAGCGGATGTTGATGCCTGCCTCGGCCAGGGGAGGACAGTTGGGGGAGGCGAAGGCGTTGAAGGCCTCGGCGCTGTATTTGGTGGACCGGTTGCCGCGCAGCAGGAGCGAATCGAAGTAGATGGAGACCTCCGGCACGTGCGCATGGCCCTTTTCGTCTTTGGCCGATGCGATTTCCACGGCCGATATGAGATTTTCCTTGCCGTCGGTGCGGGGCATGCCGATGGGAAGCTGGCTTCCCGTGAACACCACCGGCTTGGAGAGCCCTTCCAGCATGAAACTGAGCGTGGAGGCGCTGTAGGCCATGGTGTCGGTGCCGTGCAGGATGACGAAGCCGTCGTATTCCTCATACTTGTCCTGGATGAGCCGGGCCAGTTCAACCCACAGGGACGGCTCTACGTCCGACGAGTCGATGAGCGGGTCGAACGTGAAGGAGTCGATCCGGACGTCGAACTTGTTCAGTTCCGGCACTTCCTCTTTGATTTGGCTGAAGTCGAAGGGCTTCAGGGTGCCGTCGGCGGGATCTTCCTTCATGCCGATGGTGCCGCCGGTGTAGATGATTAAGACTGACTTCATATTCCGAACAGTTTTTCTGCGTTGCGGGTGGTGATGGTTTCCACCTCGCCGATGCTCAGACCTTTGATATCGGCCACCTTCGCGGCGACGAGGGGGAGGAGGGCGCTTTCGTTGCGCTGCCCCCTGTGCGGGACGGGGGCCAGGTAGGGGGCGTCGGTCTCCAGCAGGATTTTCTCCATGGGGATGCGTTCCAGGACTTTGGCGATGCCGGCGTTCTTGAAGGTGACCACTCCGCCGATTCCCACGGAAAAGTCTCCGTAGCGATTGGCTAGCTCATAGACCTCGTAGCTGGAAGTGAAGCAGTGGAGGTCTCCCCGCAGGTGCAGGTGGGTGTAGTCCTTCAGGACGGCGAAGAAGTCCTCCCATGCGTCCCTGAGATGGATGTTCACCGGCAGGTCCATCCGGGCGGCCAGTTCCAGCTGGGCGCGCAGGACCTCCTTCTGCTGGGCGGCGTATTCCTTTCCTTCGTGGTAATCCAGGCCGATTTCGCCGATGGCGACGACGGCATCGGCCTTTTCCTTGGCGAGGGCGAAGACCCGGTCCAGTTCATCGCGCCAGGAATCGGCAGTCACGGAGCCGGGGTAGAGGCCCAGCATCTCGAAGATGACGCCGGGGTGGCGGTCGCCGATTTCCCACATGGCGGGACGCTCATGGGAGTCGATATCGGCCTGTATCATTTTTCCCACGCCCGCTTCCAGCGCACGCTGAACGGCCGCTTCCGCATCCGGCAGCAGCCACTCGTCGTAGAAATGGGTATGGGTGTCGATGAACATTAGAAAATAAAGGCGAGACCCACTCCGTTGGGCGTGCTCCCGAAGCGGAGCTCACTCCGGCAGGTCAGTGCCGAGTTGTAGTTTCTGATAGCGTTTTTCATCTTGATGGAACCGGGAATGCCGACGGCCAGGCCTACGGCCATTACGCCGAGTCCTACCCACATCATTGTCTGGGCCGACTTGTAACTGGCATGCTCACTGGAGCAGCCTCTGGCATTCCAGCCGAGGGTGTATCCCAAACCGTAGCCAAGGGGAAAGGCGCCGACGCAGGCGATGATTCCGCCGACGTCATTCATGATTTTGCCGGTTTTGAAACTGGCCAGATCCTCCGGGGAGAAGTATCGGTCCCAAAGTTCTTTCTCGATGATGACTCCGCCGACGGTGAGCTGGCCGGTCCAGGAGTTGATGGCCATCGGGCCCGGCTGGAAAGCCGTGCTGTTTTGTGCTTTCGAAGTAAGGGCCATGCCCATCAGGCATACAATCAGGATCAGTGCTTTTTTCATTTTAGTAAGCGTTAATAGTAGATTTAATAGGTTGTTTTTTATCTGACAAATTTCGTCCAACTTCATGACTTTTCCAAATCTTTTTCCGGCTCATTATGTGTTGGACCAGGTCCACGGTGTGTTTGGACTAGGTCTGCGGTGTGTTTGGACTAGGTCACATTTTAGGGGCTGGACCTGGTCCAACGGGTATGGCTCTCAGGTGCCTGGGTGGCCGATGTGGTGGACCAGGTCCAAGGGGTAAAAAGTGACCTCGTCCAAAAATGTGTTGGACCTGGTCCACGGGTTATGATGTGGATCAGGTCTCGTGGAAACTTGGTTTTTCGCCTTGGACTGGGTATCTTTGCGGCGCAATTGTGTAAATAATGAAAAGAGATTATTTCGAAGGGGCCGATGTGGC
>JAEEXZ010000041.1 GCA_016288055.1 Bacteroidales bacterium
CGCGTATTCTCCAAGGAAATCTAAATGAGCGCCTCTTCAGCCATGCTGCCTCCGCTTCCCGAGCGGATGCGTCCCCGGACACTGGACCAATATGTGGGCCAGCGCCATCTGGTGGGCCAGGGCTGCATCCTGAGGAAAATGATCGAAAGCGGGAACCTGTCCTCCTTTATCCTGTGGGGCCCTCCCGGTGTGGGCAAAACCACGCTCGCGCACATCATCGCGGAAACCCTGGACCGGGATTTCTACACGCTCAGCGCCGTTACGGCGGGCGTGAAAGACGTGCGGGAAGTGTTTGACAAGGCCCGCAACAACTCCCTCTTCAACCAGAAAGGGGCGCCCATCCTCTTCATCGACGAAATCCACCGTTTCAACAAGGCCCAGCAGGACGCCCTCCTGGGGGCCGTGGAGAACGGCACCATCGTGCTCATCGGCGCCACCACCGAGAATCCTTCCTTCGAAGTCATCACCCCGCTGCTCTCCCGCTGCCAGGTATTCGTCCTGAAGAGCCTCGAAAAGGCAGACCTGCAGACCCTCCTCCAGCGCGCCCTCACGGAAGACGTCCTGCTGAAGGAAAAGAAAATCCAGGTCAAGGAAAGCGAGGCGCTCATGCGCTACAGCGGCGGAGACGCCCGCAAGCTTCTCAACGTACTGGAACTGGTCATCGACGCCCAGGCGGGCAAGAGCCCCATCGTCCTGGACAACGCCACCGTAACCGCCTCCATTCAGGAGAACATGGCCATCTACGACAAGGATGGCGAGATGCACTACGACATCATATCGGCCTTTATCAAAAGCATCCGCGGAAGCGATCCCAACGCGGCCATCTACTGGCTTGCGCGCATGATCGACGGGGGCGAGGATCCCCTTTTCATCGCGCGCCGTCTGTGCCTGAGCGCCGCCGAAGACGTGGGCCTGGCCAATCCCAACGCCCTCCTGCTGGCCAACGCCTGCTTCGAGGTGGTGTCAAAGATAGGCATGCCCGAAGGACGCATCCCCCTGGCCGAGGTTACCGTCTATCTGGCCTCCTCCCCCAAGAGCAACGCCTCGTACATGGCTATCGGGAAAGCCCTGGAAACGGTGAAACAGACCGGAAACCAGCCCGTCCCGCTGCCCATCCGCAACGCCCCCACCGAACTCATGTCCGAGCTGGGCTACAGCGACGGCTACAAATACGCCCACGACTATCCCGGGCACTTCGTGGACATGGAATTCCTGCCGGACAGCCTCAAAGGCACCGTCTTCTACGAGCCGGCAAAAAACAAGCACGAAGACGCGCTCCGTGCTTATCTCGAGGCCTGTTGGCCCAAGTATTATCCCAAAGGTTAATCTACCTGATAACCCAGCGTACGCAGCATTGACTCCGACGTCTGCTCCTCCGAGAACAGGGAGGTGATCAGATTGCCGTCCTTGTCCCGGTCGATGAGGATGTGCTTCGGGGAAGGCATAAGGCAGTGCTTGATGCCGCCGAAACCGGAAAGGGCCTCCTGATACGCGCCAGTGTGGAAAAAGCCGATATAGAGGTTTTCCCTGCGGCTGCGGATGGTGGGCAGGAAGATGGCGTTGGCGTGATAGTCCGCGTTGTAGAAGTCCTGGCTGTCGCAGGTGAGGCCGCCCAGGAAGACACGCTGGTATTCGTCGTTCCACTTGTTGATGGGCAGCAGGATGAAGCGCTGGTTCAGGCCCCAGGTGTCCGGAAGGCAGGTCATGAAGGAGTTGTCGATCATGTACCACTTCTCACGGTCGTTCTGCTGCTTGATGTCGAGGATCTTGAAGATGGTGGCACCGCTCTCGCCCACGGTGAAGGAGCCGAATTCCGTAAAGATGTCGGGCTCCGGAACGCCGTAGGAATTGCACGTAACCTTGATCTGGTTGATGATTTCCTCCACCATGTATTCGTAGTCGAAATCCTGCGCCAGGGAGGTCTTGTTGGGAAGGCCGCCGCCGATATTGAGGCTGTCCAGCTCCGGGCAGATGGCCTTGAGCTCGCAGTACACGCGTACGCACTTGGACAGTTCGTTCCAGTAATAGGCGGTGTCGCGGATACCCGTGTTGATGAAGAAGTGGAGCATCTTCAGGTGGAAGTTCGGGTATTTGGCCACGGTGTCCTTGTAGAACTTGACGATGTCCGAGTAGCGGATACCCAGACGGGAAGTATAGAAGTCGAAATTGGGTTCTTCCTCGGAGGCGATGCGGATACCCATCATGGTATCCTCCTGGATGAGGCTGGCCAGGTCTTCGAATTCGTTCTTGTTGTCCAGTACGGGAATGATGTTCTTCCAGCCGTCCTTGCGGAGCTTGGCGATATTCTGGATGTACTGGGGGCGCTTGAAACCGTTGCAGATGATGTACAGGTCCTCTTTCTTCACCGAGCCGTCGCGCTCCAGGGCCTGGATGAGGTCCAGGTCGTAGGCCGATGATGTCTCCAGATGGATGTCGTTCTTGAGGGCCTCGTGCACCACGAAGGCGAACTGCGAACTCTTGGTGCAGTAGCTGTAGTGATACTCACCCTGGTAGTCCGCCTTGGCCATAGCCACCTTGAACAGACGTTTGGCCCGCTGGATCTGCGAAGAAATCTTGGGGAGGTACGTCAGCTTCAGGGGGGTGCCGTACTTCTCGATGATTTCCATCAGGTCGATGTCGTTGAAAAGCAGATTGCCGTCCGCCACCATGAATTCGTCCTGCGGGAAGTCAAAGGTTTGGTCAATAAGGTCTATGTACTTGTTCTTCATGCCTGAAAAATCGGTTCAATTAAAACGTGCAAATTTACGCTCAAACCAAGAGAAAAGCAAAAAAAGTGTTACTTTTGTATGAATGAAAACGGGGAAACACATATTCTGTGCGCTTGCACTGCTCGCCGCCGCGGCCTGCAGTACCACCCGTGCCCTCTCGCCCGATGAGCTCCTCCTCCGGAAGGCTACCGTCCAGGTGAACGACAAGTCCTTCAACGCCAATTCCTTAAACTCCTACGTCCTCCAGAAGCCCAACGCCTACATCCTGGGCGTAAACCCGTTCCTGTACGTGTACAACTGGGCGGGAGACGGCCAGTCGGGCCTTCAGCGCCTGTTCCGCCGCCTGGGAACGGAGCCGGTGGTGTTCAACCCTTCCAAGGTGGAGGAAAGCGTCACGGCCATGCGGAACCACCTGCGCTACATGGGATACTACGGCTCCACCGTGGAAAGTGACGTCCAGGTGAAAGACCGCAAGGTCTATGTCTTCTACTACGTCACCCCGGGCAAGCGCTACCGGATCAGCGCCATCGACTATGACATTCCCACCTACGGGACATTCCCCCAGGATTTCGAGGACTATCTCCCCTCCACAAGCCTCAAGAAGGGACTCTACCTCTCCGAGCAGGTCCTTTCCGCCGAGGCCGAACAGGCCGCCCAGTTCTTCCGTAACCGCGGCTACTTCGGCTTCAACAAGGGATTTTTCGCCTTCGAGGCCGATACGCTCCAATCCGACGGCACCGCCCGCCTGAAGATGGACATCCGCGACTACGCCCTCGGAGACGACCCTGCCTCCGCCCAGCCGCACCGGAAATACCGGATCGGCGAGGTGAGCATCGCCTATCCGAAGGACCTTAAGATCCGCCACAGCGTGCTGGAAAACCTTAACATGCTGCGTCCGGGCCAGCCCTACAGCGAAAAGGCCATCAACGACACCTACACCCGCCTAACCAGCGTTGGCATGCTCTCCAGCGTGAACATCAACCTGGAGCCTGTGGCCGACGACAGGGTGGACGCCCGCATCAACCTCCGCAACTCCGGCCTGCAGGGCTTCAAGACCAACCTGGAGGCATCCGTCAACTCGACGGGACTCATCGGCCTGTCTCCCCAGCTCACGTACTACCACAAGAACCTTTTCCACGGCGGGGAGCTCCTGAACCTCGGCCTCAAGGGGAATTTCCAGTTCAAGCCGGGAGACAACGCCTCCTCCACGGAAGTGAGCGTCTCCACCACCCTGCGCTTTCCCAAGTTCATCGGCCTGCCCAACCGCCTCTTCAAGGGGCCCAACATTCCCCGCACGGAGATATCCCTCGCATTCAACTACCAGAATCGGCCCGAATACCGCCGCACGGTGATTTCGTCGGCCTTTACCTACAGCGGACGCCTGACGGAGCGCCTGTTCTATCAGGTTTCGCCCGTGCGCGCCAATATCTCCCGCATCTTCAACATCAGCGAAGACTTCTACATTCGCTCCATGGCGAACAATATCTTCCTGATGCAGCTGTACACGGACAACTTCGACATGGGCGTAAGCGGCATGCTCTACTATACCACGGATGCATCGGCCGTCCCCCGGAAATCCTTCCACTATGTCCGCCTGGGCGTGGATGTGTCGGGTAATGTCATGAGCCTGTTCAACAAGTACATGCCCGTGAACGATTACGGCCAGCACAAGATATGGAATACGCCCTACGCGCAGTATGTGCGCGCGGAGCTCACCCTGGGCAGGACCTTCCATTTCGGGAACATCCTTCACCAGTCCCTGGCGCTGCGCTTCCTGGCCGGCGCGGGATACGGTTACGGCAATTCCACTTCCGTCCCGCTGGACAAGCTCTTCTACTGCGGCGGATCCACCTCCATGCGAGGCTGGCAGGCCCGTACGCTGGGACCGGGTGCGAACACCCTGCTCTCGGACATCTTCGTCATCCCCGCGCAGCTGGGAGACATGAAAATAGAGGCCAATGCGGAATACCGCTTCCCGCTGGCCTGGAAACTGGAGGGTGCCCTCTTCCTGGACGCCGGCAACATCTGGGACTTCCCCGTCCGCAGCGAAGACCTCACCGAGCTGAGCGCGGAGAGCACCTTCTCCCTGAAGACCATTGCCATGGACTGGGGCCTGGGCCTCCGTCTCAACCTGGATTTCATCCTGCTGCGCCTGGACGCCGGTATCCGCATCCACGACCCCGGCCTCCCCGAGGGCAAGCGCTGGGTTGCGCCGGCCAACTGGCTGGACAAGGGCAATGCGGCCATCCACTTCGGCGTAGGATATCCATTCTAGCGAATGGATAACCTAGAATGATACCCAAGGGGGCTTTTGATTATGACAAATAACGAGATAAAATATATTAAATCGCTGTCCCAGAAGAAATTCCGGGACGAGAGCGGCCTGTTTGTAGTGGAGGGAGAGAAGCTGGTGGCCGAGGCCCTGGCCTCCCGCTTCCAGGTAGAGAAAGTTTACCGGAAGGATGAAATCGGCGAGGCTGCCATGGCCCGCATTTCCGGCCTCTCCTCCCCTTCTCCGGCGCTGGCGCTGGTGCATCGGCCCGACGATATCAGCCTCGGGGAACTGCCCTCCAAAGGCCTTTTCCTGGCCTTGGACGGCATCCGGGATCCCGGTAACCTGGGCACCATCCTGCGCATCGCGGACTGGTTCGGCATCGACGCCGTATTCGCATCCGGAGACACCGTGGACGTATTCAATCCCAAGGTAGTGCAGGCCACGATGGGTGCCATCTTCCGCGTACGCTTCCACTACTGCGACATTCCCGCCCTGTGCCGGGACGCCCTTGCCTGCGGCGGCAAAGTGTACGGCACCTTCCTGGACGGGGAAAACATGTATCGGAAAACGCTGGACAACGGACGGGAAGCCCCCGCCGTCATTGTCATCGGAAACGAGGCCAACGGCATCTCCGCCGCCACGGCCGCCTGCGTGAGCGACCGCCTCTTCATACCTCCCTATCCGGCCGACGACCCCGGCTCCGAATCCCTCAACGCCGCCGTCGCCACCGCCATCACCGTCGCCGAATTCCGCCGCCGCTAGCTCACCTTGACAAGAGCGAAGTCGGAAGAAGGGACGGAAAGGGTAAATGAGGTGCACTGGGCATGGATGCCCAGGAAGGAAAGCGCTTCGGCGGGAATGCGGACATGGATGTCGGCCGAAGGGCCGAAGTTGGACACCACCAGATAACACTCATGCCCCTGGGCGCGGAGAAAAGCGAAATGGCGGTCGGGATTGAAACCCTCTCCCTGCGCATAGCAGAGATCGTAAGTGGCGCCTTTCGCAAAAACGGGATGCTTGGACCAGTAGAGGATATCCTCGTAACGCGCCAGAACCTTCCTGTCCGGTTTCTCCAGGGCCGGCACCTTGCACCAGTCAAAGATGGAAGTGCGGCCGTCCAGCCCGCTGAAACCCTCTTTCTGCATTCCCCTCTCCCCTCCTTCCTGGCCGAAGTACAGCAGGAACGGCGCGTCGTTCAGCAGCAGGGACACGGCCAGCGCCGCATAGCCCGCCTCGGGCTTTCCGCAGAAGAAATCGGATGCCAGCCGCTGCTCGTCGTGGTTCTCCAGGAAATTGAGCATATGGGGCTGCAAATCCCCCAGAAACTGCCAGTTCTCCGTAATCCGGCGGGCCGATACCCCATCGCAGCTCACCGCCCGGAGCGTATCGTAGAGGCCGGACTTGTCGTAGAGCAGGTCGAAACCCACTTCCTCCACGTACTGCCGGTACCTGTCCTTCTGGTACACCTCCGCGATGAACAGGACAGCGGGATAAACCCGCTTCACGCCCGCAATGAGCCACTGCATGAAGGAAGGGGGCACCAGCTCCACCATGTCGCAGCGGAAGCCGTCAACGCCCATTCCGGCCCAGTACAGGACAATGTCCAGCATCTTGTCCCAGGTGGCGGTATGCGTGTCACAGTAATTCAGTTTCACCGTCTCGTACCAGTCGTTCACGGACGGGGCCGATGTAAAAGCGTTCCCGGAAGCGCGGGCGGGGTATTCGCTGTAGGCGAAGGCCTCCACCGGCAGGCGAAGGGCCTCTCCGGGATAGTAGAAAAAGTCGTTCTCCGGTCTCCAGTGCACGGATTTGTCATCATCGAGGCCGAAGTTGACATTCTCCCGCGCCACATGGTTGGGAACGAAGTCGATGATCATACGAAGACCCGCTCCGTGCACGCGCTCCACCAGGCGGCGGAACTCATCCATGCGGCGGGAGGAATTATCGGCCATGTACGGATTCACGTCATAGTAGTCCGTGATGGCATAGGGTGAGCCTGCGTCGCCCTTCACCACCTTCTCCGGCTGCGCTCCCCAGCGGGTGGCATGGCGGATGATACCGGTACACCACACGGCATCCATCCCCAGTGTCTCCTTTATGTAGCGAAGGGAACTATCGTCCAAGGCCGAGAAATGGCCGTTTCCCCACAGGCGGGGCAACAGCTGGTATATCAGTTGTTTCATCTATTGAAGCTGGGCAAGAAGCTCATCCATGACGGAGATCCGCAGCCGGAGAGCGGTTTTCATTTTCTCGACGGCCTCGTCAAAGGTCAGGTCTTCATCCATATTGACCATGAAGTCCGTGTCTGCCGTCGCGATGGGGTTGGGATAAGGCGGTCCCCACAGTTCAAAGTTCTCTTTCTCCGCGTCCCGGATGAGGGCGGCCTGCTTGTCGATGTAGTCCGGAAGGGTGGCAAAACGGGGCTTCAGATATGCCCAGCGGGCCAGCAGGCGTTTGCGGAAAATCTTCAGCGGGAACAGGTGAAAATAATACAGGGCGCTCTTGACTCGCAGCTGGGAAGGACCGCTGGGGATATAGAAAGTCCCGTAGTCGAAGTCCCAGACCGGCCCTGCATACATCACCTTGTCCCGGATGTAGAAATAACAGCTCTTGGGGTGACGGATTTCCGTGTTGTAGCACAGTTCGTTCACCAGATACCAGTCGCAGAAGCTGTTAAGGTCAATGCGACTGAGCCAATTCCCGGAAGGGGCATGATAGATGGCATCCTCCACATCCTGAAGGGCGAAAAGGCTGGCATCCCGCAGGTGGGAAATCCAGAAATACTCCGGATAGTCGTCCTTGTCCGGGTACTTGAGCGTGACGGGAACGTCCGTCTCGTGCCATTCGCCGCCGTAAAAGGAGTGGCAGTAGGCGGTATAATCGGCATCGGCCTTGTCGGAGGTATCGAAGGAATAGAGGTAGTCCGCCGTGAAATGGGAGCCCTCCACGCGAATCTTCTCCCCCAGCCAGTACAACCCCTGATATTTCTGGCCGATGTCCGGATCCATGGGGTCGTTCATGTACAGCTGGACGAAAACGCCGGAAGGCGTCCATTCGATATCCGTGCGACGGGCCGCCTCGAAGGCCACCTGGTTGCGCAGGTGGGTGCGGTCCATCCAGTTGGCCAGGAGTACCCAGCGGGAAGTCTTTCCCGTGCCGATGAGATTGGCCTTGTGATTGAGTTTCAGCGCGTAAGGCTTCTTGGGATAGGCCTCCCAGGTGGAATTGCCACGTCCTTTGATCTTGAGGCTGTCCGCCTCATAGACCACACTGTCCCGTCCGTTAACCTTCACGTGGATGCTGATGGTGGACAATTCCACCCATTCGTCCTTGCCGTCAACGGTCCTGGGCGTAGTGATGTAAACGCGGGGTATCTCGTCCGTATGAGCGGGAATGACGGAAGGCTTCTCCGGCATCTCCTCCCCCTCATTAATGATGTATTCCCGCTGACAGGCCCCGGAAAGGATGCCTGCCAGCAGGAAATACAATATAGGACGAACCCGGGGGTTCATAAGAATTTACCAGTTAAGGATCTTCTTGAAGTCGTAGGCCTCAGGGTTGGCGACGAACTTCTTGGCAGCCTCATAGTCCGCTTCGCTGATGAAGTGGCAGATGTGGTTGAAGTAGTTCTGGGAGGTGCCGCCCTCGATGTCCACGCGGCGCGGAGGAATCTTGCCCTCGGCGTTCTGCAGATCCTTCAGGTACAGCGGATGGGCGGTACCGAAGGCGTCCACGTACACCATGCAGCCGGTCTCGCCCTTGGAGAAGAGCTCGTAGGCGCCCATGGCCAGCTCGGTGCAGTACGTGAGGTCGAATGCGATAGGATCCTGGCAGCGGACATCGTAGCCGATTTCCACGGGACGGGTCTTCACCTTGATGCCGATCTCCTTGAACTTCTTCTCAAGGATGTCATTGAACAGGACGGCCTTGGAGACCTTGCCCAGTTCCGGATGGCCGTGCTCGTCGTAGGTGAGGGACACGCCGGCATTCTTGATCTCTTCGGGATTGAGGTCGTGGAAAACGCCCTCGGCGACGACGACGGTACCGTAAGGGATACCGAGGATGTTACGCTTGAGGATGGCGGACAGGGCCAGGTTCACGATCTTGTCGAGGGTGATCTCGGTCTTGTTGAACATCTCGGGGATGATGGTCATGGGGCAGTGAGTAGCCTCGCCGATACCCAGGGCCAGGTGACCGGCGCTGCGGCCCATGGCGCTGATGATGAGCCAGTTGCCGCTGGTGCGGGCATCCTCATACACGGTGCGGGCCAGGTGGGCGCCCTCATCCTTGGCGCTGTTGAAGCCGAAGGTAGGGGTGTTGTTAGGCAGCGGAAGGTCGTTGTCGATGGTCTTGGGCACGTGGATGTTGTGGATCGGGTAGTGCTTGGCCTCGAGGAACTTGGCGATACGGTTGGCGGTGGAGGCGGTGTCGTCGCCGCCCACAGTCACCAGCAGCTTGATGTTGTTCTCCTGGAACAGGCCCAGGTTGAAGTTCTCTTCAAAGTCCTTGTCCGTGGGCTTGAAACGGCTCATCTGCAGGTAGGAACCGCCACGGTTGAAGTAAGCGTCTGCCTTGAAGAAGTCGATATCCTCTGTGCGGGGAGTCTTGGAGAAAAGTCCGCTGTAACCGCCATGCAGGCCGATAACACGGTAACCATTGGACAGGAACGTCTTGGCAACGGACATCACGACGGTGTTCATGCCCGGAGCCGGGCCGCCGCCACAAAGGATAATGATGGAATCTTTCATAATGGGAATTAAATGTTGTGTATTAAATCTGTATTCTTCTTTTTCTTGTTGAAGATCACGAACTCGCTCATGACGAAGTTGAAACCGCCGCTGAAGCACAGGCCGGCGAGGTTACAGACGACAGGCTCGATGGTGAGCTGCTGCATCCATCCCAGGCTGAGGAAGAGGAAGTGGAAACCCTGCATGGCGAACACCTTGAGGATGTACGCGCCCACACAGGCCGCATTGTAGCCAGCCAGATGACGGAAGAAGGAGCGGGTATTACGGTGACTGATACGTTCTTTCCAGACGAAGAAATAGGCGATGACGAAGTTGGCGATGGCCGCTACCTCGAACGAGATGGTAGGCGCAATCCAGTAACTGCCCCAGTAATTGCCACGGAAGGCATAGGTACTCAACACCCAGTGGAGCCCCAGATCCACGACCGTACCCAGGCTGGACGTGAGAACGAACATCACGAACTTACCAAGCAGTTCTTTCCAACTTCTACCCATAACTTTTCTTAAAGTTTACAAAGATACAAAATTTTGCTTTTGTCACAAAATGTGCCTATTTTAGCCCCGTTAAAACTGTACGAAACCTTATGGAACCTATCATAGAGCCGGTCAGCCGGGAGGCCCTCAAGGCCGAACTCACTCCCCAGACACTGCTTCGCACCACCAACCGTGCATCCAACGAACTCTACGTCGTCGGGGCGGAAAGTGTCAACGTTATCCGGGAAATCGGCCGTCTCCGGGAAATTGCATTCCGCAACGACGGCGGCGGCACCGGCCGCCCCCTCGACATCGACGAATTCGACACGGACCCCGCCTACGGCTACAAGCAGCTGGTCCTCTGGGATCCGGAGGCCGAGGAAATCATCGGCGGATACCGCTTCTGCATCTGCGACCAGGCCGTCTTCGACCGCGAGGGGCAGCCCATCCTCACCTCCTCGCACATGTTCCAGTTCACCAAGAAGTTCATCCGGCAGTACCTTCCGCTCACCATGGAGCTGGGACGCAGTTTCGTGTCCGTGGAGTACCAGAGTTCCAAAGCCGGCGCCAAGAGCCTCTACGCCCTGGACAACCTCTTCGACGGAATCGCCGCCATCGGCGTCCTCTATAAGAAACGCATCAAATACTTCTTCGGCAAGGCCACCATCTACACCGAATACCCGGACGAGGCCCGCGAGCTCATCATGTGCTTCCTGCACAAGTACTTCGGCAAGGGCCACCGGCTCCTGAAGATCCGCAAGGAGGTGAAGGTGGAAAGGAAGGTGAGGCGCCGCTGCTCCCGCCTGTTCAAAGGCCTGGATTTCAAGGAGGGATACCGTGTCCTGAAGGCGGAAGTGCAAAAGTTCGGGGTAGCCATCCCGCCGCTGGTGAACACCTACATGAACCTCTCCCCCACCATGATTTACTTCGGAACCGGCATCAACGACGAATTCGGTGACGTCTATGACTCCGGTATCCTCGTCACCTTCATGGACATGTATCCGGAAAAGCGCAAACGCCATCTCGACAGCTTCCTCCAGCAGGGCGTACAAAGCATCCGAAGGCTCCTCAAACGTTTGCAGAGAAAATAAAAGTTGCTATCTTTGCTTGACATTGCTTAAAACGCAAGAGTTATGAGTGAAGAGAAGAAACAAGCAACCCGGATCCAGACTTCCATCCTGAATCCGTATGAAAAAAAAGTCCTGGTTTACATGGCGGAGCGCATGCCTTCCTGGGTCAATTCTGACATGCTCACCTTCGTCGGGTTCCTCGGAGCCCTCGTCATGGCAACCGGCTACGCCCTTTCCAACCTGAACCTGCACTGGCTCTGGCTTTCCTGCCTGGGCCTCCTGATCAACTGGTTCGGAGACTCCATGGACGGCAGCCTTGCCCGCGTCCGCAACACCCAGCGCAAGACCTACGGCTTCTACATCGACCATAACGTTGACGTCATCAACGAGACCATCATGTTCATCAGCGTGGGTGTGAGCCCGCTCGTCAACATGAGTTTCGCCATGTTCGCCCTCATCGCCTACCTGATGCTCAGCGTCTATGTTTACATCGACTGCCACCTCAAGGGGGAGATGCGCCTCACCTACGGCGGCCTCGGCCCCACCGAGTTCCGCCTCATGCTGTTCATCACGAACATCTGCTTCATCTACATCCCCTGGCTGTCGGAGTGGAAAAAACCCATTACGCTGTTCCACAATGACTTCATGATCGGCATCTTCGACTACATCGCCGTTGCCGCCGCCTTGCTCGTCATCTTCTTCTACCTGAAAGGCTTCTTCCAGGACGCCAAGTACTTCGCCAAGGTAGATCCGCCCAAAAACCAGGAGAAGGAGTAATGGTCATCACACCAGAAAACGCACCGGAGCTTTCCCCTATTTTCAAAGGAAAACGGGGAAAGCTTTTGTTAAAGGCGGGCCTCTGGCTCACGGGGATAAACCGGGTGAATGATATCCACCAGTGGGTGGAGGACCAGCACATTCCGGCCGGCCCCGAGTTTGCTTCCGCCCTGCTTCGCGGGCTGGGTGTGGACTTCCGCATCGGCCACCCCGAAAGGCTGGCACAGCTTCCCGAAGGGCCCTTCATTGTCATCGCGAACCATGTCTATGGACATTTGGACGGCATCTGCCTGGTAGATCTGCTGGGCCGCCAGCGTCCCCGGATCAAGGTCATGGTAAACGAGCTGCTCATGTGGATCCACGGCCTCGCGCCCAACTTCATCTCGGTGAATCCCGTCACCAATGCCAGCTCCGGCACCACCGCCACCAGCATCAACGGCGTCAAAAGCGCCCTCCTGCAGCTGCGCAGCGGGGAACCGCTGGCTATCTTTCCCTCCGGTGCCGTGGCGGACGTAAAGCCCCGCGAGGGCTGGATTCTCAGCGAAAGAGACTGGCAGGACGCCGCCATCAAGCTCATCCGGAAAGCGCGCGTCCCTATCATTCCCATCCGCTTCTTTGACAGGAATTCCCGCTTCTACTACGCTCTTGGCCTGCTGGATTACCGCATCCGCTTTATACGCCTGTTCCACGAGCTCTTTAACAAGAAGGGCACGCATCCGCGCCTGGGCATCGGCGAAATCATTACGGTGGAGCAGCAGGACGCCATTCCGGAAGAAAAATTCAAGGCATTCCTCCGTGCCAGCGTGTACGACATGCCTTTACCCGAAACCTTTACCTTACGCTCTGAATTATGAAAGTAAAAGTGGTTCTTCTTACCGGCGGAAGCAGCGGCATCGGCGCCGCCACCGCCCATCTGCTCGCCAGTGCCGGCATGAAAGTGTATGCTGGCAGCCGCCGCGGCACCATCGACATTCCCCAGGAAGGGATTGTCCCCGTCAAACTGGACGTAAATGACGCCGCCATGGCCGCCACCGTCGTGGCCGATATCCTCACCGCCGAAGGACATCTGGACGCAGTGGTCTGCAATGCCGGAAACGGCGTTTACGGCCCTGTCGAAGGAACGCTGGAGGAAGAGGCCCGCAACCAGTTCGAAACCACTTTCTTCGGCTCGCTGAAAACCATCGAGGCCTGCCTGCCCGTCTTCCGCCAGCAAGGCTTCGGCCGCATCATCACCGTCGCATCGGTGATGTCCATCCTACCGCTTCCCTACCAGGCTTTCTACGCCGCCGCCAAGGCCGCCCTCATGTCCCTGTCGGAATCCATTTCCATGGAACTGGACGGAACGGGCGTGGAGTGCTGCTGCGTATTGCCCGGGGACGTTGCCACCGGCTTCACCCAGGCGCGCCGGCTCAACGCCGCAGCCCAGGCCCCGGACTCCCCCTACAAGGAGAAAATGGCCCGGAATCTGAGCAAAATCGAGAAGGACGAGCAAGGCGGCATGTCGCCCCAGGTCATCGGCAAAGCCATACTCCGTCAGCTCAACGCGCACCACATGCGCCCGAGGGTGATTCCCCGCATCGACTACGGCGCCGTAGGATTCATTGTCCGCATTTGTCCTGTCAAGTGGCGTTTAAAGCTGGTCAATTTCTTGTATAATTAAATAATTTGCCCTACTTTTGAAGTCATGTTCAAGAAGTGGGGCATCTTCTTTTTATGTCTGACGGCCACGCTGAAGGTGCTGGCCCAGGAACCTCCTGTCCCCGAGCCGGAGGTTCTCGACGCCGCTGTCGTGCGGGCCGATGACCACTACATCCGTTCCTTCCTTGCCAAACTCAGCAAAAGTCTCCCCGGGAACGACCCCGACAACGCCCCCGACTGGCGCAGCCGCCTGTACTCGAAAATCGAGCTGGACATCACCAACATCGAAGAGGTCATAGACAGCCGCATGCTCCGCAAGAATCTGGGCTTCGTCCTGCAGTACGCAGACTCATCGGCCCTGGAGGGGAAGGTCGCGGTCCCGGCCATCTTCTCGGAAAACCTGAGCGAGGTCTTCCACAGCCAGTCCCCTTCCTTCAACCGGGAATACATGCGCGCCAGCCGCATCTCCGGTTTCAAGGACGACAATATTGTGCGGGAATTCACGGGCTCATACCTCCTGAAGGCCAATTTCTTCAAGCCGGCCATCAACATCGTGAACCTGTCCATTCCGAACCCGGCTCACGAAAGCGCACATATCTTCTACAATTACTACCTGGTGGACAGCCTCCAGGTGGAAGGCCGCAAGACCTATGTGCTGCACTTCCATCCCAAGAAGCTGGTCACCTCCCCCACCTTCGACGGAGAGATGCTCATCGACGCGGGGGACTTCGGCATCCGTTCCGTCCATGCAAGCCTTTCCAAGAAATCGAACGTAAACTGGCTGCGGCACCTGGACCTTTCCGTCGAGAACCGCCGTCTGGCGGGCGGAAAGTGGTTCTACGGCAAGGAAAACACCCTTGTGGACCTGTCTGTAACCACCAGCGAGACGTCCGGTTTCCTTTCCCTTCTGCTGCGCCGGGAGATGCATTACAGCCTCCCCGTCTTTGAACCCATCGCAGACCGCGAACAGATGCAGAAAGACAACGCCGTGGTCATGCGGGATGTCATCCGCGGGGACGACAATTTCTGGCGCCTGATGCGTCCCCTGCCGCTGTCCGCCCGTGAGAAGGGCATCTACGACATGGTGAGCACAATCCAGGACAAGCCCTTCTACAAATGGACCTATGCCTTCCTGGACACCGTCATCTCCGGCTATTATGAAATCGAGCCCTGGAAGATAGAGGTGGGCCGATGGGAACGCACCCTCTCCCGGAACGAGATGGAAGGCCTGCGCCTGCAGTTCGGCGGACGCACGCTGTACACTTTCTCGGAAAAGCTGCGTCTCAACGCGTACGGGGCCTACGGCTTCCGCGACCACCAGTGGAAGGGCATGGGTTCCGTGGAGTGGATGATCGGCCGCGAGCGAACCCGCAAGCTCACGGTCACCTTCAAGGAGGATTACGAGCGCCTGGGGGCCGGCAGCGGGGTATTCTCGGCCCCTAACATGTTCTCTTCCTTCCTGGTGAGCGCCGGCGCCAACCGCCAGACGCTCGTGCGCACGACGGATTTTCTCTATCAGCACGAGTTCAACCCCTGCGTGAACGCGGAGATCCAGTGGACCATGCAGCGCATGTGGAGCAATCCGGATGTTCCCATCTACTCGGTTGACGGCAACCACACCGAGCTGCACAGCATGGGCGCCAACCAGCTGCACCTGGCTTTCCGCTTCTCCTTCGACGAAAGCGTGAGCCGCAATTACTTCAAGAAGACCTACCTGTTCACGCGGTATCCGGTGGTGGCCATCGGCATCACGGGCGGCTTCAAAGGCATCACGGATAACGATTTCCAGTTCGTAAGGGCCGACACCTACATCCAGTGGAAGAGTCCCACTACGGCCATCGGCTACGGGCAGTTCTTCCTGAACGGCGGTATCATCTGGGGCAGCGTGCCGCACCCGCTCCTCAAGCAGCACAAGAGCAATACCACCTTTTTCTTCGACAAGGGTGCTTTCTCCTGCATGGCGGCTTACGAGTTTGCCTCCGACCGCTGGCTGGAAGGCTATTACGAGCACAACTTCGACGGCTTCTTCCTGGGGAAGATCCCGCTTATCAAGGAACTGGACCTGCGCGAGGTGGCCACCGTACGTTTCGCGTGGGGAGACCTCTCGGACCAGAACAAACTGAACACCCTGCAGGAAACAGGCGTGCTCACCCGCCCCTACGTGGAGGCCGGCCTGGGTATTTCCAACATTTTCCGCCTCCTTCGCATCGACTGCTTCTGGCGCCTGACGCACCGCCGCGAGCAGAACAATTTCTGCGTCAACATTGGTTTTGATATTGGATTTTAGTTGATATGAAACAAGGTTTTTCCATTCACCCTCTGAACGTAGAAGGGTACACCGAACCGCAGCAGACCACCCCTTACTGTCTGCCGGACTATACATATGCATACCTGATGGAAGGAGAAGCCCTGGTGGAAATTGACGGGCAGAACATCCTGATCGGACCGGGACAGTTCCTGCTGGTTCCGGAGAACCGCCTCATTGTGATCCGTCATTTCAAAGGCTGCGTGGGCGTGGACGGGCGTTTCAACCTGGACTTCCTCAAAGATGCATCTTATACTGCCCTGCGCGCGGAGAAACCCCTGCAGCAGAGTTTCTGGTTCGATGACGCCGTCTTTATGGGCGCGCTCTTCCGCCGCATGCTCACCGCCTATGCCGACAAAGACGAAGCCTTCCTGAAAAGCGCCCTGGACCTGGTTCTGGGCCAGCTGCGCAGCGGTTCGCACGTTGCCGCCATCCCGGAGAAGTTCCTCCAGCTGGTCTTCGAGCACGACAAAGCTCCCTCCAATGTGTCGGAATATGCTGCCATACTGCACGTTACTCCCAATTACCTGAACAAGGCCGTCAAGACCAGCACACATCGCACCGCCATCGACTGGATTGAAATCGCCCGCCTGAACACCGCCAAGCAGCTTCTGCGAGACCGTTCCCTCTCCATCGCCGAAATCGCTGAAAAGACCGGCCTCGTGGACCAGTCCTACTTCTCCCGCTTCTTCAAAAAGAAAACCGGCCTCACCCCCTCCGAGTATCGCAGCGCCCTCTAGTTGTCCCCTTCACAGGCGGCAGAGGAGGCAGGCAGGCACCGACCGGGCATCTCTATTCATCCAGCACCTGCCCAGTCAAAAAAACGCCTTTATTTTTCCTGAGCACGTGCTCCAGCACTTGTCCTGTCAAAATATCAGCCTATTCTTGTCCCGTCACGTGCTGTGTCCCCCATTCTGGGAGGCGGTGCCTTGTTTCCATATACACAATGGCCGGCGCGCCTCGTTTTGCGCGCCGGCTCCCGTGTAACCACTCGCATAAACTTGTCATCCTGAGCGCAGCGAAGGATCTATCTGCAGAACTTCATGCACCGCCCCTGCAGCTGCTGTATGTACAGAAAAACGGCCTCTCAGCGCACTTTTGGTGTACATACAGATGCGCAATCACCCCTGGAGCCACTTCCCGCAACTGTATGTACAGAAAATCAGCCTCTCAGCGCACTTTTGGTGTACATACAGATGTGCACCACCGACCCAGGGCTATAGCAAAGCCACTCGGGGAACATGTGCCGGACCTGCGCAGCCACCGGGAACCCGCCAGGAAGCCGTCGGAGCACGCCACAAGCAGGCCAGAAACCGCCGCAAGCCCGTCACAAGCAGGCCCACAAGCCCACCGCAGATCAGTTCGCTTTCTGGGCGATGTATTCGTAGTGTTTGATGGAGAGGAGTTTGCCCTTGGGATTGTAGGTGTACTGGACCTTACGGCGCTGAAACTCGTTGTATTCGAACTTCT